>NZ_JALAHI010000018.1 GCF_022711995.1 Enterococcus sp.
AGTTAAACCGAATATTTTTCTATTGCCATAGATTCCTCGGACTTTTACGACGAGGAGTCCCTGCACCGCAGGAGCAATACTAAAGACTGTGACATAAGTCATCATCCAACAAGTTAAACCGAATACTTTTCTATTGCCATAGATTCCTCTAACTTTTGCGACGAGGAGCCACTGCACCGCAGGAGCAATAATAGATATTATTCGGATCGTGTTACTTGTCGGAGACTTATGGCACAGCCCCTTTTTTTACAGCTTCAATTAAATTTTCAGCAACCAGATCAAGCTAAGGGCGGCAACGGTTTGGACCAAACCGACTGAAAGTCCATAAAAAAGAAACTTCGGTCCTTCTTTCATGAATTTACGGAAGTCCAAGCGTAGGCCAATCGCTGCCAAGGCGATGGTTTCAAACCATGTACTGATAAAATGTGCAGCATCATTCAACCAACTTGGCAAGGCAACAAAGCTGTTCAAGATACAGATCAGCAAAAATCCGATGACGTACCAGGGAATACGTAGGGAACGCTTTTGTTTTACCGTAGATACGGATTGGTTTTGCTGAGAGGCGATTCGTTCAAAAATCAGAACCACCACAACCAATAAAATGATCCGAGAAATTTTAAACAGCATCGCATATTTGACGATCTCGGCATCAAGCAAACTGGCACCTGCTACAACTTGCCCTACGGATTGCAAGGTTCCTCCCAGCAGTGCGCTTTTTTGCAAAACGTCCGAACCGAACAATGCCAGACCTAGAAACGGCAAAGTCAGCATCATCACTGTTCCCAGCAAATTGACGAGGGTGATGATCTGTCCTTTTTCTTCGTCATCGGCTTGAATCACGGGTGCAATCGCACCAATTGCGGAAGAGCCACAGACTGCATTTCCCCCTGCCATCATCAAACGCATTTTTTGATTGAACCCTAACTTTTTTCCAATGAAATAAGCCGCTGTAATGACGATTGACATCATCAAAACGATATAAATAAATCCACGAACACCCATTTCGCTGATTGTTTGAAAGGTCACGGTGAAACCTAGCAATACGACAGAGTATTCTAAGAGTCGACTTTCCGCAAACTTTGTTCCTTGGGCATACTGTTTTTGATTGAAAAACGTATTGCCTAAAACGATTCCTAACAAAATCGCTAAGGTCGCTCCACCTAATTGCGGCAGCCAAAGTGCCAAGATTTTCGCTACCGCCGCTACCACAATCGATAAAAGCAGCCCCGGTAGAAACGGTTGCAACTTGGCAGGTTTGATTTTTAAAGCATTCATTCTGGTCCATCCTTTCATCCTATCTCTCTATTATACACAGCAATTTCCATCTATAAGATTTATTGATATAATAGTTTTAATAGGATTTTATAATGGAAGTGATTACAATATTAGAAAAACTAGAAACCTTCAAAATCGTTTATGAAACTCAGAACTTCTCGAAAGCGGCTGAGTTATTGTTTGTTTCCCAGCCTACCGTCTCTGCCCATATCAAACAGCTCGAAGAAGAACTGAATACCCAGCTTTTTATTCGAAATGGCCGTATGAACATTGCGGCAACCCCACAAGCGCACCTCCTTTATCAAAGAAGCTTGAACCTGTTAGATGATTGGCAACACCTGTATCAAGAGATCCAACAAGGTACGCAACAGCTGATTCCCTGTCGGATCGGCGTTTCCCATACTTTTGCGATCTACTTGCTGCCGGATTTGCTGATAGGCTTATATGCTCGCTTTCCCCACATCCAATTTCAAGTGGAGATGATAAATTCGGCGGCTGTCTTGCATGCTGTAGAACAGCATGAGCTTGATCTAGGGATCATTGAAAAACCGTTGTCCGCCTCCACTGTGGAGCGTTATCCTTTAATGAGTGACCGTCTGGTATTGGCGGGAGATCCTGTGGCAGGTCCTTGGCTTGTCCGAGAGCAAAGTTCCGGGGTTTACTATTATATGAAACGCTATTTAGAAGAGCAAAACATCCAGACTCCGGTGTTAGAAATCGCCAATAACGAGATGATCGTGGCGCTGTTGAAAAAAGGCTTTGGTTCCTCGATTATCTCGGTACGAGCTGCGGGGGAAATTCCCTATAAAGAGTTAGGTGAACAGTACCGGCGGCAGTTTTATTTGATCAAACGGCCCCGTGATTCTTATAAAGAGTTGACTGCTTGTGCCTCGTTTATCAGAGACTGGCAAGAATACCCAGAATAGCTCACGACTTCTCGTTGTCCTTGCTCACTTCTTAATCTTTTCTTACGATTGAGTGGATTTTTTTGGTAAAAAAACTCATTCATTGTTTCTTAATTATTTTGTGATAGAATAAAATGGGCTCTGATGTTCCCCTACAACAAGCAAAACAAATGTGCGCGCCACTTAGAAAGGACCCTGAAATGAAGGAACAGATCAAAAACAAATTAGCTCTCTTACCCGATCAACCTGGTTGTTACTTGATGAAAGACAAAAATGGAACGATCATTTATGTGGGGAAGGCGAAAATTTTAAAAAATCGTGTCCGTTCCTATTTTACAGGAAGTCATGACACGAAAACAGAGCGCTTGGTTCAAGAAATCGCCGACTTTGAATATGTCGTGACTGAATCCAATACCGAAGCACTTCTATTAGAAATCAATCTGATTCAAAAAAACAAACCAAAATACAATATCATGTTAAAGGACGACAAGTCCTATCCATTTATCAAAGTTACGAATGAACGCTATCCGAAACTGATCATCACTCGCAAAGTGTTGAAAGATGGTGCGCTTTACTTTGGTCCTTATCCGGATGCCCGAGCAGCGAATGAAACAAAACGGATCTTGGATCGCTTGTTTCCATTACGCAAATGTGGGGCATCGCAAAAGCGTCCTTGTCTTTACTATCATCTGGGACAATGCGTCTGCCCTTACGTTCATCACATGGACCCCAAGGAATATCGAAAAATCGTTGATCAAGTCAAACACTTTTTCCACGGTGGACATGTTGAGATCCAAAAAGAACTAAAGGAAAAAATGGGCGCAGCGATCGAATCCCTTGAATTTGAACGTGCTGCAGAATTGCGAGATCAAATCCAAGCCATCGATACTGTCATGACCCGGCAAAAGATGACTTTGACCGATCTGCTTGATCGCGACGTCTTCGGTTACAGTGTGGACAAAGGCTGGATGTGTGTCCAAGTGTTCTTTATCCGCCAAGGAAAATTGATTGAGCGAGAAGTCTCCTTGTTTCCTTTCTACAATGAAGCAGAAGAAGACTTTTTGACATTCATCGGACAATTTTATCAAAAAAATGAGCACTTTATACCAAAAGAAATTTTTGTCCCCCAAACGATTGAACGGGAACCCCTAGAAGTGCTGTTAAAAACCAAAGTCTTGCAACCGCAACGAGGCGATAAGAAGAAACTGGTCGATTTAGCCAATAAAAACGCGCAAATCGCATTGGATCAGAAGTTTGCTCTTATCGAGCGGACAGAAGAACGAACGATTGGTGCGGTGGAAAAATTAGGCGAAGCCATGGGCATTGCCGCCCCTTATCGCATCGAGGCGTTTGATAACTCTCACATCATGGGAACCGATCCAGTTTCTGCAATGGTCGTCTTTGTAGACGGCAAGCCGTCAAAAGATGATTACCGAAAATACAAAATCAAAACCGCACAAGGCGGCGATGATTATGGTTCCATGCAAGAAGTAATCTACCGGCGTTATTCCCGGGTTTTAAAAGAAAAATTACCCTTTCCTGACCTGATCGTGATCGATGGTGGGAAAGGCCAAGTAGGTGCCGCACAAGATGTCTTGCATAACCAGTTAGGATTAGATATTCCAGTAGCTGGTCTGGTCAAAAACAATAAACATAAAACTAGTGAGTTACTGTTTGGCGATGCCCTGCAGCCGATCCAGCTCGAACGAAATTCCGTCGAATTCTTTTTGTTGCAAAGAATCCAAGATGAGGTCCATCGTTTTGCCATTACTTTCCACAGGCAATTACGCAGTAAGAATAGCTTCTCTTCAAGATTGGATGAGATTCCTGGCTTAGGACCGAAACGTAAGCAACAGCTAATGAAGACCTTCAAATCGTTGAAAAACATTCAAGCTGCTTCCGTGGCAGAGATCCAACAAGCGGGCATTCCACAAGCCGTTGCCGAAACCATTTTAGAAAAATTATCCGATCAAAATAAAACCACATCCTAGAAAGACTATGATGTGACCCCAAAAGTTAGGTTTTTTAATCTAACTTTTGGGGTCGCTTCATAGAAACACTAGAACGTGGCTTTTTTTATAAAACAAATCAAATGGTTTAGAAGACTGATCCGTCATCGTCCGAAAGCACAACCTTCAACCCCATTCCTTAGAACACACTTTCTGTAAACCAGTGCCCCTCGGTGCTGCGCAATACCTTTAAGCTATCAATACATTGACATTCAATCCACCAATATCGGTTTGCTGTTCTTTTGTAATCTGCGAATCTGTAATCAAATAATCGCATTCATCTGGTGTAGCAAATTGCTTAAAACTCCGCTGATTGATCTTGTTGGATTCACATAGAACAATTTTGATCCGACTAATATTGATTAAGCTTTTCTTCATTTCAGCAGTTTCGTAATTAGGGGTTGAATGCCCATAATTCTTGTCAAAAGAAGTGGTGCCTAGAATCACTTTATCTACAGAAAAACCGGCTAATCCCAACGCTACTGAACTACCTGAAACATAGGGATAGCCATTTCGAATGGTACCGCCAATAACTTGCACTTGATAATTGGTTTTCTCACTTATCAATAAGGCAATCTCCAAATCATAGGTCAAAATCGTCAAATGCTTCAGTGGACTGTTGATCAATTTTTCTGCAAAAGCACGGCAAGAGGTGCCCGTATCGATCGCCAAAATATCATTTTCTTCGATCAATCGTACCGCACGTTCAGCGATGCGGTATTTTTCATTGGTAAAGGCTCGATTTTTGGGGATCGTCTCAACACTTCGTTGAAATTCACGCTTGATCACGCCACCGTGTGTCCGGGTCACTAACCCCTCGTTCTCAAG
Source organism: Enterococcus sp. (assembly GCF_022711995.1). Taxonomy (GTDB): domain Bacteria; phylum Bacillota; class Bacilli; order Lactobacillales; family Enterococcaceae; genus Enterococcus_D. The sequence goes on from NZ_JALAHI010000018.1 coordinate 5,018, forward strand.
TTCTCGCAAATCATTGCGGATCGTTGAACCCGTCACATTGAAAAGTTCCGCCAGCTCAGTAACTTGCATCCGATGTTTTTCATTGACTATTTTAACAATTGACTGTTTTCTTTCCTCTGCATATAATTGGTCGTCCATTTTTTATCACCTTTTTGTGTTTTGTTTCATTATAAAAGAAAATGAAAATGGAAGCAATCGAACTAAAATGATTCGTCAAAGACAATGACATTTTTCAACCCTACTGCATTGATAGCATTTTCAAGCGCCTGAGGAAACTCATTGATTGCGTAACGTTTTGTAATCAATTTTTTCAACGGAATTCTACCACTTGCAACTAGCTGTGCGGAGGTTCGATAGCCCTTCAAGCTAGCACGGGTACAGCCGAATACTCGCAACTGTTTGTAATGAAGGATGTTTGTATTCAATTTTACTTCTTCTTTTTCCTTCGGCAAACCACCAAAAAATAGACAGCGGCCGTTTGTCGCCATATAACTGAAACTTGCTTCTTGTGCCTGTGGTGCTGGTGCAGCAATAATACATAGATCCACCCCTTGACCATTAGTTTTGGCAAAGACTTTTTCCTGTAATCCATCAGAGGTCAATGGAATCAAGTCTGGAATCATTTCCTTTGCATCTGCCAAACGGGCTTCCGATAGATCGTTCATCATTATTTTACCGGCTCCTCTTGCCCGAGCTAGCATCGCATGCATGATGCCGATTGGACCTGAACCGATGATCAAGACATTGTCCCCCGGTTGATTACCTGCTATTTCTTGCCCATTGAATACACAACTAAATGGTTCGATCAAAGCCGCTTCTTCATAAGACAATTCATCTGGGAGCAATGAGATATTTCCTTGGCGAACAGCTTTTTCTGGAACGACTAAGTATTCTGCAAAACCACCTGGCAGATTGATCCCAAAAGCTTGATAGCTTTCGCATAAATGAGTGTTGCCGCTGACACACTGATCACAGATGCCACAGCCCATGTTTGGCGCGATGGCTACCCGCATTCCTTCTTGATAAAAATCAACGGCAGAGCCAACTTCAGCAATACAACCAGCGATTTCATGACCTAATGTCAAAGGGGTTGCCTCGCTTGCGGTTGGATAACCATTTTTATACATTCGAACATCGGTGCCGCAAATGGACGCGGCTTTAACCTTTATCAATACTTCCTTTTCAGTGATTTCCGGTTTTGTTATGTCAGTCAATTGAATCTTTTCTTTGCCCAATAATTGGATTGCTTTCATTTATCTTTCCACCTCAACAATTCTATTTTCCAACAGTGACGTCAACCCGGCATTAACTAATCGAACGGCCATCAAGCCATCATGTCCCGTGCATTGAGGCGCGGTATCTTTCAGAATGCAATCAACAAATGCTTGATCCTCTGCAATATAAGCTTCTCGAAACAAATACATCCAGCTGTGCATAGTTGGTCGAATCAGTTGCTGGTTGCTGGTTGCGACGACAATATTGTGCTTCCCTTGATCCCCCACTAAAATACTCCCTTTGGTTCCCAAAATCTCAGTCCGAGCATCATACCCGTATTGAACATATTGAGCACCATCAATTAGGCCTAGTTTGCCATCTTCAAAACGCAAATTCATGGCGACTGTATCGTAATAATCTGGAAACTCATTTCTTACCTCTGGTGAGCGATAATTCCCGCCATTCGCATAGATGCTGGTCACCTCACTGCCTGTCAGCCAACGTAGGGTATCAAAATCGTGACTGTTTACTTCGCCGATCGGTCCATTACTTTTATGAATGTCAAACATCCACGGTTTTGGTTCACTCGGACCATGGGTCAGGGATTTCACCATAACCACATCGCCAATTACGCCAGAATCGACTACTTTTTTGGCTTCTTGGAAGCTGGCGTCAAAACGGCGCATAAACCCAACCTGCAATTTCACATGATTTTCTTCGGCTGCTTGGATCATCGCTAAACACTCTGATTCATCCATCGCTAATGGCTTTTCACAAAAAATATGTTTTTTAGCAGTTGCTGCTGCCAACGCAATTTCTTTGTGATAGACCGTCGGAGTGACGATCACCACGGCATCGATCGCAGGATTTTGCAAAGCCTCATGATAGTCTTGATACAGGTAAGGACAATCCACTTCCTTTTGTGCGGTCTCCAAACTTTCCTTCGAGGGATCACATAAAGCAATCAATTCTGCATTTTTAACACGGCCAGCGAAATTTTTTCCATGAATCATGCCTGCTCTGCCTGTTCCTATTAAACAAATCCTAATTCGTTCTGTCATGTCATCCTTACTCCTTTGCTGCTTGTCTCTTCTGAGAGAATACTTTTACGGCGGTTACCAAAAAGCCGCTGATGATGGTTCCGATTGCTAATGCTAAGATATATAACAGAACATTTTCTACTGCTCCCGGAATCAAGAACACAAAGAATCCGCCATGAGGCACTGCGATGCCACATTGGAAGATCATGGACAACGCACCGGTAATCGCTGAACCAACCGTCACTGATGCCAACACCCGCAGTGGATCGGCAGCCGCGAAAGGAATCGCTCCTTCAGAGATAAAAGATAAGCCTAAGACCCAGGCGGATTTACCTGCCTCACGTTCTTCTTTACTATATAAATTTTTCCCTAAAATCGTTGATGATAGTGCCATTGCTAGTGGCGGTACCATTCCTGAAATCATGACCGCCGCCATGACTGTACTGGTTTCGCCAACTCCTAGATTGGTTAACGAAGCGACGCCGAAGAAGTAAGCGGCTTTCCCAATCGGACCTGCCAGATCGATCGCCATCATCCCGCCTAAAAGCAGACCAAGTAAAACAGAATTTATTCCTGACAAGCTATTAAGCCAGTTTGTGATTCCTTCATTTAGTGCTGTAATCGGAATACCGACAATAAATTTCATGATTAGACCTACGAATAAGATCGAGACCACTGGAAGGATCAAAACAGGTAGCAAACCAGAGAATGCAGCTGGCAGCTTCAGCACTTTTTTCAGCCAATAAACAGTGTAACCAGCTAAAAAGCCCCCCAATAGTGCGCCTAAGAATCCGGCATTCATCGATGAGGCAATCATTCCTGCAGCCATTCCGGGAACAAGACCTGGACGATCCGCAATGGAGAATGCCACATATCCACCCAAGATTGGCCACATCAGCCCCATCGCAATTCCGCCCAACTCATTGATCGCTGAAGCGAGTTCTCCTTCCGCGTTGATTCCCCCGAATGCGAAAGCTAATGCAATACAAATTCCACCAGCGACAACAAATGGAATCATATACGAGACCCCTGTCATCAAGTGACTATAGATGCCGCTTTTTGCCGCTTTGGCTTCTGATTTATCCTCTGTTACCGTTGAGTAAATAGGGGCATTTGCTCCGCGATCCAACAAATCATCCGGATGATCAATCGCTTCTGTAACATCTACTTCCAACAAGCGTTTGCCATTGAAGCGTTCCTTATTGACCGAGGTGCTGGCAGCAATGATAACCACATCTGCAGCGGCGATTTCTTGTTCTGTTAGAACGTTCTCTGCCCCAATCGAACCTTGTGTTTCAACTTTGATCTCAATATTACGTTTCTTGGCCGCAATGGCTAGACTCTCTGCCGCCATATACGTGTGCGCAATTCCAGTTGAGCACGAAGTAATTCCCACAACTTTCATTTTTTTAGCCTCCCTTATTCAAACATCTGATAAATCTCTTCGACAGTTGTGACGGTCATTAACTTTTGGCGGACCTCCTCATGCATTAGCTTTCGAGACAGCTGACTAAGAATTCTCAGGTGTTCATCATTTGACGTTTCCGGTACAGCAATCAAAAACACGAGATGAACTGGTTTATTGTCCATGGAGTCGTATTCAATACCCCTCTGGCTTCGACCAAACCCTAACGCAGGCTTCGTCACCGCGGTACTTTTTCCGTGGGGAATCGCTACGCCAAAACCGATCCCTGTCGTACTTTCTTCCTCTCGTTTCATGACCGCCGATAAGTAAACGCTATCATTTTCGACCACGCCTTTCGTTACAAAGGCGTTCGTAAGTTCACGAATTGCAGCATTTTTCGTGGTCGCTTGCAAATCAAAATGAATAAACTCTGGTTTCAATAGATCACGTATTTTTGTCATTTCTCTACCCCTCTCGCTGATATTCCTCGATAATTTTGATACCTGAACTAGTCCCTAAGCGTTCCGCTCCTGCTTCAATCATTTTTAATGCAGTGTTCAAATCACGAATACCTCCGGCAGCTTTCACTTTTACATCGTTGCCGACCACTTTTTTCATTAATTGAACATCTGCAATCGTTGCGCCTCCTGTACCAAATCCGGTTGACGTTTTAACAAAATCAGGTTTGACTTCCTTTGCTATCTGGCAAACCGCCATTTTTTCATCATCTGTCAAATAACAATTTTCTAAAATAACTTTGCTGATAATTCCGCCTTCACGAGATGCATTTACGATTGCTTTCATTTCTTCACGAATATATGCCAAATTGCCATCTTTCAATTGACCAATATTAATGACATAGTCGATTTCATCGGCCCCGTTTTTGATGGCGTCTTCTACTTCAAATACTTTCGTTTCGATGGTCGTTTGTCCTAATGGAAAACCGATAGCCGCTCCCACATGAACCTTACTGTTTTTCAAAAACTCCCGACAGATTGCTACTGGATAAGAATTGATTGCTACCATCTTAAAACCATAATCATCTGCTTCTTGGCAAAGTCTTTGAAACTCTTCTTTGGTAGCATCCGCTCTCAATAACGTATGATCTACCATATTGGCTAATTCTTTTAATTCAATCATTTGCTTGCTCCTTTGCATTTTTATTTGCACTCTTATATTATCATTTGCTTTCGTTTTGTCAATATATAAAAATAAAAATAAATGAACGACGACAGCTACCCCTTCTTTACCACCAAGTGATATTTCCTGAAATTTCCCACATAAGCGCATCTTTCTCATTTTCTTGGCGCTCTTTTTGAGGAAAATTTCCTCTTTAAAAATTGCGATTCATCTTGTGCTAGATCCTCCTTTGAACGAGATGCGGCTGATTATCTTTTCTTAAATCATATCTATGGGTTGACAAACGTTCGGTACCGAACTATAATAAATCCGAAATAAAGTTAGGTACCGAACTTTATAAAATAAGAAATGAGGAATGCACTATGAGTCACTTAACAAATCAGCTAATGAAACAATTACAATTCATAAGTGAAGCACGAAATGCTTTTTTAAGTCAACGGAAACAACGGCTTTCCGGTCAGCAACGGGTGCTGGCGATCCTAAAGCTAGAAGATGGATTAGTCCAAAACTATTTGGCAGAAGTGCTTGATTTAAGACCTAGTTCGTTAGCAGAATTATTGAAGAAAATGGAAAATTCAGGTGATATTGAAAGAAAAGAAGACGAAGCAGACAAGCGGATCAAACGGATTTATTTAACTGACACCGGACGCAGCAAAGCTGAAAAGCTAAGTACCAATAAAGAAGAAGCGAGCAGTGAAATCTTTTTTGCTGGTTTAACTGAAGAAGAGCAACAACTCTTCAGTGACTATTTGCAAAAAATTGCTGCCGGTTGGGAAACGGATTTTCAGCAACAAGCCGAGCGCTTCGTTGACCCAATGGATCGCTTGCAAGCCATGCAACATCTCCGGGAAAGCATGATGGATCACTGGGGTGGGGATTGGCAATCCATGAGCAATGAAGAACGGCGCCAAATGAAAAAAGAAATGAGAGATGCGATGCGGCAAATGCCTTTTAGAGGTCATCACGGAATGCCTGGCTTCCCACCATTTGGGCGAGGTGGAAGAAACGATTTTCACCATCCATGGCACGGTGATTTTTTCAATAATGATTCCTTTGATCCCCGCAAGCAAAAACCAACAGACTCGGACTCGGAACACCCTACCGATGAATGGAAAGATTTCTAGTAAAAAACAAGGAAATGAACTTCTAACGTTTATGAAGGTACTCGTTAGAAGAGGAGGACAACCATGCAAGAAGAAAGTCAAATTCACCAAAATCAACCAACCCCTGCAACAAGTTTTAAATTAAAAAATTTCATCCAATTAATCACGAGTGTCAATCCCAAAAAATCGCTTTTTGCATTGGGTTTGTTTCTCAGCTTATTAACAAGTGGTGCCAGTTTGATCGTTCCGCAATTAACCAAAAAATTGGTCGATACTAGTGGCACCCCCACTTTTAGTTCCAATATGGTCATCGTTTTGATTGTCGCATTTGCATTACAACTGGGTTTAGGAACGATCGGCGGCTTTCTCTTACGATACGTAGGAGAAAGTGCCGTCAAAACGTTGCGAGAACGACTCTGGACCCATCTGCTGCATTTGCCTGTCGGCTATTTCGATGCCCACAAATCCGGTGAAAGCAGTTCAAGACTTGTCAATGATACTTCCGTCATCAAAGATCTGGTCACTACTCAGTTTCCCAATTTCGTCACAGGTGCCATTCAGTTGGTAGGATCAATGGTGATCCTATTTTGGATGGATTGGAAGATGGCAGCCTTCATGTTTAGCGCGGTTCCCCTCATCGCATTGATCATGTTGCCGATTGGAAAAATCATGTCCAAACTAGGACGGCAACTGCAAGCGGCCACCGCAAATTTCAATGCAGATGCCAGTGAGAAACTAGCCGAAATTCGGTTGATCAAAGCCAGCAACGGAGAAAAAAGCGAGCAAGAGAGCGGTCGCCGCTTGATTACAAGCATCTTCTCATTAGGTGTCAAAGACGCCAAAGTTGAGGCCGTTCTACAACCGATCATGATGACTGCAATGCTGGGTTTATTTGTTGGGATTCTAGGCTATGGAGCGGTTAGAGTCCAAGCCGGCACATTAACTAGCGGTGCTTTAGTTGCCTTTTTGTTGTATCTTTTCAACATCATCGCTCCCGTTACGACTTTCGCCATGTTCTTTTCACAAGTGCAAAAAGCCATGGGGGCAACCGAACGCATTCAAGAAATACTTGACACACCAAGTGAATCTTTCACTGCCACAGAAACAGTCAATGTGGAAGGCCAAGTATTAAAAGCAGAACATATCAGCTTCAGTTACAACGAAGAACGGAGGATTCTCAATGAAGTTTCTTTTGAAGCCAAGCCGAATACAGTGATTGCCTTTGCCGGTCCTAGTGGTGGCGGTAAGTCAACGATCTTCGCCTTATTGGAACGTTTTTACCAACCAGATAGCGGCATGATCACAATTGGTGGAAAACCGATCCAGTCATTAGACCTTCAAGCTTGGCGCTCACAGATTGGTTACGTTTCCCAAGATAGTGCCGTCTTTGCCGGCAGCATTCGCGACAACCTCCAATATGGACTGGATCGCACGTTATCGGAAGATGAGCTATGGCAGGGTCTTTCCCTTGCTTACGCAGATCAATTCGTCCGAGATTTTCCAGACCAATTAGAGACAGAGATTGGCGAGCGCGGGGTAAAACTATCTGGCGGACAAAAACAGCGGATCGCCATCGCTCGTGCCTTTCTACGAAATCCCAAAATATTGATGTTAGATGAAGCGACCGCCAGTCTTGACTCCCAATCGGAAGAAAAAGTCCAACGGGCCCTCGACCATTTGATGGAAGGTCGTACTACCCTCGTGATCGCCCATCGCTTATCTACCATCGTCGATGCAGATCAAATCTATTTCATCGAAAAAGGCGCCGTTACCGGAAACGGCCGACACACAGAATTGATTGCCACTCATCCATTGTATGCCGAGTACGTCAAAGAACAGATGGTCAGCTAAAAAGCTGGACCATCTGTTTTTTTGTCGACCTCCTATAGACTCATGGGATTTTCTATTGAAAAAAATCACTCAATTATTTTTGAGTGATTTTAATGGTGACTACATTTTTTTCCAGATTTTTAATATTAGCGTTGCTATTTCATCATTAAGTATTATTAAAAATAGGACTGCAACAATAATCATCGTATCGTGATTTGGAAAATACCTAAATCCTAATAACAAAAATAGTAGTGCTATGAATGTTATTATATAAGCTATTTTTCTTTTTCTATCTACCATCACTTCATTCACCTTCGATCATACTAGCTATCCTGTGTCCATATAGCAGTTGGAACTAAGAGATGGGCTTTATTCCGCGAAAATCTTATAATTACTCCTTTGTTGAGATCCACACTTCCTGCTTTATCTATCAAGAACGCTGCCGCAGTCGATGCGAAAACACCTGCGATTGGTGAAAATAGACTTGATAAAGCCCCAACTCCTAGAGCTAATGCTGCTTTTGAATACGAACTATCTACATACAGGTACTTCAAGTCATTGCTCATTACAATCATTTTATTTACGCCTCTACGCAGCATGACTGATCTGGTATTCATTTCAATTTCTTCTTTGGTCCAAATATCTTCTGGATCATAACCTCTCTCAATTGCTAAATTCATTAGGTCTTGGAAAGTTATATTGTTGATCTCTGCTATGACATCATCTGAAAGATATTCTAGTGGTACACCATATGTTCCTTCTTCATCTACATACTCATTTTCATTTGTATTGGTGTTAACTTCTGATGCAATTGCTACAGTATTCCCAATAGTTCCAACACCTAAAATTATCACAGAACACACACACATCGTTTTAATCTTATTCAGCATTTTCACCCACCTCATTTCAATTAATTACTTTTATACCATTACAATACACAATTATACATGACTAAACAATGTATAAAATTGTCCTTTCAGTGTTTATTCACTTCATCCAACACAATAATAGAAAGTAGGTAAGAGAATAATAATTAGTATTCATCAAAAACCGTAGAGAAATTCCCCTCTTCGATTTTTTCTTTATTCTGAAAAACGTACTTTGACTGAATCCGATTATTACTTCAACTTCTTTATACGATTTACCGGAATGAATTGATTCATAAACATGCCACTTTATTGGCGCACTGGTTGTTCTCGAGCAGCATTTCTTGTGATTCCGATTATTCTTTCTTTTAAAGGTTACAAACGTATTTATTTAGAGCTTAAATAATCGCAACAAGTGTTTCTTTTCTTTATTCATCCATCCCATAGCAAAGACCGCAACGTGATCCTTGTTTATGGATAGCTTTTCCTCGTAATCATTTACTACTGTTTCAGAATATCTTTAACCAGTTTCTAGTTTACTTCTCTTTATTAGTGAAGTGGACTCGTTCTGTATATCCTTAGTAAAATGCTCTCCAATCCTTCACTTTATGCCATGTCTTCCCCCAGAAACGAGTCCAAGTTTCTCTCATCTAAATCATTCATCCCTTTTTCTGATCCTTAACAGCCAATTTTTCTTTCAGCTGTTGGTTTTCTGCAATTAAGAGAGCTTGTTTGTTACGGGCTTTGGCTAGCTTTGCCTGATAGATAATGAGTGCTTCTTGGTGGGCTTTCCGGTCGCTACTGGCGGCAGTTTCTAATTCAGCTACTTTTGTTTCCAATTCGAGATTGAGTTTTTCATACTTTTCATATAAAATCTTGGCATTTTCTATATTGGTCTGCTCTAAGTTGGCTTTGCTCGACACCCGAGTCGCAAAGTAGGTTAGAACACCGGTAATCAAGGAAGGTAAAACGACTGCGGCAACTGTTTGATCCATAGATAACCCCTCTCTCTTTTTTAGATACAAAACGTATCATCTATTTGCAGTATATTCGATACGTATCATATCGTCAATTAAAAAGATACGACACGTATCTCGATTGAAGCAAAAAAAGATACACATCGTATCTACCTATGATATACTAATGAAAAAGGAGGGATTGCTATGCTTGGTAAACGACTGAAGGCACTTCGGCTAGGTATGAATCAAACACAGCAACAGATTGCTGATCATTTAGGGATCACCCGGGCTGCCTATTCGCATTTTGAGAATGATCGCAACGAGCCTGATGGGGAAACGATTGTAAAATTGGCTGAATTGTTCCAAGTCTCCACAGACTACCTATTAGGGCGACAGTCTCTGGCTAACTTTGCTCCGCCCTCTAAACGGGTACAAACAGTTGCTGCCCATATTGATGAAAATGTAACCGATGAACAAATGGAAGACATTCTGAATTATATTGATTTTATAAAACAGCGGCACACTCAAAAGGATTGATAGCTATGGATAGAGTTGAAGAACTAATGGCTGCCTACCCAGATCTGCATTTTATTTTTGACAAAAATATGCCAGAAGGACAACAAGGCTTATATATCGATCAACATATTTATTTGAATCCTAAACAATCAAAAGCAGACTTGTTAGGAACCATCGGGGAGGAAATTGGACACTACTTAACCAGCGTGGGAGATATCACTGCCCAAGATACCAATGAAAAACGCAAGCAGGAACGTAAGGCTCGAGATGTTGGTGCGACGATCGTAGTCACGCCTTACGACATCATCGCCTGTTTTGAAGAAGGCTGTAAAACATTACTCGAATGTGCCGCCTTTTTAGAAGTAACGACGCAAACCCTCAAAGATGCTGTCTGCTACTATGCTCGCCGTTTTGACGGCATCAAAACCGACAATCAGTACACGTTGTTGTTTCATTTAGATGGCACCATCGAGGTGATCAAAACCTTTTAGCTGTCTTTGCCGGTCCACTTAGTAATGAAGTGCTGCGCATCCTTTCAGCCAACAAAAAAAGGCCCTGTCCCATCAATGTCATAAACAGAAAGCAGGTCGAAGGCCTACAGTACATTCGCTACTTTTCAATGTTTCGCGGATGTACTTTTTACTGTTTCTTTTGATTGATGAGACAAGTCCGTTTTTAGTCTTGAGACATATCTAACACTTTCAATAGCCGATTGGGCAAATAATTTTCAGAAGTTTGATGGATCAATTTCCCTTCTTCAAAACGATAAAGATTATAGCCATACCGCTCTTCAAAGCGGACGATTCCCTGTCCTTCGTCTTCCCCTACAAACGACATGCTGGCAACTGTATAATAGGGAATCCCCTGAACTTTGCCGGTGAAAGCGTGGTGCGTATGACCGTTGAGAATACAGCGAATGTTGTATGAAGCCAACAAATCCAATAATCGTTCCGCACCGGGCCAGACTGGTGTTGAGCTTTGCTGTGCCAGTAAATGATGATGGGTCACAAAAATGATTGGCAGCTCTTTTAATTCCGCTAACGTCTGTTGCAGCCACTGGAACTGCGCTTCATCAACGACGCCATCTGACGCTCCATAGCAAGAATTATCAAAGGACACAATGGCCATGTCTGAGTAACGCTTCACTTGATTATAAGGCAGCTCGGAAGCCGCTGTACTGCACCAACCTAAACGAAAATGGCTTTTAATGTCATGATTGCCTAAAGTGACGATCATTTCGACCTCTCCCAGTCGCTCATGCAGCCACTCTTTCAAGAAGCGGTAATCTTCCACCTCGCCATCTTCGGTCAAGTCCCCACTGATAACGACCAAATCGATGTTTCCTCGCTGTTGCGCATGCCGAATGCATTCTTCTAATGGAATCAGCGGATTTTGCATGGCCGCTAGCATCCCTTGATAGCCCTCTTGGCAATCTGGGTATTGTCTGCGAAAATGTATGTCTGATATATGCAATAAATTCATCTTTTATCTCAATTTCTTTCTTATGATTCCTGTTATTTGGTCTAAAGCAAAGACGGTGATCACTACACCGATCAAAATAATACTAACCTTGCTCCAAGTTCGTGTCTGGATCGCAAAGATCAAAGGTGCGCCGATTCCGCCTGCACCAACTAAGCCTAGTGTTGCCGCACTACGCACAGCGATCTCAAAATGATTCAATGCAAACGAACTGTAAATCGGCATTAGGTAAGGAACACGAACAAAAAACATAGTCTGCCAGAAGTTCGCACCCACTGCGTGCATCTCTTCCGTCAACCGTTCATCCATCGCTTCCATCTCTTCTGTAAACAATTTGCCCAGCATTCCGATTTGATGGACACCAATTGCCATCACACCGGCAAAAGGTCCCGGACCAACGACTTTAACAAAAATAATCGCATAGACCAGTTCCGGAAACGCCCGCAAGACGTTGCAGATAAATTTGCCGATTTTAGCAACCCAAGGAGTCGCTGACCAGAGATTGGCCGCACTCAATAATGTGATAGGAATGGCTAAAACCGTTGCGATCATGGTGCCTAAACAGGCGATCCCAATCGTTAACAACAGCAGACTGAACAAATCTTCCCCACTGCCGTCATAGAAAAATGACCAGTCTGGCTGACTTAATCCTTTCAACACATCTCGGCCCATTGCCAATGAAAAAGTGCTTAGCCCCGAATAGTCTAAATCCAATGCAGAAACCAGCAAGAGAACGAGGAATAGACCCCATAATAGCCACGTTTTTTTACTCACTTCGCGAATCATCATAGAAAGGACCTCCTCACTCGTTCACTTAACTGGTCTACGATCGCCACAGTAACTAAAATCGTCAAAATGATGATGGAGACTCGTTCATATTTTAGTAAAGCCAAAGAAGAATTCAGGATGACACCGATCCCTCCCGCACCGACATATCCGAGAACCGTGGAGGCCCGAACATTGACTTCAAAAGCATAAAATGTATAGTTGGCAAACTGACTGATGACTTGAGGGGCCACTGACCAGACAGCAATCTGCAATTTGCTGGCTCCGACCGCCGCAGCAGCTTCAATCGGGCCAAAATCGATTGTTTCAATTGCTTGGAACATCAACTGGGAAACCATCCCAAATGTAAAGACTGCGATCGTCAGAACCCCTGTTGCTTCCCCAATCCCAAAGATGGCGACGAACAATGCCGCCAATAATAAGTTAGGAATCGTCCGAATCAGCCCCAATAAAAAGCGAAAGATCGTCGAAAGCCAGCGATTTTCCGTAATGACTGTCGTAGCCAGAAAGCTGAAAGGTATAGCGACACAGACACCGATGACCGTTCCAACTAAAGACATTTCCAATGTTTTAAGCATTGGTGAGACTAATTTCGGTAAATAGCTAAAATCCGGATGCAAGAAACGTGCAAAAAATGCCGTTACTTGGCTGGAATTGGACCAGACTTGCGCAAAGTCAGCCCCTGTGATCCATGCACTGCTTTGAAAGCAAAGAATTAAGAAGAGCAAGATCAGCAGGTTCTTGTACCACTTAAAGTGAACGGTCTCTTTCAATTTCATGGGTTTCTCCTGCCTTTTCTTCAAAAATCGCCTTGCCATAAATCTGTTCCAACCGTTCATCTGTCAATGCTTCCGGCACACCATCAAAAACAACCGCTCCCGCTTTCAAAGCAATGACTCGTGTGGAGTAAGACCGTGCCAGCGGGACGGAGTGAAGGTTGACGATCACTGTTTTTTTCATTTCTTGATTGATTTTTTTCAAATCCTGCATGACTTTTTCCGTCGTGATCGGGTCCAGTGAAGCCACGGGTTCATCTGCCAGAATGATCGGCGCTTGTTGCACAAGAGCTCTTGCAATGGACACTCGTTGTTGCTGGCCACCACTCAATTGATCACTGCGGGTCTGCAGCTTATCCAGCAATCCAACCGTTGCCAGTGCTTCCTTTGTTCGTTGATAGTCTTCTTTTGAAAATAATCCTAAAATACTTTTCCAAGTTGAATAATAGCCTAAGCGTCCAGATAGGACGTTTTTTTGAACCGTACTGCGTTTGACTAAATTGAAACTTTGAGAAATCAATCCGATTTGGCGGCGGATCAACCGTAATTCTTTCTTGCTTGCCTTAGTGATCGATGTCTCATTTATGCGGATATCCCCTTCTGTGATCGGCACTAAACGATTGATCGAACGTAATAAGGTACTTTTTCCTGCCCCACTCAGACCGATGATGGAGACAAATTCTCCCTCTTCGATCGTCAAATTGATGTTTTGCAGTCCTTTGACCCCGTTTGGGTATACTTTGGACACATTTTCGAAAATTATCATACTTCTTCCCCATCTTTATAAGCATCTTGACACCACGTAAATCAAAACAACGACCGATAAAGGCTGCTCACCGCTAGAGGAGCGTAAGCGTCTGCCAGTCAGCGATCTTGCAGTACAGCTCCTACCTTCATCGATCAGTTCTTTCGTATCCGCTAACAGCTTATTGTTTTACTCCGCTGCTTTTTCGGTATATTCACGGATCGTATCATACGCAGAATCGGCCGCTTCTTCATATCCTTGATGTCCCCATAACGACATTGCTTCTGCGCCTTCTTCATCGTCTTTCATGTTTAAGAAAACATCTTTGATTTCTTTTTTCAATGCGTCATCCATTTTTGGTTGGACAGCGATCGCATCATTTGGAATGTCTCCTTCAGTTAGGTAAAGCACTTTGAGGTCTTTAAACAAATCATTGTCTGAAAAACTAGAAGCAAAGACATTTCTCGCCCCTTCGAAAACAAATGCAGCATCCATTTGACCATTCAAGACTGCTGTAATCTCACTTGGAATATCATTAACAGTTGTTAATGTTGCTTCAGTGGTAGGATCTACGCCAGCATCTTTCAACTCAGCTACTGGATAAATGTAGCCACTGGCTGAATTAGGGCTTAATGTCGCAATTTTCTTACCTTTCAGATCAGTCAACTTATTCAATCCGCTGTCCGCACGGACTAAAATTTCACCTTTAAAAGTATTCGTCAATTGGCCTTCTAGCGGCAAACCAGTTTCTTGATCGTAGTCGCCTAATTGTGAAGTTAAAATAGCTTCTGCAGCATCCATATCTTTTGCTTGAACATAAGCAGCTGGCGGCATGATCCCGATATCTACTTGACCCGAAGCCATCGCTTCAACGATCGTTGAATAATCGGTAGCCAAAGTCACCTCGACTTCACGATCGAGTTTTTTCGATAAATAGTCGGCAAAAGGTTTTGCTTTTGCTTCCATTGATCCATCATTGTTGGTCGGTACGAACTGCACCACTAATTTTTCTTTTGCTGTATCCTCTTGTTTTGAATTGCCACTAGCACAACCAGTTAAAGCAACTGCCAACATCACACCCATGATCCCTTTAGCAAACTGTTTGAAACGCATTTTTATTCCTCCTGTGAATGTTTTCTACTACGTGTAAATCATACCAAATTACCAAAAATTAAGAAGTGACACATGTCCTATTTTACCTTATTTTTACATACAATTTACAAATAATATTAATTATCGTTCGTGTTGAGCCGATATAGATTCTAAGCTATAATAAAGAAAAACTTCCAAGGAGTGGTGCTTCCTCATGAAAAAGATTCATGATGCCCAACGACTGTCTGCTTATATCGAAAAATTTTCTTTGCAAGATTATCTAGAGACGACGCTATCTGACATGGCAGTGCTACATTCTTTCGCCAAAGATGAGCACTTGATCCAGACAGGAACGGTATCAGATTATCTTTACTTTCTTGTGGAAGGAACCGTGATGGTCTACTCCTATCCTTCTGATACCCAAAACATCTTTATCGACTATGCGAAGCCTGCGACCCTCTTAGGAGAGGCTTCTTCTTTATGGGAATTATTGCCAAAGAGCAGTGTCAAAGCCGTTACCCCATGTGTTTGTGTCTGTATTTCTTTAAATCGTTACCGCTCAGTTTTACAACAGGATGTTCGGTTTTTGCAGAACATTTGTCAGTTGCTGAGTTCACGACTCAACTTAGGCGTTAGTTTGGCCAATTCACTGACCGAGCCCGTGGAGACCCGTTTAGCCAAGTTTATTCTTTTGCATGAAGAAAAAGGCGTATTTTCTCATCAGTTGACGACCTGCGCTGCGATCCTGAATGTGAGTTACCGGCACCTCTTACGTACCATCACAAATTTTCGTGAAAATAGCATTTTAGAAAAGCAAAAAAGCAAGTATTTGATTCGTGACCGTGCTGCTTTAGAGGTCCTTGCAGAAAATCTTAGTCGTTCCTAAAGCGCTTTCCTCTTCACGAACACCTATTGGCCAGCCATTTATCACAAAAAAAGCAAGCCTCTCAGCGATACGTCTAATTTTTAGCGTTATCTCTGAGAGGCCTTTTTGCGTCATACGCACTGGGGCGATCATTCACTCGCCTCACCTTGATAGGTCCTTGACAAAAGGTAACTGCGAAGTTTGTCCATGGTTCCTAGAATCTCTGTCAAAGATCGCTGTCGATCCATTATCTCACCTTGCCTTCCTCAAGTAATATAGCAAAAGCACTTTTAAAGACCGAGCTAGAACAATTTTTTCCGTCGGTCGTTTCTTCGAAATAAAAAACCAGCTAGGAAAACACCTAACTGATTTTGTCTGACTTTTTGGTTATCTTTGGTCGCATGCTAAGGAGGAAAAAAGCACTGGTCTTATTGGATGCCTTGCTTTAGCCATTTGACTTTGTAGGCAAAATCCATCAGCAACTCGTCACTGGTCCATTGATTGGCATAAGCATCCGTTATGCTATCAATAACGAGTTTCATTGAGAAATAGAGAAAACTGTTGGCTTCTTCTTGACTGTCGATGCGAAATTTATTGGCAGCCAGCACTTTTTTCCAGGCTTCCGCACCATGAGGATCTTCACTGCGATAGGAAAACAGGTAACTATTTTGGATCAATAACTGCAATTCCTTAAACTCATCGCTTTCTTTACCATAAGTATTTGCTTCCACTAAAAAAAGTTCCAACCCTTTAAAAAAGTCCTGCTGATGGCTGCCGATTTTCCGCAAGATACGGCCATGAACTTTATTGGCTGAATCGTGGATCAGATAGTCATAGGCATCATTCAAGTCTTCAAAATATTTGTAGAAAATCCCCCGCGACATGTGCAGGGCTTCAACGATCTCACTGACTTTTACTTGGCTGATCGGTTTATCCGAAAAAACCTGCAATAAAATATTCCGGACAAATAATTTTTTCTCGGGCGGAAGATTATTAAAAGTCGCTTTAGGCATAAGTCGCAGTCCTTTCCTTGTATTCGTTGATTTATTATAGCACAGATCAGCGAAAGAAAATCGGTGACAAAATGTCACCGATGGGGTATGATGAGTTTCGAAAGGGGAAATATCTATGTATTTAGCTTGGAAAGAAATTCGCTATGCCAAATTGCGGTATAGCTTGATCATTGGTATCATGGTGCTCGTTGCCTATGTCGTCTTCATGCTTTCCGGATTGGCAAATGGGCTTTCAGATGGCCACAAGAAAGCTGTCGCTGACTGGGGTGCACAGACGATCGTATTGTCTGAAGACAGCAATAAAGTTGCCAGTGCTTCGATTTTGGCTCGCGATGATTTATCCCGGGTAGAGGCCAAAGAAAAAGCGGCGGTTGGTCTGACTTCTTCTGCCATCTCCCATAAAGGAAAGTCTGAAAAAACCAACATTTCCGTTTTCGGTGCAGAAGCCGATCAATTCGTCGTGCCGAAAGTGATTGACGGACGAAGTTACAAAGCAGCAAACGAAGTGATCGTTTCAGAAAATCTTTTATCCAAAGGATTTGCTTTAGGGGATCAAATCAAATTAGGAAGCGATGAACAAGTCTTTACGATCGTTGGTGTCACAAAAGCCACGACGTATAGTGTAGTACCCGTGCTGTACCTCAATCTGGATGCCTATACACATCTGAAGTATGGCGATCAACCGTTTGAGAAAAACAAGGAACCTATTTCATTGATCGCTGTCAAGGAACCAAAATCAGCAGTCACCATCAAACAGTCGAAGAATCAAACAAAACTGGCAGCATTGACCTTTGATGATTTTGTTGAGAACTTACCTGGCTATTCGGCCGAAAAATTAACATTGAACGCGATGGTCTACTTCCTGTTCGTAGTAGTTGCAGCAATCGTCGGTATCTTCTTATATGTAATGACACTGCAAAAGACGGCACTCTTTGGCGTGCTGAAAGCGCAAGGCGTTTCTACCGGCTACCTAGTTCGTTCCATTGTTGGCCAATCATTGATCGTCAGTATCGTCGGCGTATTGCTGGCATTCTTGCTTAGCTATCTGACCAGCTTAGTCTTACCGGATGCGATGCCTTTTACCGTTAATTTGCTGCAGTGGTGTCTGTATGGCGTGGTACTGATTTTTGTTTCGATCATCGGGGGTCTCTTCTCTGTTCGAACCGTGACAAAAGTCGACCCTATCACAGCGATTGGAGGCGAATAGAATGGCACAAACTGTCTTATCCATGGAACATATCACAAAAACATTTGGTTCTGGTCATACCGCAGTCACTGCGTTAAAAGGCATTGACTTTTCCGTCGAGGCTGGTGAATTCGTCAGCATCATTGGCCCTTCTGGCTCTGGTAAAAGTACCTTTCTAACGATTGCCGGTGGATTGCAGCGCCCATCAGAAGGAAAAATCGTCATTGGTCAGCAAGACTTTACTGATTTATCCGATAAAAAACGATCTGCTGCCCGTTTCAAAGAAATTGGCTTTATTCTGCAAAGTTCAAATCTGGTTCCTTTTTTGAAAGTCAGTGAACAATTCACCTTCGTCAATAAATTGAATAAAGACAATCAAAAAGAGGCAGAATCCCTTTTACGTTCACTGGATATTTGGGAATTACGAGGAAAATTTCCTAAAGAGTTATCCGGTGGTGAACGACAACGAGTAGCGATCGCGCGGGCATTGTTCAATGATCCTACACTGATTTTGGCAGATGAGCCAACCGCCAGCTTAGATTCTGAACACGCCTTTGACGTTGTCCAGCTACTAGCTAAAGAAGCCCACGAAAAGCAAAAAGCCATCATCATGGTGACCCATGACCCACGAATGACCCAATGGAGTGACCGGGTCTATCGAATGAAAGACGGCCTTTTAGTGGAGGAATCTGCAACTGGGCAGAATTCCACGACAACTTTAGAACCGTAATAAAAAAACTATCCAACCATGAGACCAACGCAGCTGCGTTGTGCCTCTATGGTTTGGATAGTTTTTTTGATTCAGCCATTACGGCTTACTGCTTTTATTGAACGATCGCCAAGAAATCTTCCCCTTGCAAGACGTCATCTTGATTCATATCCAACACATCTAAATAGTTTGGCGTATTGGTAACAACGATTGGTGTAATCGTTGAATAGCCCGCTTCTTTGATTGCAGACAGATCAAACTTAACCAATAGATCGCCTTTTTTCACTTGATCATCTTGTTTGACAAAAATCTCGAATCCTTTTCCTTGAAGCTCCACTGTATCCATACCGATATGCATCAAAATCTCAACACCATCTGTTGTTGTCAATCCAATCGCATGCCCGGTTGGAAACAAGGTTGTGATCGTTCCATCAGCCGGTGCAACTAAAGTTCCAGCGACAGGATCGATAGCGATTCCTTTACCCATTGCGCCAGATGAAAAGACTTGATCTTTTACTTCGCTCAATTGCACGACTTTACCCGCTAGCGGGCTGCTCAATACGATGCGCTCATTGCTACTAGATTGAACAGGTACTGTTGTTTTCGCTGAATCAGTTGGATTTGGTTGATCTTCAAAGCGCAAAATAAAGGTCAAGACAAAGGCTGCCCCAAAAGCAACGGCCGTTCCAATCGCAGCCGCAATCAAGCCACTCATATCTTGGGTGTCTTGAGGGATAAATGATGGTAAGCTCAAGAGACTGACTAACCCAAAAGTAAAGTTTTTAACTTGACTGAAACCGATAATTGCTCCACCGATTGCTCCACTGATACAAGCAGCAATAAATGGTTTTTTCAACGGTAATGTGACCCCATAAACTGTTGGTTCTGTGATACCAAACAATGACGTAATCGTCGAAGAAAGAGCCAATCCTTTCAGTTTGACGTTTTTAGTAATAAAGAAGACGGCAAGTGCTGCCCCACCTTGTGCCAATACAGCTGGCAACAACATTGGTACCATTGTGTCATAGCCAAATTGTGTTAAGTTCAACATCATGATTGGTACAAAGCCCCAATGCATACCAAACATTACAAATACTTGCCATAATCCACCCATAATTGCTCCGGCAAGAATTGGACTAAAGCTATAAATTGCATCGTAACCACTACCTAATAAGTTTCCGATGATCGTTCCCAATGGACCCACGACGATAAATGTCACTGGTGCCATGATCAAGAAGACAGCTAATGGGACACAAATGATCTGTAGGAAACTAGGAATAACCTTTTTAAAGAAACGTTCCACATAGCTTTGTATAAAGACGGCCAAAATAATTGGAATAACGGAAGAAGTATACGCGCTAGCCCCAATGATCACAGGGATCCCTACAAAACTCAACGTTTGTCCCGCCAATTCTGTGATACTTGGATGAACAAGTGCCATGGCTAAAGAAACAGCCAGAAATTCATTGGTCTTAAATTTTTTCGCTGCTGTGAAGGCAAGCATCACTGGCAAGTAAGTGAACAGCCCATCAGCAATTGCATACCAAACGGTATAGACACCGGAATCGGCTGCCAGCCAGTTCATCGTAACAGCTAATGTCAGAAATCCTTTTAGAACCCCAGCACCGGCCATAGCCCCCAAAAACGGTGTAAAGATCGAAGAAATGATATCGATCAATTGATTCAACAGGTTGCCTTTTTCTCCCGATTTTTCTGATTCGCCATCGAAGTTTGCCACATTGGTTAATTCACGATAGACATCGCTGACGTGACTACCGATCACGACTTGATATTGTCCGCCGCTTTGTACGACTTGGATCACATCCTCATCTTGATTCAATCGGGCGGTATCTGCTTTCCCTTCATCCTTTAATTTAAAACGCAAGCGTGTCGCACAGTGAACGACACTGTTGACATTCTCCTTGCCACCTACCGCATCCAAGACGCGAATCGCTACTTCTTTGTTTGTACTCATTTTCGAACACTCCTTTTTTTGATAAAAATAAAAAACCCAGATTGAAAAAACACGGTAAACAAGCCTACGCTTGCTGACTGCTGTCTTTTCAATCTGGGTCTTGCCTGCTATGCAGTAACAATCCGTTAATGATTGAATGTTAATTTGGTTCATTGACTACCCGTTCAATGTGAATCGTCAAATAGATCATTTCTGACTCACCGATTGGTTTGCCATATGTTTGGATCAAATAATCGTTGATACGTTGTACTGTTTGAAAAGCTTTCGGGTATTTTGCCTGAATCAGTTCAAATAGAAATTCATCTTTTTCTCCTGAAAGATCATCACTTAAATACCGTTGAGCGAAATATTGAAGATGAGTCGTGATCCGTTGATAATTCAGTGAATCCGGATTAAAGACTTTACCATAAAAGCGGCTGATGATCGCTAACACATCACGAACGATCTCAACGGCTTGCATCGTCGTCTCCATTGTTCCATTGGCTTGCTCACTATTGACAATGTGAAAGGCAATAAATCCTTTCTCCGCTTCGGGAAGCGAAACACCAAAGTTCTTTTCTAAACGCGCCACTGTTTTCGCTGCGACCTCATATTCTTTGGGGTAAAACTTTCGGGTTTCAAACAATAATGGATTCGGTATCTCGATGCCTTCACGGGCCCGGATCAACGCATAATGGATATGGTCCGTCAGTGTCAAGTAAATATTGGGTGAAAGTTCAATCCCTAGCACTTGCTCCGCTTCATCGACCACCTGTTTAACTGCCTCTACCTCTTCTGCAGGGATATCCGCAAACAATTGTTGAAACTGATTGGCTGTAAACGAGTCCTTCAAGACGAATTCTTTTTCTACAAATGCGTCGTCGATCTCATCACCGATCTTTTTCTTAAATGCAATGCCACGTCCCATATAGATAGTCTCTTCACCGGCATCATTGGTGGAGATTACGACATTATTATTCAATATTTTTCCAATAACCATCGTTTTCCCTCATTCCAAAATAAAAAAACCTAGAATTTCCCCTTGATTCTGCGGTCAATTCTGGTTTTGCCTGCCGAACAGTAACAATCCGTTGTAACTAAAAAAAGAATAGCACAACCTTTTTGAGAATGCAACCCTTTTCAAACAAGATTTTTCAATCCAAAAATACCAGTGAACAAGGTTTCTTGTTTCCTTTATCGGCTTGTTCACTGATTATTTAAGCGAATTATTGCAAAAAAAATTTTATATAGAAATACTTTTCTAGCGAATTTCAACCACGCTGGCGTTTCCAAGCAGCCCCTAAAGTGCCATAGGTAAAGACGGCGATCCCTAACCAGATAAAGCCAAATGCGGTGAATTGTGCTGCTGAATAGGACTCATGAAACAAAAAGATCGCTAACAGCAACATGATCGTTGGATTGACATACTGAATAAATCCTAAAGTAATATACGAAACACTTTTCGTGGCTTCGGCAAACAGCAGCAATGGAATCGCCGTCACTATACCTGCACCGACAAGCAAGAAATTCGTGTTTAGCGGATATGCCATCAACCCAACCGAAGAAAAACCGATGATATAGATCAGTGCCGCTGGCAAAATGACGAAGGTTTCGACCGTCAATCCGGTTGCTGAACTAATTGGAATGTGTTTTTTGATCAGGCCATACGTGCTGAAGGAAAATGCCATGATCAGTGATGCGTAGGGAATCGCTCCCGTTTGAACCGAAAGCATGATTACGCCAATCGCCGCTAATCCACAGGCAATCAATCCCGTTCGACTCAAGCGCTCCTTCAAAAAAATCGTTGCCAACAAAACATTGACCAATGGATTGATGTAATAACCTAAGCTAGCCTCCATGACATGACCGGCATTGACCGTAAAAATAAAGGTAAACCAATTGATGGAAATCAAGATTGCCGCCAAAACAATCATTCCAGCGTATTTTTTATTTTGCCAGAGGCGTTTCAATTCAGAGACAAACTGTTGCCATTTGCCACTGATTCCAATAAAGCCAAGCATAAAGACAAATGACCAAATAATACGGTAACACATGATTGCCAATGGCGAGACGCCAGTAATCAGCTTCCAATAGAGGGTGATCAACCCCCACAGCACATAAGCCGTGATTCCCAATAGGGTTCCTTTTTTCATTATACTAGTCGTTTTTTCCCTGCGATCGTAGGAAAACCCCAAGCAAAAAACTTTCCTCCTCATCTATAAGTTATCTTATTATAACGAAAATAAGGATTTTTCCTAGTATTTCATGAAAAAAACAGAAAAAGTCCCAACCACTGAATTTCAAATTTTGAATAAGCAGTAAGACATTGGTGATACTCTCACGCCTTCCTCGACTCATTCCTTACACTTTTTCCAACCTTTAATCCAGGTGGCATTCACTGGGTATAGCTTCACTTTTTTTAATTTTTGAAAGTATAAATTTCAGGCAAAAAAAGAGACTGGATCGAAGTGTGAAACTCCGAGAAAGAAGGAGGATTACACGGAAATGGCTTTGCAAAGTTTGGGACATTTCCCCTTATTTCTCGGAGGTACTTCTACTCTCGCCGTTTAGACGTGTTAAGAGCGTGGGACAAAAGTGATTTTTACTTTTGTCCCACGCTCCTTGATTATTGAATTAATTTTCTACTTCTATCAGAACTTCTGTGGGGTCCTTGATCAAAAATAATCCCGTGAATAATAGCAGTCCCGAAGCGACGGTCATGACTAAGAAGGAAACATTCATCCCGTGGAGCAATGCGGCGGAGCCAGTCAATGTATGACTGTTGTGAGCGACGGTGTTCATGATGCCAACAAAAACAGCTGTGCCGATGGCACCCGCGACAGTCCGCAGTGATGTCAATAATGCGGTACCATGAGCAGTCAATTCTGAAGGAATATTTTTATTGCCCCAAGTAACAAAGGGCATCAATAAACAACCCGTGGCGGCACAACGCAAAATATTCAGACAGACCGCCATCCAAATTCCCGTATTCATATGAATAAAAAACATACCAATATTACTTAAAACCAACGAACTACCGCCAATGATCGTTAAGATACGGATACCAACTTTGTCATAGATACGGCCAGCGATAGGACTCAAAAAGGCAGAAACCAACGATCCGGGCAATACCACCAGTCCTGAGATCGTTGCAGATTTTCCAAGAATGGATTGTACATACAAAGGCATCAGCATTGAAGAGCCCATCAAAACGAGATAGAGCAAAATACTCCCAAACACACTTAGCGCATACTCTTTCGTTTTGAGGACCCGCAGATCTAAGAAAGGCACTGCTGCTTTCATTTGGCGGCGGACAAATAAGATGCCGCCAATCAGACCTATGAGCAATGCACCCAATACAGGGAGACTGGCAAAGCCATAGGTTCCGAGATTCCCGAATCCTAATGTGAACCCGCCAAAAGTCACGGCACTGAGTAAAAAGGAGAGCAGATCAAATTTTTTCTTCGTTACATCCAAGACATCTTCAAAGACATTCAATGCCCAAATCAATGAAACAAAAACAATGGCCCCGACAATATAAAAAATCGCGTGCCAATTCAATTTATCCACGATCATTCCCGCCAATGTAGGGGCGATCACTGGTGCAGCAGTGATCGACAACCCATACCAGCCCATGATTGCGCCAATTCGATCCATAGGGTAGATCGTCAATAGAATCACTTGGGCCATTGAAATCAAAATACCATTCCCAATGGCTTGGAGAATACGAGACATCATCATAATAGGAAAATTCGGTGCTAATGCACATAAAACCATGCCAATAAGGGCGATCACTAATGCGGAAAGATACAATTTTTTGGTAGGTACGCGATTCATCAAAAAAGCAGTCAACGGCATGACGATGGCCATGGCTAGTGAATAGCCGCTGGTCAGCCACTGTCCAGTGGTCACAGAAATTTGCAAGTCGGCCACGATAGCCGGTAATGCGGTGGTCAATGCGGTGGATAACATCGTTAGTGCGATACAAGTCAGAATCAGATTAATAAAAATAAATGTTCTTTTACGGTTTGTCAGATTACTCGGTTGGTTCAATAGATTCCGCCTCCATGCGTTGGTAATAAGCTTCAATTTTTTCTAACCCGCGACCAAAGGCTTGTTTTTCTTCTTCTGTTAGATCGGTCAACATATCTTGGTGTGCTTTGCTGCGTTTTTGTTTCATCGCAGCAGCTTCAACTTTTCCTTCTTTCGTTAGTGAGATCAACTGGATCCGTTTATCTTGCGGTGATGTTTCTTTTTTGATCCAGCCTTTTTTCTCCATTTTTTTTATGAGCTCCCCTGCTGATGTCGAGCGGATCGCCAAATAGGCGGCTAAATCTTTCTGATTCAGCGTGCCGCGTTCATCCAAAACCAGCAAACAGTTGAACTGCCCCCGCCCAGGCATGAAGGGACCATATTTTCTTTCAGAATAACGACGATTCAATTTATACACTTCAAAAAACCGTTCAACGATCTTTTGCTCTGAGTAAGACATATGTATTGCTCCTTTTTGCTCATTAAGACCAATTAAATAGGTACCTATTTAACAGACTGTTCTCTATTTTACATAGGTACCTACCTATTGTCAAGGTTCCTTTTACATACAAAAAAAGCACTTCTCTCCCAAGAGAGAAATGCTTGGTTATTTGTGCTCCTCAGTATCTGATACTTCTTCAGACAATGATCCCGCAGCTTTGGTGGCCTGAAACGCCGCTAACAGTTCACGAACTTCATCCGTCGACTTAGTGGTCATTAATTTTGCCCGCAAATCACTCGCCCCAGGAAACCCTTTGACATAAATCTTAAAGAAGCGATGCAAACCAGCGATAGATCGGGGAACCATTGCTGCATAATGGTCTTGCAGATCTAGCTGCAATTGTAGCAGCCCTAATAATTCCTCCGATGTATGTTCTTTAGGTTCTTTCTCAAAAGCATAAGGATTTTTAAAAATGCCCCGTCCGATCATGATCCCGTCTACCCCATACTGTTGGGCCAAAGCCAGCCCTGCTTGTCGATCAGGAATATCGCCATTGATGGTGATCAACGTTTGAGGTGCCACTCGATCACGAATCGCTAGAACTTCCGGGATCAAATCCCAGTGAGCAGGAACTTTGCTCATTTCTTTGCGGGTCCGCAAATGAACAGAAAGATTGGCAATGTCTTGTTGCAACAAGTGAGTGAGCCACGCCTCCATCTCAGCCATTTCCGTGTAACCGATCCGGGTTTTGACACTGACAGGCAAACCACCTGCTTTTGCCGCTTCAATCAATTCTGCCGCCACCTCGGGACGCAAGATCAAACCGCTGCCTTTGCCGCGACCGGCAACATTGGGTACCGGACACCCCATATTGATATCGATCCCTTTAAAGCCCATTTCCGCCATTCCTATACTCATTTGCCGGAAAAATTCCGGCTTATCTCCCCAAATATGGGCAACGATCGGTTGTTCATCTTCTGTGAATGTCAGTCGTCCACGAACACTCTCGATCCCATCTGGATGGCAGTAACTATCTGAATTGGTAAATTCCGTAAAGAAAACATCTGGTGCCCCTGCTGTCTGCACAACATGGCGGAACACGACATCTGTCACATCTTCCATTGGTGCTAAAATAAA
The DNA here is from genome assembly GCF_022711995.1 of Enterococcus sp. Classification (GTDB taxonomy): domain Bacteria; phylum Bacillota; class Bacilli; order Lactobacillales; family Enterococcaceae; genus Enterococcus_D. The sequence continues at coordinate 31,308 of NZ_JALAHI010000018.1, forward strand.
AAAAGGCTTCGGTAACTCCGCCCAAAAATTTGTTGTCATGCTTTCCGCTCCATTTCTTAGTGACCGGATCACTTTTTTGATCCAACTTACAAAAACATAGTTATTATACTAGGAATAACCGAAAGAAGCAAAAAGCGAAACCATCTGCACTCATGGTCTCGCTTCTTGTTTCATTACTCGATATAAGCCTAATGCACCGATTTCGCATAAAAAGATCAGTAACGCTAGTGGCAGATAGGTATGACTGCCCATGATCCCCACTAGCGGCGTACAAATGATCCCGATGCTGTACATGCCGATCCCTAAGATCGAGGAAGCGACCCCAGCGTGTTTGCCTTGCCGATCCATGGCTAATGTAGTTACCACCGAATTGACGATCCCTAATGTCGCCACGACTAGAAATAGCCCAATGATCGCTAATGCAATGGAATTTCTGATACCACTCAGCATTACTAGGACACTACCGATAAAGCCGACCACCAAGCCGCTGCCTAACTGTTGGATCAAAGACAATCGTCGCGACAAGATTCCAGAAAGTTCCGCAGTTACAATGATACCGATCCCGTTGATACCATAAAGGACACTATACATCTGATCACTGAGACCATAAACATTTTGGAACATGAAGGATGAACCTGAAATATAACTAAACAATGCACCATAAATAAATCCTTGGATAAGCACCAGTAACACAAAGATGCGGTCAGATAAAACAGCGTGCCAGCCTGATTCCTTTTGCTTGGCGTGGGATTGAGGCTGCAATGTTTCCTGATAGCCAAAAAGGATACCTAGCAATAGCAGTATTCCTAGCCCACCTAAAAAAAGAAAAATCGTTTGCCAAGAAGCCACTGCCAAAATCACACTGCCTAGCAATGGGGAAATGATCGGGAAAATACCGTTCACTGCAATCAGCATCGCAAAAAACTTCGTCAATCGTTCGCCGGTAAATAAATCTTTCGCAATCGCACGGGTCAAAACGATCCCCGCGGAACTAGCGATTCCTTGCAAGAGACGCAAACCTAGGAATAACCAAATATTTTGAACCAATGGTACCAGTAGACAACAAAGGATAGCCACCGCTACTCCTGTTGCGAGCGGTTTTTTCCGTCCAATACGGTCACTAAGTGCACCAATCGCTAATGGTCCTAATGCCAAGCCGATCAGGCACATGGTCAAACTCATCTGCGTGAGAGAAGCACTAATACCTAATTCTTTTTGAATAACTGGAAAAGCCGGTAAATAGGCATCCATCAGTAACGGACCATAGGCGCTCAATGTGCCTAGCAATAAGGAAAGCCAAATGATTCTCCCTTTTGATAACACCATTTTTTCCATCTCCTTTTCACTCTAAAAAACCCACCTCTAGAATACTAGCTGATTCTGTTGGGTTTTTCAATGAGAATTTTTCTTAATTTCAGATTTTTTTAAACAAATAAAACAATTCAACACAAAAAAAGGTCCTTGCCTCCTTCAGCAAGGTACCGATAGCTGCAAAAAATTTTCTGAACAACTCTTTGCCAACACAAACCAACACAAATAAAAGAGCTATGACAACAGACTTGTCACAGCTCTCTTGAGCAACCAGAAACAGCTACTTGTGGCATCAACCGAAAGGACCCAAACGTTTACGAAGTTCTTTTCGGAAATTCTTTCTTCTTGAATCAGAGCAGAGAACTTCTAGCTCTATCCTTTTCCTCTAATTTTCAAAATGAGCCCCCTGCCGATTCAACTAGATTCACCCAAGATCAGTCGAGGATAAATTTTTCGTGATTCGCTAATTTCAGTTCCTTCCATCACACCAATCAAATGTTCGACGGTTAGCGCACTTAAGTCGGTCAAATTGTGATCAATAGACGTAATCCGAGGATTATTAAAGATACTTTCTGAAAAATGTTCACAGCTGGCAACCCCTGTATGTAGATCTCCTACTGTATCCAGCAGCCCCCGCAACACCCCTTGAGCAACGCGGTCGTTGATTGCTATCACCGCATCAAAATCTACTGTTGTCTCCAGTAACTGCAAAACGCCGTCATAGCCGTCTTGGGCATAGAAATTATTATTCACCACCAGTCGGTCATCGAAAGGTAAGTGGTGTTGCTGCAACGTATTCTTAAACGTTGCTAAACGTGCATTTGTGACCCACCCTGAAGGATTTCCACCAATAAAAGCCATTCGCTTAAAACCTTTTTTAATCATGTGCGTCACAAGAAGCTGCGTAACCAACTCTTGATCGCGTTCAATAAAAACGATGGAGGCATTTGATTGGGCTAACTCAGAAATTTGCCGCCCTACAATGATCATGGGAATATTCGCGGCAACATGTTGTACCACCGATAAATATTCTTGATCCAAAGTTACCCGATCAATCAGTCCACCTAATAAGATGACAGCATCAAAATTCTTTTCTTGAATTTGTTTAAAAATAGTTATCTCAATTTCTTTCTTTTTTTCGTCGGTTTGCGAATTTGCCGTTTGCGTATCAAAAAGAGAAAGGGTGTACCCTTTATCGACTAAGTTTTGCTCGATATTTGCAACAAATTGATAGAAATAAGGATTAGTAATATCGGAAACGACCAGCGCAATCATATTTGTCCGTTTTGAAACCATTCCTCTAGCCAACATACTTGGTCGGTAATTGTGTTCTTGGATGATTTTATCGATTTTTTCTTTTGTTTTTTTTGATACACCATGATCATCGTTTATGGCTCGCGAGACAGTGCTAACAGACACACCTGCCATTTTCGCAATATCTTTGATCGTAATCTTAGTATTCATCGTTATCCCCACATTTCTAGAAGTATCTCTACCTATTATGTTTTAAAAAATCTAATCGGTCAATGATCGGCAAGAAATAGATAACGTTTCCTAAAACTTTGCTAAGCAATTAAAAGATACCGAAAAAAATCATTGATTTTAATTATATATAGAGCTATACTAACTTTCGGAAACGTTACCGAAAAACTACGAGGAGGTTTATTCTATGAAACAAGCTATTCCCACAATGATGACCTATATCAATGAGGAACAAGAGATCTTTGAGAAGATTTTGAAAGGGTACCCAGAGAATGTGCCAACGATCAACGGAAAAAACTGGTTGATTTTAGCCACCGGATCCAGTATCAATGCTGCTTTCAGTGCAAAATACTACATCGAAAAAATCACCGATGTCCACATCGCCATTGAAGAGCCATTCAAATTCAATTACTACGAAAAAATGCGCCCAGAAATTGATGTTGTGATTGGGGTTTCTCAAAGCGGCGAAAGTACATCTACGATCAATGCACTTAAAAAAATTAGTCAAGAACACCCAGAAATCACTCGAATCGGATTAACCGGCAAAGTAGACAGTGAATTGGCCACTATCGTTGAAACAGTGATCGATATCGAAAATGGCGAAGAACGAGTGGGCTACGTGACCAAAGGTTTCTCCGCAACGATTTTAAAGTTGATGCTCACAGGCTTAAAAACAGCTGTTCAAGCAAATGAACTCACCCCTGCTCAAGAAGCAAAAGAACTACAAGAGTTTCAGACCGCGATTACACAAGTGCCTACAATCATTTCTAAAACAGAAGCTTTCTTCGACCGCTGGGCTACTCAATTTGTTCAAGCGTCCCGCTTCACAGCACTATGCTGCGGCTCGGCTTTAGGTGCTGCTTTAGAAATGCAGACCAAATTCTGTGAAACTGTCCGAGTTCCTAGTCAAGGGTTGGATATCGAAGTCTTTATGCACGGACCTTATCTGGAAGTCAATCCGAACCATCAGCTATTTTTCATTGAAACAAACTCACCCGTTAACGATCGCTTGCTGCGCTTGCGAGAGTATGAAGCACAGCACGTCAAAAACGCGTATACAGTCACCTTAAATAAAAGCAAGAACGAGCGGACCCTCGGTTTAGATTTGGCTGTGGATGAATACAAAGCACCTTTATTTGTCGTGATTCCATTCCAAATTCTTGCCCATCATATTGCCGAAGCATTAGGCAACAACCTGCCAAAACGGATTTATACCGACTTTGGCGTCGCTATGAGTAGTAAAACAAAGCCTGGTGACTATGCGTAAGCACCCACTTTTTTGAGGAGGAAAAAAAATGTCTAAAAACTATGCCACTATCGCCAACGAGATTCTTGCCAATGTTGGCGGCAAACAAAATATCCAATCGCTAACCCATTGTGCAACACGCCTGCGTTTCACGTTAAAAGATACAGGGCAAGTCAAACAAGAAAAACTCGACCATATGCCGATGGTAATGAAAGCTCTTGCAACAGGCGGCCAGTATCAAGTTGTTATCGGCCCACAAGTCACTGATGTATATGACGAAATCATGGCAATAATTGGCGACAATCTGACGACACATGAAAACGTACCGGAAGAAAAGAAGAAACTATCCGATCGCTTGTTATCGACAATCTCTGCTATTTTTACACCTTATATCAATATTTTAGCTGCGGCAGGTGTCTTAAAAGGGCTTGTTGTCCTGTTGCAAATGACTCAAATCAATGAACAGTCATTTGTCTTTATCGTGCTCAACGCCTTATCATCAGGAGTCTTTACCCTCTTGCCGATTTTCATCGCGATCACTGCTGCCGATAAGTTTAAAGTTAGCCGCTACACAGCAATCGCTTTGGCTGCTGCTTTGATCTTCCCACTAACGTCTGCGGATTTTCCTAGTGAAGTAGCGATCGGCGCATTAACGATTCCCTTAAAAATCTACGGGGGAGCTGTTTTACCAACTGTTTTTGCCGTTTACTTCTTGACTTATGTTGAAAAATGGATGAAAAAAATTATTCCACAAGTTGCTGCACTAGTTTTCGTTCCTACATTCTCTTTGTTGATTACTGGATTCATCGTTTTTGCCATTATTGGCCCAGTTGCTAACTACATTGGGATCGGAATCGCTAATGCATACTCTTGGTTGTATGATTTGAGCCCAACCATCTCTGGTGGACTATTAGCCGGAATCGGTCAATTCTTTGTTATTTTCGGTGTTCATTGGGGCATCATTCCTTTAGGCCAAATCAATACCCAAGTTTTAGGCTATGATACAATCATGGCAATGTTTATGTCTGCTGTTTTTGGACAATTCGGTGCTGTCGTCGGTTCGATCGTGACGGCCAAAAATCGTGATGAACGACAAATCTCAATCTCCGCTGCTGTCTCTGCCTTTTTTGGGATCACAGAACCTGCACTGTATGGGGTAAACGTGAAGAAAAAATATCCCTTTATCGCTGGTTGTATCGGTGCTGCCGTCGGTGGTGCATTGACTGGTTTTTTCCGTGTCAAACTCTATGGATTTGCTCCGGTCCTAAACGTCTTCATGATTGGAATGTTTGATGGTCCTGAATCAAAAATGATTTATGAAATCATCGCCATTGCCGCAACCTTTATCATTGCAGCCGGCTTAACCATCATCATTGGTAAAAGAGAAGCAATGAAAGAGATACTCGCTTCGGATTTGACACTTTTCAATCCAGTACAAGGAAATGTCATCAATTTAGAAAAAGTAAACGATGAAGTCTTTTCAAGTAAAATGATGGGGAACGGGTTTGCTGTCATCCCAGATAATGGCGCTATCTATTCACCAATCGCAGGTACCGTGCAATCCATTTTCCCTACTAAGCATGCAATCGTCATTACTTCTGATTCAGGTTCTGCTTTGATCCACATGGGACTGGATACTGTTTCCTTGAATGGCGAAGGATTTGATATCTTAGTCAGCGAAAATCAACAAGTAACTGAAAAAACACAGCTGGCAACTGTAAACATGAACTTCTTGAAAGAACAAGCTATTGATACTACGATCATCGTGGTCTTCCCTGAAAACAAAGAAATTGCTGTCACTGTGAAAGAAGAAGCACTTCCCGCACAAAAAGCCCTTTCTTTACTAAGTTAACTAGCCGATAATTACTTGCTTTAGAAGAAGTAACGAGGCTGTGGCATAAGTAGCTCAACCAACAAAATAGCTGAAGCATAGGGAGATTGTTCCTCCGATACCCTCGTCGGTTGCGATCTCTCCCCTGAAGAATCACCGTTGCCTTCAAGTAATTTTATTGGAAACTACACCTGTCACAGTTTCGTTTTTTTTAATAAAAAAACGATTGCCTCCTTTTTGCTGAAAATCTCACAAAAAGAAAGCAATACGCGTTGGGTACAACTATCATTGTTGGATGATGAAAAAGTAACGACAGTAACTTAGCGAGCAGTTTTACTTATTCATCGTGCTGGATTTGGTACTCTAACTGATCGAGCAATGGACCATAATCCACTTGCTGATAATCCGTTACATCAAATTCATAGAGCGTTCCCAAAGAAAATTCCGCATACTTTCGTTCATTGATTATTCGTCGGAATTCTTCCTTTGTAATATGATTGGTTCCTAATGAACGGTCTTCTAAAGTATCGCCATAATGATAATGATCCATGATATAACTCAAATGCCGTTCCGGCTCTCGATCTCGCCGGTAGCGTCGTTCCCATAACACTTCAAAATCAGCCGTTAAGCGAATCGTGATCACTTCATACGCATAGGTCTCAGCAAGGTCCCGTAAGCGTCCTTTTTGCTTGTCGCTGAATGGGTACTCCGAAACAATGACTTTTTTCCCCGCTTCCATATATAGCTCTAATGCGTGATAAAAGAATGGGTAGACTTTCCTTCTTTCTTGCTCGGCCCGTTGTGCTAAATTATCAAATCCCACTGAATCAGCATAATACTCTTTGATTTCGTCAATGGTGATCGTATACAGGTCGGGCAACCGTTGCTTTAGTTGCTGCAGGAGATACGTCTTGCCAGTCCCTGGACTGCCAGCTAAAAGAATAAGGTACTTTTTCATTTTACTTTTCCCAATGACGTTGGGCTTTCCACATTCATGAACAAGCCGATTTTATGTTTCACTATTTCTTTGATGGCTTCGTTTGCTGGAATAACATTGTGTCTTAACGACTTATTGATTTCTGTTTCACCAAAAGTCATTTTAGCCGCTTTGGTCCACTGCACCAAAAGTTCGGTTCCAACATTGAACTTGCGGATGCCGTTATTGATCAATTCCGGATAATCTTCTTCTTTGACGCCAGTTCCCCCATGGATCACTAGCGGGACATCTACTAATGCATCAATTTCTTTTAATAAAGGAATATTGACTTCCGTTTTTGATTTGAATTGTCCATGGTTCGTCCCAATGGCAATCGCTAATGCATCCACTCCGGTCTCTTTGACAAAGATCCGTGCATCTTCTGGTTTTGTATAGACTTTGTCATCTTCAGCCACATGGATTCCTTCTTCTGTTCCACCAATCGTTCCCAACTCACCTTCCACCGAGACACCATGCGCATGGGCATATTCCACCACCGCTTTTGTCTTCAAAATGTTTTCTTTAAAGGGTAGATGAGAACCGTCATACATCACAGATGTATAGCCGCTGTCGATGGCTTCTTTGATATCATCAAAATTCCGTGCATGATCCAAATGCAAGACAGCATCAACCATTTCTTCCTCCGCAACAGCTTTCATCACATTCACTAAGACGTTCATTCCAATGTATTTCGCAGTATCGACACTCGTCTGAATAATGATTGGTGCCCCCATTTCTTTGGCAGCGCGCAGCATCGCAGGAAGCATCTCTAAATTGTGGGTATTAAAGGCGCCCACCGTAAAATTCAATTCTTCCGCTGTTTTCGTGACTTCTTTTAACGTTGTATACATAATCAAATCCACCTTATCTTTTTAATTATTTCCCGGCAATCGTAACTTGCTTTGCAATTTGCCGCATGTCATCCATTTTCCCCATATAGTAATCGATCCCTTGATCATCCCCAGCTCGGGCTGCTTCGGCTCGTTTCTGATTGTATAAATGCATCAATTTCTTATAGCCATCGCCAATACTTTTTTGATTTGCTAAACTCTGCTCTAAAAGTTGGATTGCTTGATCGCATTCATTCAAAGCTGCATAGTTGAGACCGGCTTGTTCTAACAGTGCTGCTAATTTTCGTGAATCTTGGGTCACGGCTATTTCTTGATTCAATTGATCGATCTCTCTTTGAAGCTGCTCCATTGTCTCAGGTGCTAACACAGGAACTTCTTTTACTTCCTTCTTCTTGTTAAAAAAACCAAACATCACGTTTCCCTACTTTCCGATTAAAAGGCTTTTAGGATCGGGCTTAAAATCCAGGCATACAAGAGTGCAGCAACCACGGTGTCGACATCCGTTGCGGTGGCATTGACAAAGCCCATTGAATTGAAGATCGTCACAAGTAATGCCGGCAATAAGGTGATGAAAAATCCGTGCGCGATACCACCGATGATCGCACCGCGTCTCCCGCCAACTGCATTGCCAAAGATTCCAGCTGTCCCGCCGGCAAAGAAATTCGTCAACATCCCCGGCAAGATCATGGCTAGTCCGAACATAGGCAATGTGAACATCGCAATTACCGTTCCAATAGTCGTTGTGATAAAGCCTAAGATGACAGCATTTGGACTATAAGGAAAGAATACTGGGCAATCCAGTGCTGGAATCGCATCAGGAACCAGCTTCATTGCGATTCCTCGGAATGCTGGAACAATCTCCCCTAGTAATAAACGGACACCCGCCAACAATACATAAACCCCTACAACAAATTGAATGGCTTGAAGGAAAGCAAACATGATATAGTTTTGTCCGCCAGATAGTTCAGAAGCAAAAGATTCCCCTGCGAATAAAACAGTCACGATATAAAGAGGAACCATCACGACCATCACCGATAGATACGTATCTTGAAGAAATTCAAAATGTGAGGGCAGTTTGATGTCTTCAATTGATTTCTTGTTCTCCCCTCTTTCTCCAAAAAACTTGGCAACACCCGCCTCAAATAAATAGCCGATGGTGCAGAAGTGGCCTAATGCAATATCATCCGAACCGGTTACTTTGCGGATGATCGGTTGTGCGATCGCTGGCATAGCCACAGCGAAAACCGCGCCGACAAAGCCGCCAACTAAGATCAGAACAATCCCCCGTAAGCCAGCGAAATAGCCAAATACCGTGGTCATCGTAGCCATCCATAAAATAGCTTGTCCTGTTAAGAAGATGTATTTCCATTTTGTAAATCGTGCCAGCAAAATATTAAAAACAAAAATAGCTAAGAAAGTTAACGCAATGTCTCTACCTAGACCAAGTTCATTCATTGCTTGACCATTGATGGCTTCAATAGACGGAATAATGCCCTGCATTTGAAACCCTTCGGTAAATATTTGTCCAAAATAAGTTAAGCTCCCGACAATAATGCTGGACCCTGCACTGAGAACTTGAAAACCCAAAAGGGTCTTTAACGTTCCTGAAATGATTTGACCCACAGATTTCTTTTGCAAAATCAGTCCTAACATCGCAATCAATGCAATCGTGATTGAGGCTTGTGTCAAAATATTCTCGATAATAAAATTGATAACGCCCATCTTTTTCCCCTCTTTTCTTAAAGAATGCCCTTTGCTTGTAAAACTGGTGTTAATTTTTCTTCGATTTCTGCTTTAGAAACAATGTTCTTCAAGTACACCATGGCAGTCTGTGGGTCAATGGTGAATTTCTCGAATTGTGTTCGGAAATTTTCTGCCGTGATGATGACATCCGGTTTCATAGAAACCGCCGATGAAATATCACAATGATCCAGTTTGGCGGTCACTCCTAACTTGGTCAAAACATCTTCTGCTGACATCTGTGCTGCAAAACTGCTGCCTAACCCTGCCCCACATACAAATAAAATATTCAGTTTGTTCATCTGTCTTCTCTCCTTCTTTTATCATCACTTAAAAAAGTAATTGCTTAAAACGATCGATAGTTGTACATGCAATCAACTGGTTGAGCTTTGCTTCATCATTAATCAGTTCAATCAGCTCTTTCATGATTGCTAAATGCGAATAGGAATCCACCGCGGCCAAACAAAAAATAATTTTTACTGGATCCATGTCTGGATTGCCAAAATGGATCGGCTGTTCCATGGTCACGACACTAACGCCTAACGAATTGACACCATCCTCCGGCCTTGCATGTGCTAAAGCCAAGTGCTTTCCGATAACGATATATGGTCCATATTCTTCCACTGCCTGGATCATAGCCTGAACATACTGTTCCTCAATAATGTCTTCTTTGATCAACGGTTTGGCAGCAACTTCAATGGCTTCTTGCCAAGTCGATGCATGGGCTTGTATTAAAATATGATTGTCTGTCAGAATATCTTTTAACATTGGCTGGATCTCCCTTTTGTTGATTTCTAAATGATTGTTTTCAAATAATGTCTCTAATTTGGAATAGATCCTGCGATTGACGCGCCCGCCGCTTTCCTCCACTAAAGTCAAAACCTTTGAGAATAAATCCGTTGGCCCATTGCCTCTAGGTTCTAGTCGCTGGCATATTTGATGGCGTTCCAAAAATTCTGATACCATTGCTCGGTTACTGTCTGTCAAAATAGGATCGATCACCAAAAGCGGTTTGTTACTATAAGGCAAATTGAATGTGCTAAAAATCAAATCAACATCCAATTTGTCTACAAGACTGACTTCCTTTGAACTTAATACAGCAACAACTTCGATCTGGGGAAACTTTTCTTTCAAATTTTCTGCCAATAAGTTCCCAGTAGCCATTCCATGATTACAGACGACTACCGACTTGTAGATAGAAGCTAGATCGCGCTTGATCACACTGGCGATCGTCGAGAAGTGGATCACCAGAAAGGCGATTTCATCGTCAATAACTGTTGCTCCAATCACTTCGGCGATCGTTGGCATAAAATGGGTTACCGCCCGATAAATGGGTTCATAGTTCAAACGGATATTTTCTTTCAGTGGGTTCGTGACTTGAATCTTATTCTTGATCCTTACGATCAATGCAGCCATATGCTTATAGAGGTTTTCACACAACGTTTCTTCTTTTAAATGAAAAGGAATGTGCGTTTCTTGTTCCACAAATTGGATCAGTTGAATAGTTAATAACTGTGCCTGCACCCATTCCAGAGAGTTGGATATGTCTCTGGTGTTGAACGTTTCAATCGTAAAACGAATATAATTGCGTTCTACAGGAACGACTGCTAATTGGAATGCCTCAATCACTTGTTCAACAAAGTCGGAAAAGCCGTCTTCTTGGTATTCAATGGTTTTCCAATTTAGTGCCGAAATCAGCTCGTGCTTTTTGATTCGCTGGATCCAAATCCAAGTAAACAACAAAATCTGATTTTTATAGATGTCATCTCCTTGCTTGACGATCGTTCGCGAATAGATGTTTTCCAATCGTTGACTTTCGGTTATGGGAAAATACTTTTGAAAGATTTTTTGCGCAGGATTCGGTTTCTCTTCACCGTTTTCGAAAAAATTGATCCTACCCAAGTTCTGATTGACAAAGTCATAAATCATTGTCCGAATGGCTCGTTCTGGTCCTTTATAAACTAATCCTTGCTTGCCATAACTGACGATTTCGATCCCGTACTTTAATAAATCTGCTCTTAGCCGCCGCATGTCTTCATCCATTGTGCTCTTGGAAATTTGAAAACTGACTTCTTTCCGATTAAGAAAGACTGCTGTTTTTTCATAAGCGATCGATAAGACTAAATCAAACGTCCGCTCTTGGCGATTCAATAAGTCCCCTTGCAAATTATCTAGCTGTGTTCTCACCTTTTGCTGCTCGTTAACTGTCAGGTCTAACAAAAATCCTTGATTACGAATAGTCGTGACCTCAGGAAGCTGCTGTTTTCTCAACCACGTATTGACCTCTAATACTTCCTGACGGATAGTCCGCTGACTCACATTGTATTCTGCAGCTAATTGTTCCGCTTTGATCGGGTATGGAGAAGCGATGAATCGTTGGATCAATTCAACTGTTCTAGTTTTCATTGATGATTATTCCTTTCTAACTTCAGTATATGTTTCCGCTTACAAATAAAAAAGTAGACATTCCTTCCACTTGAACTGGCAGATACCTGTACCTTATTAAGCATATTCCAACATCCTTGTCACTGTCTTTCGTTACTACCACAGAAGAGCTGTTTTAAGTATCGGCTGATGAATCAAAAAAAGCAGGGCCTCTTGTATCGAGGGACCTGCTTTTACACTATTCAAAAAACTCACATTGTTAAAGTTGCTTTCGCCAAGAAAAAGACTTGTCTTCAGTAAATCCATGCCGCGCCATCAGTTAGTCACGAATCGCTTCGTACTGAACGCTGCGCTGTTTCCTATTACGGAACCATTTATCCAGTTCCGTGACTAGCAAAATGACAGCACCGGAAAGGAGAGCGATTCCCCAACCAGCCAGTGATAGATCCGCTGTATGAAAGGCTTGTTGCATAAATGGTACATAGGTCAATGCAACCTGTAACACTACCATCACACCAATGATCAAGAAGGCTTTCGGATTGGTAAAGGACGCTTTCGAAAAAGCAGACTCGTTGGTACGAATATTGAACAAGTAAAAAATCTTGCTTAGCACGACAATGTTGACCATCATGGTACTTGCCACCGTTTGGCTGACCCCCTGCGTCAATAGCCACTCATAGGAAAAGAGACTAATGATTGCCATCAATACCGAAACATAAGCCATTTGCCAGATATCATGATTGTTCAATAATCGGTTCCCAGTTTTACGCGGTTTCCGCTGCATGATGCCTTTTTCTGCCGGTTCAAAAATAAAGGCAAATTGAATCGTGATCGCAGAAACCATATTGATCCACAAAAGCTGAGTGGCTTGCAAAGGCATGTCATTTTGCATCAAAATCGTAAAGGCAATGATTAATCCTTCCGCAAATGAGGTAGGCAGCAAAAATAAAATGCTCTTTTTGATGTTGTCATAGATTCTTCGCCCTTCTTGAATCGCCGAAGCCATGGTACCAAAGTTGTCATCGGTCAAAATCATATCTGCGGAATCTTTGGCGACGTCTGTTCCGCTGATCCCCATCGCGACACCAATATCGGCTCGTTTTAAGGCCGGGGCATCATTGACCCCATCCCCGGTCATAGCTGTCACTTTTCCTTTGGCTTGTAGGGCTTTGATGATGTCCAGCTTATTTTTAGGTGTTGTTCGGGCAAATACTTGATTGTTGATGACCGCTTCTTGGAACGTGCTCTCGTCCATTTCATCCAATTCCGATCCGGTCACTACCTGGATTTCTTTAGCCAATCCTAGCTTTTCGCCTATTGCTTTCGCTGTTAAGGGATGATCTCCAGTGATCATTTTG
>NZ_JALAHI010000019.1 GCF_022711995.1 Enterococcus sp.
AAATATTGTAAGAATAAAAAACATTTCAACAATAAAATCGTTTATTAACCGAAGGTGTTATTTTTTAGAACAATAATATTGGGGGCAAAAAAGGGGCAAGAAAATGATAATTCATGATAATTAGTGCAATGATATTTTATCTAGAAACAGCGATAAATACTGACGTGATAGTAATAGACAATCCATATACATTGGTTAAGTATTTTAAGCAGGAGTCTCCATGTGTCTGATTTTTTTTTATGATGAACTATTAGCTGATGAAAATCAGCTTTTTTTGTTTTCAAAAAACAGAACTGCGCCTTCTATAAGTAATCCCTCTTAGACTATAGACAAGCGCTTTTTTTTATCTCCTTCATTCAATAAATAAAAAAAGGGGCTGTGCATAAAGTCTCCTACAATTAAAATCCGAACATGATATAGTATTGCTTCTGCGGTACAGTGGTTCCTCGTCGCAAAAGTCAGAGGAATCTATCGCAATAGAAATGATGCGGTTTCACTTGTTGGATGATGATTTATATCACAGCCTCTTGCTAAAAAGTAACTACAATAGTTATCGTTCTAATCTCATATAGATAAGTGGATATGGATTGCCTTGTTCATCAAACGCTGTTCTTTTATAAGCTTCAAATCCCATGTGTTCATAGAAATCTTTTGCCAGCGGGTTTTGTTCATTCACTGCTAAATCATTAACCAAATGTTTTTCTATCCCATATGTAAGCAATTCTTTGCCTAACCCTTTTCCTCTTTCTTCGTTCGCAATAAAGAGCATTTCAAGATGTTGCCCCGCAATTCCCATAAAACCAGCAGGTACTTGATTTTCGTTTTCTACGAGAATTAAATAGGGGATTTCTTTTAATGCTTGTGGTACATACGTCTTGATTTCTTCTATTTCATGATCTGATAGAAAGAGATGTGTTGCTCTTACAGCACTTTCCCAAATGGTTAATAATTGTTCTATCAATGGTGCTGTTCTTTCTTTTACCTCTATAATTTTCAAATTCTTGCCCTCCGCAACCTCCGATTTGTTTCATTGTATCAGAAAAAAACGAAATGCCGTATATCCAACAGATATACAGCACTTCTTGATACAAATGAATTTGTTTGAGAACCACTACGCCTGTAAGCGAGAGATTCTAATAGGGCTTGTAGCAGAACAAACTAGTAGTCTTCATGCCGAGGGCCATTCCTGCGGATCTCTTCTTGTTCTTCAGCGGATAGTTCGGTGAAGACATCACTGCCATCTAAAAATGTATTCCAATCTGTTCCCATCATTTCATGAAGTGCTTCTGGATCCTCATCGGATAAACGGTGGGTGGTCTCTCCATCTACCGTTTGTTGTTTCTCAGAGGAAGAAGTGTACTTGTGGCCAAAAAGTTTTTCCCATTCTGCTCGTAACTGTTCTAACATCGAAATCCCTCCTTTATTTTATTGTAGCACAAGGTCTTTAGAAAGGCGGTTCAAAAGCTGGAAACAAACCGACACTCGAAAGCATCCCTCTGGTACCTCGCCAAAATTGTGCTATTCTAGTAGTAGTTGAAACATGAAGCTGAAGACTAATCAAATAGCCGGCAGCAAATGGGTGAGAAGAGGGATAAGATGGAAAAAATCACGCTAGTCCACACGAATGATTTGCATTCACATCTGGAGCATTGGCCTAAGATTCGCCGTTATTTGAATCAGCGGAAGCAAGAAGCGGATCCCAGTCAAGAGACAGTGATTTCTTTGGATTTAGGAGACTTTGTGGATCGTTGGCATCCATTGACGGAAGCGACCAATGGCCAAGCCAATATCGAACTGATGAATCAAGGCCACTATGACGCAGTGACCATTGGCAACAATGAAGGTGTCGGAAATTCCAAAGAGGAGCTTCAGCATCTTTATGATCAAGCGGAGTTTCCGGTCTTACTAGCAAATCTATTTGATAAAAATGACTTAAAGCCACCAAAATGGCGGCAGGATTACCAAATCATCGAAACGAATCAAGGGACAAAAGTCGGGCTGATTGCTTTTACGGCACCCTTTCCATTGACCTATTCACCAAATGGCTGGGACATTCGCGAACCTTTAGAATTGTTGCCGTTGCTGATCAATCAATTGGAGCCGCAAGTGGATGTCTTAGTCCTGATGAGTCACTTGGGCATCAATGCGGATCGAGCAATCGCAGCGGAGTTTCCTCAGCTGGATGTGATTTTAGGGTCTCATACCCATCATTTGTTTGAGACCGGGGAAATCGTCAATGGTGTCCAATTGGCCGCTGCAGGAAAGTTTGGCTTTTATATCGGGGAAGTAACGATTACGTTAGATGATCAGCATCAGACCCTCGCACGTTCGGCTCGAGTGATCCCCACGGACCAACTCTTGGCATTTCCCCAGGATGAGGAAGAAATCGCTGGTTACCTTTCCATTGGTCATCGCTTGTTGAAAACGAAGGAAGTCGCGGAACTCCCAGCAGCGCTTCGTTGCGAAGGAAACGAAA
Source organism: Enterococcus sp. (assembly GCF_022711995.1). Lineage (GTDB taxonomy): Bacteria > Bacillota > Bacilli > Lactobacillales > Enterococcaceae > Enterococcus_D. Next base: position 2,477 of record NZ_JALAHI010000019.1, read on the forward strand.
ATTCGATTATTCAAGAAGCATTGGCCGCACTTTGTGTCAGAGGACAAACCGAAGCTGCCGTACTGAATAGCGGCTTGTTCTTAGGGGATTTACCAGCAGGCCGCGTCGATCAGGATCAGCTGCATACCATCTTGCCTCATCCCATGCACTTGATTCGAGTGACCTTAAAAGGGGCAGATGTGATTCGTTTTGTGTTGGAAATGGAAAAAAACCGCCGCTTTTTACGAAATTATCCAATTGTTGGGATGGGCTTTCGCGGAAAAATATTCGGAGAGCTAGTCTATAAAGGAATTTCCTATGATGCCGTCAATCACCAAGTATTGTGGCAAAACAAAGTGATCAATCCGGTGGAAGAATACCAGATCACATTAGTGGATCATTATTTGTTTATTCCGTTTTTCCCAACGATTGAGATCGCTGGACGCTGCGAATTTTTATTTCCGGAATTTATTCGCACAGTTTTTGGCAGCTATTTAGCCAATAAGTACCCGCTTCAGTGAGAGAAAAGTCTGATGTAAGGACGACTATCATTACACCTTAAAACAAGGTATAATAGACGACAGGTGGTGAAGAGATGACCGAAAAGCAAACAATTACAGACGAGATCACTTCAGTACTTGAGGAGATCATCGAAGAACCAGAAAAACAGCCGCAAAAAGGCGAACTGGTTACGCTTATTAATGAAGATGAATTATTGATCGGTACGCGCCAATACAAATTGGTGGTGGATTATCGCGAAGGCTTTGATCCCCAAAAATTAGGCGAACGCTACAGTGAGGTTTTGTCCCGCTATGATTATATCGTAGGTGATTGGGGCTATGAACAGTTGCGCCTGAAAGGCTTTTTTGACAAAGACAATCGCAAGGCATTGCCGGATCAACGGATCGATATGCTAGAAGATTATTTATATGAATACTGCAATTTCGGCTGCGCTTATTTTGTGATCCAACGTATTGGCGGTAAGAAAGAAAAGAGCACGACCCGTCGACGCAAAAAGAAACCAGCAGCGCAAAACAATCAGAATCGTGCGGCACACATCGATGAAAAAAAAGAAGTCGTTTCGCAAAAAAATGTGAAGCCAACGATCAAAAATCGTAAACCAAAAGAAAAAAAGGCGCGATCAACAGAAACAGTTGTGAAAAAAACCAATAAAAAAGAATTTACGATCCGTCAACGAGAAGAGTAGATAGATGAAATATAAAGGATATTTAATTGATTTAGATGGTACGATCTATTTAGGAAAAGAACCAATACCAGCAGGCAAACGTTTCGTTGAAGCTTTGCAGCAAAAGGGACTCCCGTTTCTGTTTGTAACCAACAATACGACCCGTAGTCCAGAAACAGTCGCACAACGACTGGCGGATGAATTTGCCATTCATGTGGCACCGGCAACAATTTATACGGCCAGTTTGGCAACGATCGATTTTATGAAAGACCACGGACGCGGCAATAAAGTCTTTGTGATTGGCGAAGCTGGATTGATCGATTTGATTTTAGCAGCCGGTTTTGAATGGGATGATCAAAATCCGGATTACGTAGTGGTTGGTTTAGACAATGATGTCACCTATGAAAAGTTTGTCTTAGCCACATTAGCGATTCAAAAAGGGGCAACTTTTATCGGCACGAATCCTGATAAAAATATCCCTACCGAACGGGGACTGCTGCCAGGTGCCGGTTCATTGATCGCAATGGTGGAGACTGCAACGCAGACAGCACCGATTTACATCGGCAAACCGGAAGCCATCATTATGGACAAAGCCGTCGCACACCTCGGCTTACCAAAAGAAGAAGTCATTATGGTTGGCGACAACTATGAGACGGATATTTGTTCTGGTATTCGCAATGACATTGATTCTCTATTGGTTCTGTCAGGATTTACACCAAAATCCGCAGTGCCGAATTTACCAAAGCCGCCAACTTATGTCATTGATTCTTTAGATGAATGGGATTTTGACCAATGAGAAAACAAGTATGGATCGAGCGGCTAGGGATGCTGTGTTTGTTTTTATTTTTGATCAGCTTATCAATTACGGTAACAATTAATTTTCGCTGGCTGTATCATTTTGATATTCAACAGTTGAATATTTTGGATTATACCAACGTTTCAAAAGAAGAATTGATAAAAAATTATGGGCTGTTACTAGATTTCTTGAACAATCCATTTAACACGACATTAGCGTTACCGGATTTTCCCATGTCAACAGCAGGGGCAGGCCATTTTTATGATGTCAAAAAACTGTTTTTACTCAATTATGGGGTATTGATCGTAACGGTCATTCCCAGTTTCATGCTTCTTAGATCCTTTTGGAAAAATGACCAACGCTGGCGGTTACTACGACCGTTTCAATGGGGGATGCTGCTGCCAGTATTCTTTGGTTTCTTGATGGCGATTGGGTTTGATCGATTTTTTGTGACATTTCACGAAATTTTTTTCACTAATGATGACTGGCTGTTTGATCCAGTCACAGATCCAATCATCAACGTATTGCCAGAAACCTTCTTCATGCATTGTTTTATTTTGTTCTTTGTATTGATTGAACTGTTTTTCTTTGTGATTTACTGGCGGGCAAAACAAAGCCAAAAAAGACGATAGCATAAAAAAAGCATCAAGAAAACGTCAGCATTGCTGGCGTTTTTTCGATGCCGTCAGGTAGGAGATGACGCGATTTTGCCTTTGGAAATTTCAAATTTATCCCCGCGTCTTGTTTGATAAGAAGTGAATTTTACTGGTTTATTGAGTGATATAACGCGATTTGTTTGGATGCTGGTGAGCCAATCGGCTAGCTGCCGAAGCTGCGATTGCACCTACGATATCATCTAAGAATGTATGGACTCTTGGACCTTCATGGCTATTTAATTCTTTTAAGATGCCTGGTTTGACTTTATCGATGTAGCCATAGTTGGTGAAACCAATCGACCCGTAGACATTGACAATGGAAAGAGCCAAAATCTCATCAATCCCGTATAACCCTTCATCGTCTTTGACGATTTCTTGCAACGGGTGCAAAAGACTGTTTTCTTCAGCTAAAATATCCAATTGGATCCCCGTTAAAATCGTATTGTGGACTTCTCGTTTGCTAAGGACAGCGTTTACACTTTCAATGCACATATCTAAAGTGATGTCTTCGATATAATCCTTTTGCAAGAACATAACCAGCTCGCCAATGTCTCGAAGCGATACACCACGTTCCGAAAGTAATTCCCGTGCTTTATCTTCAAGTGTTTTATTTTCTAATACCATGTGATTCCCTCCAATTCTTTTTCTTACTTCTATCGTATCTTATCTTGCCCTTGGAATCAAAAAATACTGCCGAACCGTTGCGAGAATACTTGTGCAGTCATAGACAAATAAGGGACCGTGCCATAAGTCGCCTACAAGTAACACTATCCGAAAATTAACTAATATTGCTTCTGCGGTGCAGGGACTCCTCGTCGCAAAAGTCCGAGGAATCCATCGCAATAGCATATGATTCGGTTTAACTTGTTGGGTGATGACTTATGGCACAGTCCCTTGTTTCTATAGATGGTTTGATTCCAATTGTTTTTTTGCAGCAACGGCCCAGGGATGAGCCACTAGCAGATCGCTGGCAAAAAGCCAGTCAATGTAACACAGTGCGGCGGCTTCTAAGGAATCATCTAGAGCTTCTAGCAGATCCTCTAGGAAAGGTGCGGCATCTGCACGGTCCCATTTGATTTTGTCTGCCAGAAACACAATAAGATCGAGCTTTGAAAAATCTGCCTTTAGCGTTGTGTGACAGGCGATCGCAGAGAGAATCTCCGGATCGGTGATCCCAAAAATCTCTTTTGCCAAAACAGCTGATTGCTTTTGATGCAGCAGCAAAGGCACTTGTCTTTCTTCCGGCAGTACCGCCAACCCTAATTGTTCTTGAAAGGCTACCCGTTTTTCATTAGGAATAACCACACTGATATCATGGAACAAACCCGCAACAAATGCTTTGGGTGCATCGCCTGAAAATCGTTGGGCCAGCTGTTCAGCAGCATGAGCTACTTCAATATGGTGTTGGATAGTCGGAATATGGTCAAAGGCTTCTAAATATCTGTGCATTTGATCAATGAGTGTCGTGTCAGGCAAGTCAACTCTATAATCAGCTATCATGATCTACTCCTTGAACAAACTAGTGCTGTGGGCAGGTTGTGTTCGGTTCTTAGGATCAATGTAGTGAAGGGCATTGTTGACGGCAGTAGGGGCTTCTCCAAAGCCGGTTGCAATCAACTCTACTTTTCCATCGTATAAGACCACATCGCCGCAGGCATAGATTCCTGGAACAGAGGTTTGCATATCTGGTGTAACGAATACGCCTTGACGGGTACTTTTTAGTCCCCAGTCTTTGATATTTAATGTAGAAGAAAACCCGTAGTTGACGATCAAAGAATCTACTTGCAAGGAAACTGTCTCATCACCTTTGACTTGTTGCAATGTGATGTCTGTCAAACGTTTTTCGCCACTGATGTATTGAATCACATAAGGAGTCAAAATATTGATGGAAGAAGCACGTAATTTATTGACACTATGTTCATGCGCCCGAAACTCAGGGCGACGATGGATCAAGTATACTTCACTAGCGATTGGTTCCAACATGAGCGCCCAGTCAATCGCTGAATCGCCGCCACCAGCTATGGCAACTTTGCGTCCTGCGTATTTCATCAAATCGGTCACAAAGTAATCAAGACCATTGCCTTCAAAGCGCTCACTTTCAGGTAAAGACAACTTTCTTGGTTGAAAAGACCCATTGCCTAAGGCTAAGATCACTGCTTTGGAGTAATGATTGCCTTTATCTGTGATCAGCTCTAAATAGTCCTCATGCTTTTCAATCTGTAAGACGGTTTCTTCTAAACAGTATTGATGATTGAAGGTAGTCAGCTGCTTTTCAAGATTTTGAACCAACTCATCGGCTTTGATCTTTGGAAAGCCTGGAATATCATATATATATTTCTCAGGATAGAGTGTGGCCAATTGCCCACCTAGCTGAGGTAAACTATCGATCAGTTTGGTTTTTGCGTTGCGCATACCGGCATAAAAGGCAGAAAACATACCGCTTGGTCCAGCGCCAACGATGGTAATATCATATATCTCCATAGTGCATCTCCCTTTGATGATTATTCGAATCAATTGAACGAATAGCTTTATTATAGCAAAAAATGTCTAAACTAGCATTTTTTCATTTTTCTGCTATTATTGTTTTAGTATATGAGTATAAACAAGGAGGCGTTAAGTGTGTCTGAATTTCCACAGCTACATTTAAAAGAAACAAGTCACAAAGCAACTATCAAAACCAATCGCGGAGATATCACAGTGATGCTGTTTCCAGAATTGGCACCCAAAACAGTGAAAAACTTTGTTGAACTTGCCAAAAAAGGCTATTATGACGGCATTATTTTCCACCGTGTCATCCCTGATTTTATGATCCAAGGGGGCGATCCTACCGGAACTGGTATGGGGGGCGAAAGTATTTATGGGGGCAGTTTTGAAGATGAATTTTCAAAAGAACTGTTCAACTTGCGTGGGGCTTTATCAATGGCAAATGCTGGCCCAAATACAAACGGCAGCCAATTCTTTATTGTCAACAATCAAAACGTACCGGCAAATATGCTTGGTCAATTAGAAGGCGCAGGCTATCCTTCTGAAGTAATCGAAGCGTACCAACAAGGCGGCACACCATGGCTAGACTTCCGTCATACCGTTTTTGGCCACGTTGTAGATGGTATGGATGTTGTGGATGAAATTGCAAATGTGCAACGGGGACCGCAAGACCGTCCTGTTCATGATGTTGTAATCGAAACAATTGAAATCAGTGAATAAAAAAGGAACCCCGCGGGGTTTCTTTTTTATTGTTTCGATTATTTGAATGTAGCGGCGATCTGCAGGAGGCCTTTTTGCAGCGTTTCCCGAGGACAAGCCAAGTTGATCCGCATATGCTGTGTGCCAGCCGGGCCAAAGTTGATACCTGGATTCAAGACCACTTTTGCTTCTTTGATCAATTTGCGTTGCAGCTCTCGGTCAGAAAGACCGTAGGCAGAAAAATCTAGCCACATAAGATAGGTGCCTTCTGGCTTTTGAAACTGTACTTTTGGGAGCTGTTCGGTCAAATATTGACATGTCCATTCGATATTCCCTGATAAGTAATCCAATAATTCATCCAACCAGTCTTCCGAGTCGCGATAGGCGGCTTCAGTTGCGACAATGCCGAATGTGTTGATTTCACTTTGAACATTTTTTTCTTGCGCCATCACGAATTGCTTTTTCAAATCCGGGTTCTTGATGAAGATCATTGAATTCTTGATACCAGCCAAGTTGAAAGTTTTGGTTGCTGAAGTCAATACAATCGAGAACTCAGCAAAAGCAGGATCGACTGTCTGGAAAGAAACAAATGTATTCGGAGCAAAAACGATGTCTTGGTGGATTTCATCACTGACCACTATCACTTGATGGCGATGACAGATCTCGCCAATCGTTTGCAACTCTTTGGAGGTCCATACACGACCACCAGGGTTATGAGGATTACAGAGAATCATTAGTTTGACATCATTGTCTACGATATCAGCTTCCATGGCTGCAGGATCAATTTCGAAGTGGCCGTTTCTTTCAATCAGCGTATGACGGACCAATTGGCGTTGGTTTTTTTCTACGACAGCTGCAAATGGAGGGTAGACCGGGTCATGAATCAGTACACTGTCGCCTTCTTTGGTGTAACTTTGGACGGCTAATGCGAGACTGGGAACCACGCCACTGTTAAACAAAATATCTTCTTTTTCTAATACATAATTGTGTTTGCGCTTTTGCCAGGAGATAATTGCTTCGTATAAGCTATCAGGAAAAACAGTATAACCGTAGATGCCTTGATCAATCACTTGCTGCAACGCGTTCTTGACCGGTGTAGGAGCCAAAAAATCCATGTCGGCTACCCATAGAGGCAATAAATCCTTTTCCTTATAGGTCGCAACGATACTGTCCCACTTCACACTATTGGTATTCAACCGTGAATGCACTTTATCAAAATTCGTCATATGTAGCCCTCCTAGATCGTTTTTTCTACTACTTCAAATCTAACACTAGTTCAAGTATAATAAAAGATGAAAAGAGAGGAAATCATATGAACTATCAAATTGGAACGATTATTGACGGAACCGTTACAGGTATTCAGCCATACGGCGCATTTGTTTCTCTAGATAAAGAGACGCAAGGCTTGATCCATGTTTCTGAGATCCAATCGGGATATACAAAAAATATCCACGATGTCTTGCAAGTTGGGCAAGATGTCCGCGTGCAGATTATCGATATTGATGAATACAGCAAAAAGATCAGTCTGTCTCGCCGAACCCTAGAACAAAAATTTGTTCAGCTTCCTTATAAGCGCAAAAGGTATTTTACGAATAAGAATAAACGAATCGGTTTTCGGACGATTGCTGAAGCATTACCGAAATGGACAGCAGAAGCCAAAGAGATGCTGGAAAAAGAAAACGGCAATAGATAATCGTGTACATTTTCAGAAAATGTGCTAAAATTGGTTTACAATCAGTTGAATAACCGAGGTGGGTATTTTGGGATCCAAAAAAGTGGCAGGAACAGTTATGATGCACTTGGCAAATGGCTCGAAAAAGTTTTTAATGCAAACGCACGAAGGTACTGCAGAATTGGCGTCGACAGACTTCTCTGAAGACAAGACCGGTCTAGCAAATATTTTACAATTGTTTAAAGACAGTATTCATTTAGATGTGACAGCGATCGATCTTGTTGAGTTAACCAATGGTTCGATTGATACTGAGAATATTCCACTTTTTGTTTTCGAAACCAAAGAATCAGGACAAGAGAAACATTTACCTGATGGTTATGCGTGGGAAGAACCGAATGTTTTCAGACAGATTATTGAAGATTACAAAATAGAAGGTATGCCATTCTTCTAATAGAATGTAACAAAAAATTGTATGAAAAAAAGTCGTTGATTCGGCTTTTTTTCTTTTTGGAAACATTATTGAAAAAAACTGAAAAATAAGCTTGACCATCGCTAGGAATAATGGTAAATTTATCAACGTTGGCAATTGAGCTGACGGTCAAAACCTTTCAAAAAAAATTTTTGAAAAAAGTACTTGACCAAATCGAATACAGATGATATTATAACGAAGTCGCAAAAATAAAAAATCAATTTGGTGCTGATATAGCAACAAAAAAGTTTAAAAAAGTTGTTGACAAATAACAAATCATTTGTTATTCTAATTAAGTCGCTGAGCAAGCGAAAGAAGTCGTTGAAAAACTTCTTCTGAAAAAAACTTTTAAAAAAGAGTTGACAATCACTTGTCGATCTGATATGATTTAAAAGTTGCTAACGCAGCGAAGTAGACCTTTGAAAACTGAACAAAGCAAGCAAACGAACCAATGTGTAGGGCGCTTCATTTATGAAGCAA
>NZ_JALAHI010000020.1 GCF_022711995.1 Enterococcus sp.
CATACTCAAAGGGTAATTTCGCTGAAAGACTCCAAGAAAAAAAGGCGTTGCCAGTCAAAACTAAACGCCTCCGCCAATCGTAATGGGACTGTGTCATAAGTCATCTTCCAACAAGTGAACCCGAATCATATGCTATTACGGTGGATTCCTCTGACTTTTTGCGACGAGGAGCTACTGCACCGCAGGAGCAATACTAGTTGTTCGGATATTTTTACTTGTCGGAGACTTATGGCACAGTCCCATCGGTCTACCACTATTTAAATCATCTACTTGAAACCTGTTTTCTAAAATGGTTGATTATTTATTATTCCCAGCAATTTTTCCTTCAAAGGCTTGATCATCCCAGTTACAGAAGAAATACGTCAATAAGAAGGAGACACTAAAACTGATTACTAAACTAAGGATCCCCCATAGGACATTGACTTGCAGATTATCCGAGCCAAAATAGGCAAAGACATTGAACACCCCTGAAAGTCCTGGAGCATAGATTTTTACTCCCATCAATCCGGCGATTCCCCCTGCAACAGCCCCTCCGATACACCCAAAGATGAACGGTCTTTTGGCTGGAATATTGATCCCATACATGGCCGGTTCAGTCACACCAAGAATCCCTGTGATCCCGGTGGAAATCCCCAATGATTTGATCTCTTTGTTGCGACTTCTTAATGCAACGGCAAAAACGGCACCTGCTTGACCTAACGTAGCGGGAGCGACCATTCCGTAGATTGGATCATACCCATACTGGATAAAATAATTGATCAAAATCGGTGTGATGCCCCAAGCTAAGCCGAACAAAACGATTAGCTGCCATAGTCCGCCAAAGACAATCCCCGTTAGCACAGGACTGACATTATTGACCCAATTCAAGGCAATAGATAAACCATCAGATAATGCAGTCACCAATGGTCCTACCCCTAAAACAACGATTGGCACGGCGATGATCAATACGCAAAACGGTACAAACACCATTTGCAATACATGAGGAATCGTCCGCTTGAAGAATTTTTCTAAAACAGATACTAACCAAGCAGCAAAAATCGCCGGTAATACTGTACTTGAGTAATCGATATAACTTAATGGCACCCCGATGAATGTAGCCGCCGTTCCTGAACCTACTGCATCGATCATCATCGGATAAACTAACACGGCACCAATCAAAGCAGAAAGATACGGTGTTGCACCAAACTTTTTCCCCGCAGTGAATCCTACAAAAATCGGGAAGAAGTAATAAATGACATTGGATGCTGAATATAAGACAGTATAAGTTCCGGTATCTGTTGCTAAAACATTAAATTGGGTCAGGATCGATAAGACCCCTTTTAAAATACCGCAGGCAGCAATCAAACCAATCAATGGAATAAACGTTCCGATCACTACACCTGTGATTTTATCGAAAAGACTTTCTTTTTGATCCCCTTCGTCTACCGCAACGGTTGGTTGGCTCTGCAAACCAGTGACTGTAATGAATTCATCATAGACATTGCCAACTTCCGTACCAATGATGATCTGATATTCACTGCCCCGTTTGTTGATTCCTGTTACACCAGAAATACTTCTCACTTGCTCATCATTCACTTTTGAACCATCTTGAAACTGCAATCTCAAGCGAGTAAAACAGTGGGTCGCACTGACAATGTTTTCTTTTCCACCAATAGAGTTAAGGATATTATCAATTAATGTTTGATACTTCATCTGATTGTTCCTCCTTGTTTTTGCTGAATGATCTTATTCTGCTGCTACGTTATATGACACCAATCGTTGCTGTCCTCCAACCATCTCGATGGTTGTGACCCCTGAATTGATCAGCTCCTCTGCGCAGTCAATCGTTGGATCGATCAAATACGCAATGTTGCGAATCGTGTTTCCATGGGTCACTAGCACCACTTGCTCTTCTTCCACAAACATTTCGCTGATTTTTTTTAAACCTTGAGTGATACGTGTGATAAACGTCTGATAATCCTCCGCATCACTTGTTGGATCACTTGTATGAAACGCATCCATCACTTCATTGATCGGCAGTTGCGTATAAAAATCTTGAAGGGAATCAAAGCCCTGCTTCTTCGCGATCTCCGGCCAAACATTGCGATTCAACTCTCCTTCATAGGAGCCAAAAAAAGTTTCACGAAATTCCGGCATCAATACCACTTCTTGTGTGGTGGCCAAACATTCGTTGATGATTTTGCTGGTTTCGATCGTCCTTCCTAAGTCACTGCTAAGCACATGGGTGATTCCATGGCTCGCTAAGTATTCGCCGCACCGGCGGGCACTTTGCCGTCCTTTATCTGTCAAGGGTGTATCGGCCCATCCTTGCATGCGGCCGTATTTATTTAGATACGTTTCGCCATGCCGTATTAAAAAAAGTTTCACTAGTATCCCTCCACTAACAAATCAAGATTTCACTTGGAGAATTTTTCCCGGGTAATGATTCCCCTTGTACGCGTACAACAAACTATAGTTTTTAGAAAGCGATTACAAAATGAATCATATCAATTTTTTTCTTGTTTCACTTCACAAGCTTGCTGATTTTTCTTGTCTTTACTTGACAACATTTACTAGCAGACAAAAAAAAGCGAGATAAGTATGGTACTTATCCGCTTTAATTAATAAATTGAATGCTTTTGAATAAAATCTCATGTGTTTCTATCTCATAGTTTAATGACAAGCGATCGTTTGCTTGAAGGTAATCCAGATGCATTTCAGGAATACAGTTCATCATCAGATAGTTGATTTCTTCTGCATCTAAAGATTGATCTGTCCGTAATTTGATGATTTCTTCCAAATGTCCCCCGCGCTCTGGCAATAGATTTTTCGTTTTGATTTTTACTTTTGCCGCCGCTAACCAAGTCGGCAACTGAATACTCAACTTGACGCTTCTTGGGAGTTTATTGTTAAAAATCGTATAAATGTTTTCCTTCCGAAAAGAGCCTTGAGAATTGTAATAGTAGGAAGAGTTCAAATGGGCATAATGGGTGGCTAAAATATTGATCGTATAAGGATCTGGCATAGTCACTAATAAATCTTCGCTGGAATGGATCACCTGACCTGTCATTTGAGTTAGAAAAACAAAGGCATGAAAACCGCTTTTTGGAATACCGTTTTGCGTCAAAAGTCCGGAACCGCCAAAAATCTCGCGGTCGTTCACATCTTTGGCCACCGTAGCGGCATCCGAATAGAGCCAGTAGCCGACCATTTGGCAGTAAGGCAAAACTTCGATCACATTTTTGATGATATAATTTCCTTTGAATGCCGTATCATTGATCAGATTTCGGTTTAAGATGGTCACATTAAACTCGGTGATATACAATGGAATCTCTAATTGTGACTGATCCAAACTTTTCCGAATCGTTTTGATATGTCGGGACATAAAGTAAATGTCTGGAGAGATGGGGTTTTTCCGTTTTTCTTCGGTAAAATCACTTTTGATCTCATCCATTGGAAAGACACCTACACTAAAAAAATCAGGATGAATTTTTTCATTTTGCCAAGCACGAATAAAGTCCCCGACACTACTGTTGTTGATCTCTACACTGATGCCGCATCCGCCAACTGCAATTTCCGGAACGATTTTCTTGATCCTTTGGCTGATTTGACTGAAAAAGTAAAAATACGGTTTATCCTCAATAATCTTCAGTGGGCGCCCGTTAGTCGTCACTTCACTTAAATGCAGCGCATTGATCGTTTGCAGTACGATTTTTTGCGGCTTCCAGACTTCTACTTTCCAAGAGGCCACTGCTGCGTAGCCGTAACGACTGAGGCAATGAGAGAAAAATTTTTCTATGACTGCGAGATAAGCCTCTAAAGAAAGACCTACTTTTGAGAAGGGATGATTTTCGATCAACGTCCGATAATCGCTGTAAATCGTTTTTCCTTTAAAGCCCAATTCCAGAAATGGCGTCATCCCTGCTTGAATAACCGTATCAAGAATCAAATCTACTTGACTAAAATCTAACTTTTCTTGATGGTCTCCGATTATTTCAGGACTCAATAATCCCCAGATTCGTCCATAGCTAAAGTTGATCTTCTGTTTGTTCGCCAAAATCTGCTGCGCGAATTTGTAGTGCAATAAATCAGCTGCATAGCCTAAGTTGATCAAAAACTGCATCTCATAATTTCGACGATTCTCCATATCGATCTGAATCGTCTTCAACTCTCCCGCATCACTCGTCGCTTTTTTCTCAATCAACCGTTTCAAATCATTGAAGTCGGGTTCAGTCATTGTTTCAGGTGCTGTTGTTACGACAATTCCTTGTTTGACTTCTTTTCGATAATCCGACGGAGTCATGCCTTGATTCTTTTTAAAAATCCGATTAAAAGAATTAATATTGGAAAAACCGGCCTCATAGGCAATATCGATGACCGACTTTTCAGTATGTAGTAATTCATTACGCACTTTTTCCAGTCTTTTTTGGATGGTGTAATCACTAATGGAAATACCGATTTCTTTTGAAAAAAGCCGGGATAAGTATTGTTCCGACAGAAATAAGCTGCTGGCGATCTCCGAAAGTTTGATTTCCTTGTTAAAGTTATTGTCGATATAAAATTTCAACTCTTCAATTTTTTTGATGGCACTCTTTTTACGGTCTAAAACGATTTTTTTGCGATAGTTTTTTTCTAAAATACCGATCAAGCCAAAATAATTTTGATAAACAAAGGCGTTTTGATTGTATTCTTTGAATACATAGAGCTGTAGGATACTATTGATAAATTTAACTACCTCATAATCCGCCGTCTGCGAATGCTCCACGGAATTCCCTTGAAAAATGTATTCAATATCCGTATCTTTGTTATTCATTGTCACTTCATAAGTCAATGTAAGGTGAAAGACCTCCGCATTCTTACTGCTAAGGGAATAGGACTGTGCTTTAGGCACAATCAAAAAATCATCTTTCTGAAGAACAAAATATTGGTCCTCGTGACTCAGTGATGCATCACCAATCAATACATAAATGAGATGGATGTGGTTGTCAAAAAAATAAAGCTCACCGTTATTTACTTTTTCAATCTTGATGTTTTCCCACGGATTAACTAATTGCATATCATCAACTCCATTAAATTTCTCTCTAAAGATGGCTTGGCTTCTTTACAGCAAAAGCTTGTTTCGTTGTTGTGAACACCTGCAAAAAAGGAACTGTTCTTCATACCTCCTCCGAATATTGCTTTATGAACGCACAAAATCAGTAAAAAAGATGGTTTGCAATAGTTCTTCCTTAAAATACATACTCCATCACAACCGTCGAACACCACTCGCCAATCTGATTTTTCCAATTGTCTTTCATAAAACCAACTTTTTTAAATCCTACTTTTTCATATAATTTCAATGCTGGTTCATTCGTATGATTAACGGTAATCTGAATCTTTTTGAACCGATCATGGGAAGAAATTCTCTTGATACCGGCTTTTAAAGCCGCTTCACCATACCCTTGTCGTTGTTTTGAACGCTCACCGATTTTTATATCAAACGTTGCTACTTCCCCTTCAAGAGGCTTGTAAGCAAACTCACCAATGGCATTCTCTTCCTCGACAATCAATAAGAACTCACCAGCAATTTCTTCGTAATAATAAAGAGACTGATTGATTTCTTCAATAGTGACCTGTAAGCCTTCAGGAAAACCTACCGCAGCCATTACCAAACCGTCTTGCCACCATTTTTGGATCAGCGGACTATCCTTTGTTGTTGCCTTTCTAAATGAAATGTTCATAATTCTCCTTTGCTTCACTCAGTGATTGCTTTTTTTAATTGCGTCCATTTTGAGAAGTACCGTCATCATATATTCAAAACAATTTTATCTGCGTGCAACTCATTATTTTTCATAAAACCTGTTGCTCACCTTTGAAGACTGCAGCCTATTTTTTGTACACGGTTTAATGAAAAGTATGACATAAAAACCATTTATAGTAAACGCTTACTGTTTTTGCGAAAAAATTTGCGGTGCTATCATTTGGGTGTCTTCCTTTGTAACGGACAATAGAACATTCTAAAAGTAATAATAGCAATCGTAAATCTTCCAGTGGCCCTTTTCATGCCCCAGTCCTTGTATTCACCAAAAAAGCTGTAACAAAAGGCTTGTCACAGCTGGTTTCCGCACAGAGGTTGTGGTACAACCTCTTCACTATTCTCTTTTATTGTTTCTTCACTTGCTGTTAGTGAGGCTTTTCAATATCGCCAACTAAGCGGATCGCTTTTAATCAAGTGAATCCCCCTAGCAAACATTTTATCCATTTTGCGTGATCAAACGGATCAATTGCTATGCAGAGAGGGTGTTTGCGGCAATTTTTTTATGCAGATCAATGATTTCCTTCGCTAAATCACAAAATGCGATTGCTGTCATCAAATGGTCTTGGCTATGAACGGTTAACAGCGTGATTTCGGCTGCATTGCCTTTGGCTTCATTAGTCAGCATTGAAGTTTGGGCATGGTGTGCTTCCACGATCGCATTTTCGGCAGTTTTGATCTTTACAGCAGCTCCAGCAAAATCCCCTTTCTTGGCGGCACTGATGGCTTCCATTGCATCACTTTTTGCGTTCCCACTATAAATGATCAATCCCATGACGGATTCTAATTGTTCTTGATTCATTTTTGAAAATTCCTCCTAGATTTAAGTAATTGTAACAGCGAATAATTGACGCCATCTTCTTCATTTGTTTTTGTCACATAATCTGCCTGCTTTTTTATTTCAGAATCAGCATTTCCCATAGCGACACTGATTCCAGCCAATTTCAACATGGAAAGATCATTTTCATTGTCACCAATTGCCAAGATTTCAGCAGGTTTAATGTTCAAGTAGTTTGCTAAACGATGCAGCGTTTGTCCTTTACTAGCTTCTAAAGGTAAAAACTCATAAAAAAAGTCTAAGCTTCTCATTTCATTAAACCGAGTGGCAAAACTTTCGGGAATCTGCTGGATCACTTCATCGATCACAGCCTTTTCACCAACAAACATTATTTTGTATAGGGGTATTTTGTGTAAGAAATCAGCGGTCACTACATGGATCTTGCCACCGTTCAAGTAACTATCATACGCAGTATAAGGATCAATCAGTTGGTTGGTGGTATAAATGCCATCACGGCTTTGAATGTGGATATTGACATTCAAGCGTTGGCTAAGTGCTGCTAATTCTTGGTAATCCTCAGCTGATACGGTTTGTTCAAAAAAGATTCTTTCTCCACGACTATCTGATAAGAGAGAACCATTGAAACTGATCAAGTATTCATTGTCACTGTCTAATCCTAATTTTTTTATGAGACGATTTAATCCGTACAGGGGACGACCCGTACAAAGGACGATGCGGATGTTATTCTGCCGAAGGGTTTGAATCGTCTGGCGAACAGCTTCTGAGAAATTCCCGTTTGCATCTAAGAGGGTTCCATCCAAATCAATCGCGACCATCTGAATCATTCAGCAACACACCCTGTACATTGCAAAACGTGATATGCAGTCCCATAGATCCCGGCATCATTACCTAATAACGCTTTGCGAATTTCCAACTGATTGCGGATCTCTGGGAATAAATATTGTTCCAGTGCCTGTTCTAAAGGAGCCAAAAATGCTGGCCCTGCTTCGGAAACACCCCCACCGATGACTAACTCTTCGGGATCTAGTGTATTCAGTATGCCAGCGAAGGCTTGGGCAAGATAATCCACCGTTTCTTGAATCGTTTGTTTGGCTGCAGGATTCCCCAGTTCAGCTAATGCAAAAATTTCTTTCGTGTTCTCTACTCGTTCAAATCCCGATAGCTGATTCATGGTCTGAATCATACCCGTTGCAGAGCCATAGCATTCCAAACAGTTCGTGTTGCCGCAGCCGCAAATGCGCGCTTCAGAAGTTTTCAATGGGATATGGCCGATCTCTCCGGCAGAAGCGTTCTTCCCATTCAAAATTTTCCCATCAACGATTATGCCGCCGCCAACGCCCGTACCGACAGTCGCAAAGACAATATTCTTGTACTGCTCAGCAGAGCCTTGCCATAATTCCCCTAACGCTGCCGCATTAGCATCATTTAAGACAGTAACCACTGTTTGCAGTTCATCTTCAATGATTTTCTTTAGCGGCAGGTTCTTCCAGCCAAGGTTGACTGCTCTTTTGACTGTCGTATCATTCACCGGTCCCGGTACGCCAATTCCGATACCGAGTAATTCAGCAAGAGAAAATCCTCGCTCTGCCATTTTTGTCCGAATACTTTGAATGAGATCTTGTGGGATGGATTCGCCATTGTTGTCGATCAAGGTAGGGATAACCCATTTATCGATTAGTTGATCGTTGTTAAAAAGTGCCATTTTGATAGTGGTGCCGCCAATATCGACACCGATTATTTTATCTCGCATTGTTTTATCCTTCCTGTTTTTCTTGGACAAAATCAATCTTTGTCTCTTTTTTCATAAAAAATAGGCCGCCTAAAAGGATCAGCTCAATAGCAAAAAGCAGCAATAATACAATAAATCCTACTCTTGCTCCGGCAATGGTTGACTGGGCAACACTTAATGCCTGATCTGATTGACTTTTTGAAATGATCGCTGCAATGATCGACGTGCCAGAGGCTCCAGCAAACTGCTGAAACGTCATAATCAGGGCATTCCCGTCCGCTTGCTGTGCTTTATTCAGCTGAGAGAGGCCATTGGTCATGAGATTTCCGAAGGAGAAACCAATCCCCAACGTGAAAATAAAATAGAGAATACCAATCAAAAGATTACTCAAGTCTTCGGCGAGTAGCAGGAAGGTGCATAATGAAAGAGCAATAACCAGACTTCCACCAATAATCGGCTTCTTGGCTCCAAAGCGATCCATGATGCGGCCGCCAAATGGGGTGAATAATGCGCCTAAAGTAGCTCCTGGAAAAACAACGAACCCTGAAGTTTGCGCGGAACTCTGATTCACCAGTTGAATATAATTTGGCAGAATAAAAACGAGTCCCATCAAAACCAGCTGCATGATAAAAAAGCAGATCAAGTGGATTGTGTAAGCATGATTCCGTAACAAGCTTAGCTGCAGTATCGGATGCTGAACGTTTCGCGTATGGAGGACCAATAGGACTAAACTTATCAACCCAATGACAAAGGCACCACCTACTTTGACTGTCCAGAAGGAAGCGTTTCCGAGATTACTAAAGGACAGAATCATTCCTATGAAAAAAGCAGCAATTAAAAGTACGCCAATCAAGTCGATTTTGGTTCGCTTGATCGTTGTTTTTTGTCCGATCGTGAAAATTCCTAAAATCAGCGATAGCACTAATACCGGCAGTAAAAGGATAAAAATATATCTCCAACCGATACTTGTCACTACTAACCCACCAAAAGTAGGCCCTATGGCTGGTGC
>NZ_JALAHI010000021.1 GCF_022711995.1 Enterococcus sp.
AGTGGTGATATTTAGTGAATGAATAGACTAGTCCATTACGAAAATCGGCAATTCCACCGATGCTGGTTAAAAAAAAGGCTTTACCAGCAGGCACTCGCTTGATCGGTGAATTAGATACTGTCACGGGAGAATTTCATGGTCAGGTTGATCAATATGAAACAATGGCGGCAGAGATTTGCCATGAACTGCAACAACCACGAAGTTTTGCAGAAAGTTTGCAGTGGGAAATGCCGAAAACCATCATTGCCGAAGGTCGTTACTATGCAGAGCTTCATCCGGTATCTGGCAATTATCATGTTTATACCCATCAACAAGTGACCCAAAACGAACTGCAGCATTGGCTAGGACAGCATGGATTTGATTTGTTAAGCGAAGAACAGTGGGAATACGCGATTGGTGCCGGCACCCGGCGTTTATTCCGTTGGGGCAATGAAAAGCCTTGTGAGGACGGCGTAAAATTAGCCAAGAAAGCATTAGCGGAACCGAATATGTTTGGTTTGATGTATCCCTATGCCAATGGGTGGGAGCTGACGAATAGTTCATTTTTGAAGATGGATGATTGGTTGGAGTGCGGCAATCCTCTACTGGATACATTGCCCTATGCCAGTTATTATCGCTCGCGGAAAATGCTGTCAGCCAATCAGCAGTTGTCCCCAGAGAAATACCGTTACCGCAAAGCAGTGATTATTGATCGAGAACGTATTTGAGGATTGACTTTTAGCAGACATTTCCTTATACTTTTAAAGACGAAGGATATGATTGATTTGTTCATTCTTTACAGAAAGTTTTTCATAGCTGAGAGAAAAACAAGAATCCGGATTGATTGCTCCCTTTGGTATCTGAATCAGCAGAAATGCTGACGCCAACTCTGCGTTATCGAGTCTGAGAGGTAATGATTCGCATCATTGCAAGCAAGGTGGTACCGCGTAGCTACGTCCTTGCTTTGCAGTGGTGTTTTTTTGTTTGATTGCCAAGCAGTGCATTTCGCTGGAAGATCAGGTATCAAGGATTCAATCACCCTCCACAAAAGCATTCATTGATCCCAAGCGATTTTATTATTAGAAAGTAGGAAAAATATATGAAACACTTATCAAGTGCCGAAGTTCGTCAAATGTTTCTCGATTTCTTTCAATCCAAAGGACATTCCATCGAACCAAGTGCATCACTCGTTCCTGTCAATGATCCAACCTTGTTGTGGATCAACTCAGGAGTAGCCACATTAAAAAAATATTTTGACGGAACAGTGGTTCCAGAAAATCCTCGCATCACCAATGCGCAAAAATCAATTCGGACGAACGATATTGAAAACGTAGGTAAGACGGCACGTCACCACACCATGTTTGAAATGTTAGGTAATTTTTCGATTGGCGACTACTTCAAAAATGAAGCGATCCATTGGGCATGGGAATTTTTGACTTCTCCTGAATGGATGGCCTTTGATCCAGAGAAACTTTATGTCACAGTTTATCCGAAAGACACAGAAGCGAAGCGGATTTGGCGCGAAGAAATCGGGTTGGCTCCGGAACATATCGTTGAAATCGAAGACAACTTCTGGGATATTGGTGCTGGACCTTGTGGACCAGATTCAGAAATTTTCTATGATCGTGGACCAGAATTCAATGATGTCGCAGAAGATGATCCAGAAAATTATCCTGGGGGCGAAAACGAGCGTTATTTAGAAATTTGGAATCTCGTGTTCTCAGAGTTCAACCATCAAGCAGATGGTAGTTACGAACCATTACCTCATAAAAACATTGATACGGGGATGGGACTAGAACGGATGGTATCGATCATCCAAAATGCGCCAACCAACTTTGAAACAGATCTCTTTATGCCAATCATTGAAGCAGTTCAAACATTGAGCGGAAACTTCACTTATGGCGAAAGCAAAGCAACAGACATTTCCTTCAAAGTAATCGCTGACCATATTCGTGCGCTTTCTTTTGCAATCGGTGATGGGGCGCTACCGTCAAACGAAGGCCGAGGCTACGTGTTGCGTCGTTTGCTACGTCGAGCAGTGATGCATGGCAAGAAATTAGGTATTGATTCAGCCTTTTTATATAAACTAGTACCGATCGTAGGCAAAATCATGGAGAGCTATTATCCAGAAGTATTGGCTCAACAAGGATTCATCGAAAAAGTGATCCGTAATGAAGAAGAACGGTTCCATGAAACCATCAATGAAGGGCTAGAAATTTTGAACCAAGTCATTGCTAAAGTGAAGGCAGAAGGACAAGAGACATTAGCAGGTACCGACATCTTTAAGTTGTATGATACTTATGGATTCCCAGTTGAATTGACTGAAGAAGTCGCTCAAGATGAAGGCTTGCAAGTGGATCATGCCGGTTTTGAAAAAGAAATGGATGCGCAACGGGCACGAGCACGTTCTGCGCGATCAACTGAGCTTTCCATGGGGGTTCAATCCGCTCTTCTGACGGATATTAAAGTTGAAAGCCGCTTTGTTGGTTACGACAGCCTTGAAGCCAACAGCGAATTGTTAGTGATCATTCAAGAGGAACAATTGTTGGATACCGTATCAACTGGTGAAGCCAAACTGATCTTCAAAGAAACACCATTTTATGCAGAAATGGGTGGTCAAGTAGCGGATACTGGAACCATCGTTGACCAATCCGGCACCATCGTTGCTGAAATTACTGATGTAAAAAAAGCGCCAAACGGCCAATTCTTGCATACGGCGAAAGTAACTGGCAACTTGACAGAAGGGGCTCCTTATTTCTTGCAAGTGGATCAGCATCGTCGAAACAAAATCATCAAAAACCATACCGCAACGCATTTATTGCACAAAGCGTTAAAAGAAGTGCTAGGTAGCCATGCCAACCAAGCCGGTTCCTTAGTGGCACCGGGACACTTGCGTTTTGACTTTAGTCATTTTGGCCAAGTGACTGCAGAAGAATTAAGCCAAATGGAACAAATCGTTAACCAAAAAATTTGGGAAGCATTGCCTGTTGTAACCATTGAGACTGACATCGATACGGCAAAAGGCATGGGGGCGATGGCACTCTTTGGCGAAAAATATGGCCACGATGTACGAGTAGTCAATGTTGCAGATTGGTCCATCGAGCTATGTGGGGGAACCCATGTCGCGAATACAGAAGATATCGGTATTTTCAAAATCGTTTCTGAATCTGGGATTGGTGCCGGCGTTCGACGGATCGAAGCCGTGACAAGTCAAGAAGCTTATGCGATGCTCCATGAAGAAGAGGCACAGCTAAAAGCTATTGCAGGAATCGTCAAGTCCGCACAAATCAAAGACGTAGTCAGCAAAACAGAACAATTGCAGCAACAATTACGGGATCTGCAAAAAGAAAACCAAGCACTTGCCAGCAAATTAGCCAATCAACAAGCTGGCGATGTCTTCAAAGATGTCAAAGAAGTGAATGGGGTTCGCTATATTGCTGCCAAAGTCACGGTCAAAGATATGAATCAGTTACGCCAGTTAGCAGACCAATGGAAACAAAAAGCACTTTCTGATGTGTTGGTTCTTGCTACAGCCAACGATGGTAAAGTAAATCTGTTGGCAGCAATGACACCACAGGCCAATGAGAAAGGCTTGAAAGCTGGAGATTTGATCAAGCACATCGCACCGAAAGTCGGCGGTGGTGGCGGCGGACGTCCTGATATGGCTCAAGCCGGTGGGAAACAGCCAGAAGGAATCGACGCTGCATTGTCAGAAGTTGCCAATTGGTTAACAGCAAACTGACACAGTAGCCACAAACAATCACAATAAGACGATCGAAAGATATCCGAACAATGATTCTTCCACGATCTGCCTTGTCTTACTATAAGATTCTTGGTGGATTGGAGCATCATTTTTTCGGATATTTTTTGTTATTACTGAAACGACGGGAAGATTTATGGACAACCATTCATGGACAACCTTAGTAGAGATCAACGGATTCTTTTAAGAAAAATCCCTTTTTTGTATGCTTTTAGTTGTTTTACTGATTTCATTCGGGGTAAAATAAGAAAGATCGATTGATGTTGGGAGGGAAGGACATGCTGGGCTTTTTTTTAAAACGAATGAAGGGAACCGGAAATGATCGGACCAGAATCGGCAAACTGGCCGGCTATCTAGGATTATTTTCAAATGCCCTTCTTTTTGTCGGCAAGTTTTTGATCGGTTTATCGGCTCGGTCGGTCTCGATCATGGCAGATGCCATCAATAGTCTATCTGATACCGTTTCCTCTTTTTTGACATTGATTGGCTTTCGGATTGCTGCCAAGCCGGCGGATAGAGAACATCCCTATGGGCATGAGCGTTTTGAATACATTAGCGGTTTTGTGGTTTCCTTACTGATCACATTTGTTGGTTTCCAGTTTTTAAAAAATGCCTTTGAGAAAATCATTACACCGGAACCGATTCGTTTGTCTTCTTGGCTGTTTATTGTACTGGTCTTGTCCATCGGGATCAAACTTTGGCAAGGAAGCATGTATCGTCAGTTGGCCAAGGAAATTGATTCAGCAGCATTACAGGCTAGTGGGCAAGATAGTTTCAATGACGTTCTGACAACTGGGGCGGTCTTGGTCTCTGCATTGATCGAATGGGGAACCGGTTGGCGAGTGGACGGGTATATTGGGTTGCTGATCGCGTTGTATATCTTATACAGCGGTATTATGATGATCCGAACGTTTATCAATGAACTGCTAGGGGCCCGACCGACGGAAACCGAAATTCAGGAGATGGAGGAACGGCTGGATCGCTATCCAACGATTTTGGGTTACCATGACCTACTGGTGCATAGCTATGGACCGAAGAGGCGTTTTGCTAGTGTCCATATTGAAGTCAATGAAAATTGGAGCTTGTCTCAGGCTCACGAAGTGATTGATGCGATCGAACATGATTTTCAACGAAATCTTCATGTTGAATTGGTTTGCCATCTTGATCCTGTGCCTATCCAAAATGAGGAATATCGGCAGTTGCGGGAACAAGTCAGACAAATCATTGAGCAGATTGATCCGGAGTTACGGATGCACGACTTTCGGATCCATGCCAAACAATTTACCTTTGATTTGGTAATCCCAAAGCAGAGGAAATATACAGATCGTGAATTGCAGGAAAAAATCTTTCAAAAAATCGTACGTGACATCGGCAGGTATGAAGTATCGATCACGTTTGATCACACTTATTTGTTGTAGGAGGAAATTATGATAAAAATGGATATGAGTGTGGTTT
Organism: Enterococcus sp.; assembly: GCF_022711995.1. Classification (GTDB taxonomy): domain Bacteria; phylum Bacillota; class Bacilli; order Lactobacillales; family Enterococcaceae; genus Enterococcus_D. The sequence goes on from NZ_JALAHI010000021.1 coordinate 5,195, forward strand.
CGACCGTTTTTTTGGCGCTGCTGTTCGTCAATACTGTCGCAGCATTTATTACGGTTTTTCGTAAACCACGATCAATTGCAAGTGTTTTTGCCTGGATGATGACATTGGTCTTTATCCCAGGGTTAGGGTTTTTGTTGTATTTATTTTGTGGTCGAGGAATCGATGGAGAAATTATTTACAAATTCAGTGAGAATCATCAAAGCCGAATCAACGAATTAAATCAAATCATTAAAGTGCACAACTATTCCTTTCCAGAGCATCCTTATTCAGATGACAACCATCTGCTGGAACGATATTTTAAAAATTTAGATGAGTCTCCTTTGACCAAAGGCAATCAAGTACAGTTTTATACCGATGGCAAAGAAAAATTTGCTGCACTTTTTGCGGATATGGAAAAAGCCCAAGACAACATTCATGTGGAGTATTATTCATTTTTTAACGATGAGATTGGCGGGCAATTTCTCGATGTCTTAATCAAAAAAGCCCGACAAGGCGTGGAAGTTCGCCTGATTTTTGATCCATGGGGTTCTCCAAAAGCCAATCGGAAATTCTTTCAGCCCCTCTTGGATGCCGGCGGCAAAGTCGTGCCTTTTATTACTTCAAAAAATTTGATTCGGAACACCCGGCTGAATTATCACCTGCATCGCAAGATCGTGGTAATCGATGGCCAAATTGGCTGGACCGGCGGGTTTAACGTAGGGGATCAATATTTAGGGAAAAAAGAAAAATTCGGCTACTGGCGGGATACCCATGCACGAATCGTCGGAACGGCTAGCTTTACATTACAGGAAATTTTTATTCGCGATTGGAATGCGTCGGTCCAAAAGGAAGAGGATCAGTTGGAATATGAAGACCGCTATTTTATCTTACCTCCGAAAGAAAAAGCCGGTTATGTCGACATGCAGATCGTAGCCGATGGACCGGAATCCGAAACGCAGATTCTAAAAGGTGGCTTTGTCAAAATGATTTTGGCAGCCGAAAAATCCCTTTGGATCCAAACCCCTTATTTGATTCCTGATGATAGTATGATGAATGCGCTGGAGATTGCCATTCATTCAGGTGTTGATGTCCGCATCATGATTCCATGTATGCCGGATCATCCATTTATCTATCGAGCAACCCAACACTATGCCAACTATCTGCATCGCAGAGGTGCCAAAATTTACATTTATGAGAACGGGTTTATCCATGCGAAAGCGGTCATGATGGACGACACGATCTGCTCATTTGGTACAACCAATCAAGATATTCGCAGTTACGCCTTGAATTTTGAAGTCAATGCCTTTGTCTATGATCAAGAAATCACGGCGCAACTAAAAACGATTTTTGAAGAGGACATGTTGCAATCTACTTTATTGACAGATGAAATGTTAGCGAAACAATCTTATTGGTTACGTTTCAAGCAGAACTTTTCTCGTTTGTTGTCACCGATTTTGTGATTTTAAGGCTTTGGCTAATCCTTGACGTGCAAGGTGATCGGCTCCTTTATTTTGCGATTCAGGAATCCATTGAACAATCAGTAATGAAAAGTGGGGCAACAGTTCTTGGATTGCTGCCAAATATTCGCGAAAAGCAGGATTATTCGTATAATTTTTGTCGATTGTTTGAGCGACGACTTTACTATCGGTATAAAGCATGATCGTTTGGTCCTGCCATTCTTTGGCTAAAAGAAATTCAAGGGCGTAATGCATCGTCGCAAACTCTGCTTGATGATTGGTGAGAATCGGTAGGACAAAGGTATGCTGTTCATGCAAATTGTCGCCAACTATCAGCAGGCCGCCACCACTAGGGCCTGGATTTCCTTTTGTTGAAGCATCGATAAACACTTTTAGCATTGTTTGACTCCTTCTGTTATGATAGATATAAGTATACTAGAAATTGATTCTGTGAGGAAATTATTTATGAGACGAAACTTTTTTTGGCAACCGGAATCCGCTACCGCAATCATCTATTGGTCCAGTTCACTGATCGTTTTATTTTACAGCTTGATTTTGGCACTGGAAAATACACGCCCTTATTGGAAAAGCAATCTTGTATTAGTCGTTTTTCTCTTGCTATTTTGGATTGGGTTGCGACGACGGCTTTCTCTGAAGGAGACGGAGATCAAGATCATTTATAGCCGCTTTTGGAAGCGGGAATCGATTCCTTATACCGCGATTCAAGCGATTGAGATCGAGAATCGTCATTTGCGGATTACCGTCAATGATCACAGTTCTACCTTTGTGATGCGAAAAAGGGATCTGGCTATCCTTCAGCAACTTATTGCAAAACAAGTGCCTCAGCTGCTTAATCAACAAGAACCGGAAAATTAGTTTTCCGGTTCTTTTTTTTATAGGAGTTAAAATCGGGGTTTCTTTCTTTGAGAAAAACGGTATAATAAGAACAGACAAACAAATAACGATATATAAGGAATAATAGTTCGGGAATTGAGGGTTATTGATGAAAAAAGATATTGAAATTGCACAAGAAGCAACAATTAAACCGATTAATGAAATTGCAGCAACGATTGGGTTACAAGCAGAGGATCTCGAGCATTATGGAAAGTACAAAGCCAAAATTGATTGGCCAGCGATTAAAAAGATTGCAAAACGTCCAGCGGGAAAACTGATTTTAGTCACGGCGATCAATCCAACTCCTGCAGGAGAAGGAAAGTCGACTGTCACGATTGGATTGGCTGATGGCTTGAATCGGATTGGTAAACAAACGGTGATCGCCTTACGAGAACCATCTTTAGGACCTGTTATGGGGATCAAAGGAGGGGCAACAGGTGGAGGATATGCCCAAGTCTTACCGATGGAAGACATCAATCTGCATTTTACAGGGGATATGCACGCAATCACGGCTGCGAATAATGCGTTGTCGGCATTGGTAGACAATCATATCCAACAAGGAAACGAGCTGGGGATCGATCCCCGACGGATCATCTGGAAGCGGGTTGTGGATTTGAATGATCGCGCATTAAGAAATGTAATCGTTGGGCTAGGAGGGCCGCTGCAAGGGGTGCCTCGGGAAGATGGGTTTGATATTACGGTGGCGAGTGAAATCATGGCGATTTTGTGTCTGGCGACCAACTTGGAAAACTTAAAAGAACGGCTAAGCCAGATTTTGATTGGCTATACCTATGAGAAACAGCCGATCTACGTCAAGGATTTGAACGTTCAAGGGGCATTGGCCTTATTATTGAAAGATGCTTTGAAACCGAATTTGGTTCAAACCATTGAAGGAACACCTGCATTGATTCATGGCGGCCCCTTTGCCAATATCGCTCACGGGTGTAATAGTGTGATTGCTACGGAAACGGCTCTTCATCTAGGGGAATATACAGTGACAGAAGCTGGCTTTGGGGCAGATCTTGGGGCAGAGAAATTTTTAGACATCAAAACACCAAATCTCTCAAAGGCACCGGATGCGGTCGTCGTGGTGGCAACGATTCGCGCGCTGAAAATGCATGGCGGTGTCGACAAAGAACAATTAAAAGAAGAAAATGTAGCCGCGTTGGTAGCCGGCTTTGCCAATTTGAAGCGCCACGTAAAAAATATGCAGCATTACCAGCTGCCCGTCGTGGTAGCGATCAATGAATTTGTCACAGACACAGAAGCGGAGATCCAAATGCTGGCGCAATGTTGTCAGGAGATCGGGGTACCAATCGCTCGAACCCAAGTTTGGGAAAAAGGCGGCGCCGGTGGAGAGGACTTAGCGCAGGCAGTCATCCATGCCATCGAAAAACAGCCAGGGGATTATCGCCGCTTGTATCAAGAGGAAGACAGTCTTCCTGACAAAGCGGCCAAAATCGTTACCGAAATTTACGGCGGCTCAAAGGTTGTTTTTTCCGGAGTTGCACAAAGACAATTAAAAGTCTTAAAAGAAAACGGCTGGGATCACTTGCCGATTTGTATGGCAAAAACACAGTATTCGTTTAGCGACGATCCCCATCTTTTAGGGGCGCCAACGGATTTTCCCATTACGATTCGAGAACTTGTCCCCAAACTAGGTGCTGGCTTTATCGTTGCTTTGACGGGAACCGTCATGACCATGCCGGGGTTGCCTAAAAAACCTGCAGCTTTAACGATGGATGTTGATGCAGAGGGACATGTGAGCGGCTTATTTTAACATAAAAGCGGTGCTTGATTGAGCCGTCTATCAGACTTCCTTGCCAATTGCTGTGCAAGGAAGTCTTTTGTATGGGGAAAACCCAGAAAGACTTTTAAAAGTTTTTTTGTTGGGATTTCCGTATTTTTAAAGAATCCGGCGGTTTGAAAAGCGGCAATGAAGAATGCCAAGTTGTGTCAAAAAGTCTGGTTTTTGTTATAATAAAACCAATCGTTCAGTTAAAAGACTGTTTCCTTTCTGGGGAAATTCAAGTATACTGATAAAATTGGAGCGTATAGAAGAATGAAACGTAAAATTACACGCAATACCGGCTTTTACGCAATGGGTAGTCCGCTGGAAGTGCTGGTGGATGGTCAGAAAGCGGCGTGGATCAATCAGCAGGAAACCATTGAGCTGGAGCTTGATTCCCACCAGCGGCTTTCCGTTCGACTGTTCTTTCTAAAGAGCAAAGAAATTTCACTGACCGATTTGAAGCCTGCGACTTCATTGGAGATAAAAATGAACCCCCGACTGATTACATTTTATGTGCTGTTTTATATTGGGCTATTTTTGCTTGTGGCACTTTTCAGTTTAAGTAGACAGCTATGGGTCTTCGCAGCTTTCTTTCTTTATTTGGTCGGCTATTTCTTTCTGGGGATTACCTATAGGAAGCAAGCGTATGTCATTGAGGAGGTAACAAATGGCTAGCGGAGCAGATACATTTTTAAGCAGTTTCAATCGAATCGAAAAACAACTAAGAGAGGATTTAGGCAATCCTCGGAACATGGGATTTTCTGAGATGGTTCGTCGTCTCTCCAAGCAAAAGCAAGGAGACATTAAAAAATACGAAGAAGACTTATTGCAGATGGCCCAATTGCGCAACGCCATCGTTCATGAAAAGATCGGTGAAAATTTTGTGATTGCTGAGCCAAATCAATGGGTCGTCAACCGCATCCAACAAATTGAACAAGCTTTGCTGCAGCCAGAGACAGTATTGCCAAAATTCGGCAAAAAAGTGACGGGTTTTGAAAAGACATTGCCCTTGAAAGAAATTTTGAAGATCGTTGCGCAAAAGCGATTTTCACAGTTTCCGCTATATGATAAAGGCCATTTTGTCGGCTTGATCACATTGCGTATGCTGGGGTACTGGTTTGCGCAAGAAAGTCTCAAAGGGGAAATCCGCTTAGAAGGCCGCAAAGCAGAAGATTTGTTGATCAAGGACGGTAAAGAATCTAATTATCAGTTTGTACCGGCAACAACAACCGTCGCGGAAGTAGAAGACCTCTTTCATAAAAAGGCTTTGCTGGAAGCGGTCTTGATCACAAAAAATGGCGATCCGAATGGGAATTTATTAGGGATCGTTCGTCCGCGAGATATTTTTAACGAAGAAAGTGTGGAAAAAAGATGATAGCGTTGTTTTTTTTATTAAGTGCCGTGATTATCGGTCTTGATCAATGGTTGAAAATCTGGATCGTGAATAATTTTTCTTTAGGTGATGTGCAGACATTGATCGATCATGTCCTTTCATTGACTTATATTCGCAATACCGGTGCCGCATGGAGTATTTTGGAAGGAAAAATGACTTTCTTTACGATCATTACTATTGCTGCTGTGATTGTGGTGTCGTATTTGTTGATCCGCCATCGTAAAAGCAGTATTTGGTTTCGCTTGGGACTAGCCTTTATTTTAGCCGGTGCGATCGGCAACTTTATCGATCGCTTGCGCTTAGGGTATGTGGTGGATATGTTTCAACTAGATTTTATCAACTTTCCAATATTTAATATTGCCGATATGTCGTTAGTGATCGGCGTGTTTTTGATTTTTATCTACGCGTTAGTTGATGATGAAGTGAAGGGAAAATAAATGAATAATCAAATTGAAGTAGTGATTCGTGAAGAAAAAGGCCGGGTCGATAAAGTATTGGCAGATCGTCTAGAAGCGAGCCGTTCGCAAATTCAGCAGTGGCTGAAAGAAGGTGCCGTCACCTGTCAAGGGGAGCCAATTCGTGCCAATTATAAAGTGAAGTCTGGTGACAAATTGGTGATTCAAGTGCCAGAACCAGAAGTTCTTGATTTAGAACCTGAAAATATTCCTTTAACCATCGTGTATCAAGACCAAGATGTAGCCGTGATCAACAAGCCCCAAGGAATGGTGGTCCATCCTTCCGCCGGCCATCCCAATGGAACGCTGGTCAATGCGTTGTTGTATCATATGACGGATTTGTCTTCCATCAATGATGTGGTACGCCCAGGAATCGTTCATCGTATCGATAAAGATACCTCCGGCTTATTGATGATTGCTAAAAATGACCATGCCCATGAAGCATTGGCCAAACAGTTGAAAGACAAAACTTCGTTACGGAAGTATGTTGCCCTAGTCCATGGCAATATTTCCCATGAAAAAGGAACCATCAATGCACCGATTGGCCGTTCCAAAGTGAATCGCAAGATGCAAGCGGTGCAAGAAGATGGCAAACCGGCTGTAACACATTTTACAGTTTTGGAACGTTTTGATCAATTTACTTTAGTTGAATTACAGTTGGAGACAGGTCGGACTCACCAAATTCGGGTCCATATGCAATACATTGGCTTTCCGTTAGCAGGAGATCCTGTCTACGGTCCTAAAAAGACATTGAAGGGCAATGGTCAATTTCTGCATGCGAAACTCTTAGGATTTACCCATCCAACAACAGGAGAATCAATGGTCTTTGAAGCACCATTACCCGAACTATTTGCGGAAACGTTAAAAAAATTACGAAAAAACGATTGATTTTTTTTTCAAAGAACTGTATAGTGTGTATAACAAATAAATAGCTCCTTTAAGTGTAGTCCCGTGAGGCTAAGAAGGAAATGAGCAAGCAGACGACTCCCGCGTTGGAGCATCGAAAACTTGCTGGATGATTGCGCATATTCTGGATCGCTGTAGATAGCACCAGAAAGTATGATCGGAAAACATACCTCCTGCCTCACTAGGCAGGAGTTTTTTTATGTTCAAAATTAGGAGGAATCAACATGGCGGCTAAAGAAGTAGTAGATGCAGTAACAATGAAACGAGCATTGACTAGAATCACATATGAAATCATTGAACGCAACCGAGGGATCGATGATCTTGTTTTGGTAGGGATCAAGACCAGAGGAATTTATATTGCACAACGAATCGCTGAACGCTTGAAACAGCTGGAAGGCGTCGAAGTACCTGTCGGAGAATTAGATATCACATTGTATCGGGACGACAAGAAATCAGATGAAGACCCAGAGATCCATTCTTCTGACATTCCAACGCCGATCGATGGCAAAGAAGTGATCTTGATCGATGATGTATTGTTCACAGGACGTACGATCCGGGCAGCATTAGATGCCATCATGGATTTCGGCCGACCTCGCCGCATCTCATTGGCAGTACTGGTGGATCGCGGACATCGGGAATTACCGATTCGAGCGGACTTCGTGGGTAAAAATATTCCCACTGCATTAAGCGAACAAATCATTGTCGAAATGGAAGAATCCGATGGTTCTGACCGTATCATGATCAATAAAGAAAACGAGTAGGAAGAAGAGTGACAGACAGATGGAAAAGCAAGAATTTCGTAATACCGATGCGGTATTAGATATCAATGATCGCCCAAAGGCATTGCCTTGGTTAGGCTTAAGCCTACAGCATTTATTCACGATGTTCGGAGCAACAGTATTAGTACCGATTCTTGTCGGTATCAACCCAAGTATCGCTTTGGTGAGTTCGGGATTAGGGACACTTGTGTATCTCGTTACCACAAAAGGTAAGATTCCTGCCTACTTAGGCAGCAGCTTTGCCTTTATCGCTGCCATGCAAATGCTGATGAAATCAGATGGCTACCCGGCAATCGCCCAAGGAGCCATTACAACAGGACTGGTTTACATCATCGTTTCTCTGATCATCAAAAAAATCGGAGCTGCTTGGTTAGATAAAATCTTGCCGCCGATCGTTGTCGGACCAGTAATCATGGTCATCGGCTTAGGATTAGCTGCCAATGCGGCGCAAAATGCGATGTATAACGGCGACATCTATGATTTCAAATTTATCTTAGTAGCATTGGTTACATTGGGATTGACGATTTTCTTCAACATGTTTTTGCGAGGGTTTCTAGGATTGATTCCCATCTTGCTAGGGATCGTCGGCGGCTACTTAGTGGCTTTAGCCGCTGGTATCGTAGATGTACAGCCAATCATCGACGCTGCGTGGTTCTCATTGCCTAGCTTTGAAATTCCTTTTGTGCAATACAAACCAACCTTGCATTTAAATGCCATCACGACGATGGCACCTATCGCGTTTGTTACGATGACAGAACATATCGGCCATTTGATGGTCTTGAACAAATTAACGAAGCGGAACTTCTTTGAAGAACCAGGATTAAACAAAACATTGATGGGAGACGGCTTTGCACAAATCGTTGCCGGATTCGTTGGCGGACCTCCCGTTACTAGTTACGGTGAAAACATTGGTGTCTTAGCCATTACCAGAGTACACAGTGTTTTTGTTATCGGTGGTGCGGCGGTCTTGGCGGTCTTGCTAGGCTTTGTCGGTAAACTAAGTGCATTGATCCTAAGTATTCCAAACCCAGTCATTTCAGGAATCAGCTTCCTTTTATTCGGTGTCATCGCTGCTAGTGGGATGAAGATCCTCATTGACAACAAAATCAACTTTGACCGCAAAAAGAATCTAATTATCGCATCAGTGATTCTTGTAATCGGGATTGGCGGACTGGTCTTTACGGTTGGCACATTTACTTTATCAGCTATGGCATTAGCAACGGTCTTAGGAATTATTTTAAATCTTATTTTACCAGAAACGTCTCGCAGTGAAGCACAGTAGTTAGCAGTCAACGAAAAGGGAAAAACTAGGAGGTATTATTCATGATCATCCAATCAGAAAGAATCAGTTTAAAGCATCTTTTGACCGTCGAGGCATTAACAGATCGAGAAGTGATGGGGCTTATCCGCAGAGGGCAGGAATTTAAAAGAGGAGCCAAATGGATGCCGCAAAAGGAACAATACTTTGCTACGAACCTTTTCTTTGAAAATAGTACCAGAACCCATAAGAGTTTTGATGTAGCCGAAAAGAAACTAGGTCTTGAAGTGATCGAATTCGATTCGTCAACCAGTTCTGTGCAAAAAGGCGAAACATTGTATGACACTGTCTTGACGATGTCGGCACTAGGCGTGGATGTGGCAGTCATCCGCCATGGAGATGAAAATTACTACGACGAACTGATCCAAAGTAAAACGATCCAATGCAGCATCATCAATGGAGGAGACGGCAGCGGCCAGCATCCTACACAATGCTTATTAGATTTGATGACGATCTATGAAGAGTTTGGGCACTTTGATCAACTAAAAGTAGCGATCGTCGGAGACATCACCCATTCCCGTGTTGCTAAATCAAACATGCAAATGCTCAAACGGCTAGGGGCCAAAGTTTACTTTTCTGGTCCGCCACAATGGTATGACAATGAATTTGAAGTCTATGGCCACTGGTTGCCTCTAGATGAATTGGTGGACCAAGTTGATGTCATGATGATGCTGCGGGTCCAACATGAACGTCATGATGGCTCAGAAAGTTTCTCAAAAGAGGCTTACTTACGGGATTATGGATTGACTGTGGAACGTGCAGCCAAGATGCAAGACCATGCCATCATCATGCATCCGGCTCCAGTCAATCGTGATGTTGAGCTGGCAGATCCATTAGTTGAAGGACTGCGTTCAAGAATTGTTACACAAATGACCAATGGCGTGTTTGTCCGTATGGCAATTTTAGAAGCGGTATTGAATGGCAAAGCCTAAACAAAAGCAACAAGTTACTCAAACAGATAGAGGAGGAAGCAACATGAAAACACTCATTAAGAACGGAAAGATCATCGCAGAGGGTGATCATTGTATCCCTGCAGAAATTTGGATCGAAGATGGCGTGATCCAAGCCATTGGAACAACTTTTTCAGAAACAGGGTTCGATCAAGTGATCGATGCAAAGCAACAATTGATCACTCCAGGATTAGTGGATGTTCATGTTCACTTCAGAGAGCCAGGCTTTGAATACAAAGAGACCATCAAAACCGGAAGTATGGCGGCAGCTCGTGGGGGCTTCACCACTGTTTGTGCCATGCCGAATTTGAATCCTGTTCCGGATACTGCAGAAAAATTGCGACAAGTTTACCAACGAATCCAAGAAGATGCCGTGGTTAAAGTGTTACAGTATGCACCCATCACTGAAGAATTGCGCAGTGAAGTTTTAACGGATCAAAAAGCATTGAAGGAAGCCGGCGCTTTTGCATTCACCAATGACGGTGTTGGCGTCCAAACGGCTGGTACGATGTACTTAGCGATGAAAGAAGCCGCCAAAAACCAGATGGCATTAGTGGCCCATACCGAAGATGACTCTCTGTTATTCGGCGGTGTGATGCATGCGGGGAAGAGAGCAGAAGAACTTGGCTTGCCGGGGATTCTTAGTGCCACAGAAGCATCACAAATTGCCCGGGATGTGCTGTTGGCAGAAGAAACCGGGGCCCATTACCATGTCTGTCATGTTTCGACAAAAGAAAGTGTACGGGTCATTCGTGAAGCCAAACAAGCAGGAATCCATGTGACGGCAGAAGTTTCCCCCCATCACTTGCTCTTGATCGATGAAGATATCCCTGGGGATGAAGGCTTTTGGAAAATGAATCCCCCACTTAGAGGGAGAGCCGATCGTGAGGCATTGATCGAAGGCCTATTGGATGGGACGATCGACTGTATCGCAACCGACCACGCACCCCATGGCTTTGAAGAAAAAATGCAGAGTTTTTTAAAAGCACCATTTGGGATCGTCGGTTCAGAATATGCTTTTCAATTGATTTATACACATTTTGTCAAAACCGGCCGCTTTACATTGGAACAAGTGGTGGCATGGATGACTGAAAAGCCAGCGGAGATTTTTGGATTGAAAGCCGGCAAATTAATGGTGGGGGCTCCGGCAGACATCGCGATTTTTGATCTAGAGACAGCTTACACTGTTGATTCGGAACAATTTCTTTCTCAAGGAAAAAACACACCATTTAATAACTGGCCTTTATATGGGGATACCACTCATACATTGGTGAATGGAAAATTAGTTTGGCAAAAAGGTAGGGGGATTTTATGAAACGCTGGTTGATTTTGGAAGACGGCACATTATTTGAAGGTGAAGGATTCGGCGCAGAAGTTAATGTCTATGGCGAGATCGTCTTTACCACTAGTATGACAGGGTATCAAGAAACCATCACAGATCAAAGTTTTAATGGACAAATCATCACCTTTACCTACCCAATGGTAGGAAACTACGGTGTCAATCGCGATGATTATGAATCGATTGCGCCGACTTGTAAAGGTGTAGTGGTGAAAGAACATGCTCGAGTAGCCAGCAACTGGCGCAAACAAATGACCCTTGATGAATTTCTAAAGCGCAAAAATATTCCAGGAATCGCAGGAATCGATACCCGGGCATTGACCCGGAAGATTCGTCAATTCGGAACGATGAAAGCCAGTATCGTGGATGCCAATGATGAATTTGCCCATGCTTTTGATCAATTGAAAGCAGCCGTTTTACCTACCAATCAAGTGGCACAAGTGTCCACGTCTAAGCCTTATCCAAGTCCAGGAACTGGACGAAACATCGTCGTGATCGATTTTGGCTTGAAACATAGTATTTTAAGAGAACTTTCCCAACGAAACTGCAATCTGACGATTTTACCCTACAATACCACCG
>NZ_JALAHI010000022.1 GCF_022711995.1 Enterococcus sp.
CTCCAATAATCATTTCTATAATAACGATTACGATGAATCCTATACTAGGATTTGCTGTAATGAATAGTAAAAGAAAATTCATGATCAGCAATAAAATACCCGAAAGAGTAAATACACGGTAAAAATTATTGAATTTTACATTCTTCGTTAATGGGCCGGCAAAAATTGCGCCAATGATACTGGCCAAGCTAAAAGCACCCATCCCGATTCCATACATGGTATCACTCACTTGCAAAGTCATTCTCAAAATTACTGGTAGGCCTACGATGAAAAATGAAGTCAATACAAAGTTGATCGCTGCCGCAACGATGATTGCTTTTAAAATCACTTGATTGTTTTTTACTTCTCTAAAACCATCTTTTAAATCTCCTAGCAATGTTTGCACCATCGTTCCAGAGGACTGTTCTCGTTTTTCAAAAGGGATTTTTAAAAAGCTTTCGATGATCGCTGCTGCCACAAAAAAGAACACGCTGCTAGCAATCAACATTTTTGCCCCCAATAAACCATAAAATACACCACCTAAGATTGGCGCGACAACATTTGATAACTGTAATATGCCGTTTGACAATCCATTGATTTTTTCCAACTGATCCTCTTCTACCAATAAAGGAATGCTAGCCCCTACAACAGGGGTATCAAAGCTGCCAACGATGGCCAAAATAAAAATTAGAATACCGATCAACAGAATAGACTCAGAAGTACCAACAACTAGAAATAGTAATAAAGCAATAATCGCATTAGCCACATCCATCAAAACCATCAAAATTTTTCGATCGAAGCGATCCGCGATCGCTCCTCCAATAGGTGCAAATAATACCGGTATGCTAGAAACGGCTAAGACTGTCGCAAAAATGTCTGCTCTGCCAGTTACATCTAACACAAATAATGACAATGCAAATCGTAAAATAGCGCCACCAAAAACTGAAATAATTTGTCCCAACATCAGATAAACAATATTTTTCTTATTCCCTCTCACACTCTTTCCCACTCTCTTTAGTTGATAGGTTCATCTTAACGAACAAATAATTTTTGGACATCCGCCTAAAGTCTCATTCTTTTTTAACGGTTTTATTACTTCTATTAGAAACTTTCACAGTATCCAGATTCTACACCCTCTTTTGTTCTGGCAAGGATCCATACTCTTCCGTTGATGGTCTCCCACTCTCTATTCTGGCTGAAGTCACATAATGGGTACCATTTTATCTAGGAACTCATCGGGAAATAAAAAAAGACTGTTTTGTCCGCAAAAAAAGAACCCAGATCGGATTCTTTTTTTGAACCTACTTTCCTATGACTCGCCAACAAGTTCTGTTAGCATTTCACTGACTTTAGGCAGTGAATCGTTTTGTAAGGCTGCTACGATTTTTGAACCGATCACTACGCCATCGCACACCCGGTTAAAGCGCTGCACGTCTGCGTGAGTCGATACCCCGAAACCTGCTAAGACAGGAATCGGACTTTTATCAGTAATAACTTGCAAATGCTGATCCAACTGTTCGTTGTATTGGCGGTCTTCTCCGGTAACACCATTCACTGTCACCGCATAGACGAAACCTTCTGCTTCTTCAATCAATGTCTGAATTCTCTCTGGTGGACTGGTCAATGAAACCAATGTGATCAGCGCCAGATCTGCAGTGTCAAAAGTAGGGGTTGCTAGCGCTCGATGCTCAAAAGGCAGATCGGGAATAATCACTCCTTTCACATCCGTGTTTTTCAGATCATCGGCTAATCGTTGAATGCCATAATGAAAGAATGAATTGGCATACCCCATCAGCACCAATGGAACTTCTGACTCGATGACTTTCAGCGCAGCAATGATTTTTTTTAAGGTCGTGCCATTGGCTAACGCTTGCATCCCTGCTGTTTGAATGACAGGTCCATCTGCAACAGGATCTGAAAAAGGCACACCGATTTCGATAGCGGCTGCGCCGTGGGACACCAGTAGTTTTATTTCTGCTGGCAGTTTTTCTAGACCATTGGCTCCAGCCATGATATAGGGAACAAACAATGAGTCGCCTTGTTTTTGGCGCTCTTTCATTTTCTTCGTCAATGTTTTGATTGTCATTTCTCTGCTCCTCGGTCTTTGATTTGTTGAACATCTTTGTCCCCTCGTCCTGACAAACAGATCACTAAACGTTCCTCTGGATGCATTGTCGGAGCTAGCTTGAGGGCATAGGCAACGGCATGGGCACTTTCCAAGGCAGGAATAATGCCTTCGACTTGGGACAAGAGGTAAAATGCTTCGACAGCTTCTTTATCAGTGATAGCAAAATATTCCGCCCGTTCGATTTCCTTCAAATAGGAATGTTCGGGACCGACCCCCGGATAATCCAAACCAGCTGAAATCGAATAGGGTTCGATCACTTGCCCATCATCGTCTTGCAGCAGATGCATTTTTGAGCCATGCAAAATACCGATACTGCCTTTTGTCAATGTTGCCGCATGTTCAGTGGTCTCCACCCCTTTTCCGGCTGCTTCCACCCCAATCAAGCGAACCGTTTGATCAGCGATAAAAGGGTAAAACATTCCCATTGCATTGCTGCCGCCTCCCACACAAGCAACCACCGTCGTGGGCAATTGGCCTTCTTTTTCTAGCAGTTGTCGTCGTGTCTCACTACCGATCACACTTTGAAAGTCGCGAACAATTTCCGGAAAAGGATGTGGGCCAAGGACAGACCCCATGACATAATGGGTATCCTCGACAGTTGCGACCCAATATCTTAATGCTTCATTGACGGCATCTTTCAGTGTTTGATTCCCTGAAGTGACCGCAACCACCTTTGCCCCTAATAATTCCATCCGAAAGACGTTTAGCGCTTGCCGCTGTACATCTAGCGCACCCATAAAAATCGTGCATTCCATACCGAACAATGCCGCTGCAGTCGCTGTAGCGACCCCATGCTGTCCAGCACCCGTCTCTGCCACAACTTTCTTTTTCCCCATCCGTTTTGCTAATAACACTTGTCCCAAAGCATTATTGATTTTATGTGCACCGGTATGATTCAAATCTTCTCGCTTCAAATAAATTCTGGCCCCGCCTAAGTGTTGTGACAATCGCTGTGCGTGATAGAGGGGTGTCTCTCTCCCTACATATTCGTGGAGATAATCTTGTAACTCTGCTTGGAAATTAGGGTCTGCTTGTGCCTCACGATAAGTCGTTTCTAACTGCTTGACTGCAAACATCAATGTTTCTGGTACAAACTGGCCGCCAAAAGTACCATAAAATCCTGTTTCTGTGGGATAGTGGGTCATCTTTTTTTCTCCTTTACTAAGTGAATAAATTGTTGGATCTTTTTACTGTCTTTCTTGCCATTTGTTTCAACCCCTGAAGAAATGTCCACTGCATAGGGATCAAAAATAGCGATGGCCTGTTGAACGTTAGCAACATGTAATCCCCCTGCAATAAAAAATCGCTCAGAAAACGGCAGCGATTTTTTGGCTGCTTTTTGCCAATCAAAGGATTGCCCATTTCCACCAGCATAGAGGTGATTTCTTACGGGAGCATCTAACAACCCGAAATCTGAGTTGCTGCTGATAAATGCTTGTTCTAACGTATCTGCCTCGCCATCAAACGCTTGGATCACTGCGATTTTTTGATGAGCAAACACACCAGTTTGGATCGCTGTTTCCAAAGATGGCTTCAATTTCCCGTGAAGCTGAATCGCTGTCAGCTGGGCCGCTTGAATTGCTGTTTGAACTTCTTCGAAACTGGGAGAGACAAAGACTCCGACTTTTCCTACGGTTTTAGGGACTTGTTCCGTCATCTTGCGAGCTTCTGCCGGTTCGATTTGCCGGCGGCTTTTAGCAAAGACAAAGCCAAGGTAATCAGCCCCTGCATTGACTGCTGCCTCTATATGCAAGGGTTCGGTGAGTCCGCAAATTTTGACTTTAGTCATAGGCGACTCACCTGCAAACCGGCTGCTGTGTCAGCAATATGTTCACTTCTCATCAAGGTTTCCCCAACTAAGATCCCCTGAAAAAAGGGAGCCAGTTGCCGCACATCTGCGTCTGTTTGAATACCGGATTCGCTGATATAAATCGCGTCTGATGGTTGAGGTGCTAGAGAAAGACTGACATCCAGGGAAACAGCAAAGGTTTTTAAATCACGATTGTTGACACCAATGATGTTGGCACCCAGTGCTTGAGCTTGCTGAAATTCAGCCAAATTATGGGTCTCAACTAGCACTTCCAGTCCAAGTGTTGTTGCTTCGTGATACAGCTTAGCTAATGCTTCTGGCTCCAAGGCAGCAACGATCAATAAAACGAGACTAGCGCCGGCATTCTTGGCACGAATCAGCTGTTTTTTGTCGATAATAAAGTCTTTGCACAATAATGGCACCGAAACGACTTTGCTGACTGCTTCGAGATCTGCCAGCGAGCCATTGAAAAACTGCTGATCGGTCAAAACGGAGATGGCACTCACACCAGCGGCTTCATACGCTTTGGCTTGAGTAACTGGATCAATTGTTTGATTGATGTCTCCTTTTGAGGGAGAGGCTCGCTTGATTTCGGCAATCAGGTGCATCTTGTGTGGTTTTTCTTTGACCAGTTGATAAAATGAAGGACGTTTTTTACTTGTCTTCAAGGTTTCCAGCGGCATAGCTGCTACTTCAGCAACTTTTGTTTGGATAATCTTTTCTAAAAAATCCATAATTCTCCTCCTTACTGCTTATTTATTGAAGTTCATTGGTTGTTTGACTGACGGATCAGCATTTGCAATTTGTCATAAGCGGCACCGGAAGCGATACACTCTCGTGCCAGCTCAAAACCTTCTTCCAGCGTTGCGGCTTTTCCGTTAGCATA
>NZ_JALAHI010000023.1 GCF_022711995.1 Enterococcus sp.
AAGTAAATAAGAATTTTTGCAAGAAATAGCTATTCGGCTATTTCTATAAAGGTTATGTTGAAAATATACACTAGACGATTTGTAAGAAGTGGGCAAACGGCAAAGTATGGCTAGCCAAGTATCTGAACAGCTTCTCAAAGTACAACAGGGCAAATTCACCAGCTGATTGAGAACAGTGTAGACAAAAAGAACATTTTTGCTGAAAAATTTTTTGCAATGAGTATTTTAGAAACATCCTATTTTCTCTGACCTTTTAATAATCATTTTGGAGAATAGCTGCTTATCTGTTGCCCAAATCATTTTTAACTACAATGATCCATGGAGATAGCCTTTCACGGTGAAAATTAGGTTTAGTTAACTAAATTTTTCCTTTAGGTTGTCTTTTATTTTATCTTTTTACGTAAAAAGTGTCAGAAAATAATTTATAATTTTTCCACCAAAAGGAAGAGGAATGTCGGATCCCTTGCTTGTTTTCCTGCTGACAAAGCCTCATTTGATGGTTCATCTGCTGTGAATGACATTTTCCGCAACTCGACTTCTCGTGCTATCATCTAGGGAAGCTTCCCCAAAATAACCTCTTCTCTAAGAATACTCATCCCCCTATCGTTTCTTTTCTTGTTTCGCGAAAATAAATTGCTTTTTTCGAGTCTTAATGATGAGGTTTCAAATTAGGAGGAGGATAAGACCTATCCAGCCTTTCTAGTACTGCATTTTTCATAGCATGGATCAATATTCAAACTCTATTAAGTGCAATAAATTCTAAAAATATGGCAAAATGGGTCTACAAAAAGAGATTGACACCCCCTATATCATCCGCTACTATATCAATAAGTGATATAGTTTCCTAGGATGGGGGAAAACAGATGGATGAATCATTGACGGATTCAACCTATTTGATTTTATTAGCTTTGTTACAACCAAAGCATGGCTATGTGATCATGAAACAAATCAATGAAATGAGTCAAGGAACATATGAAATTGGTCCTGCAACAATGTATACCATATTAAAAAAATTGACCAAAAATGAAATGATTAGCCTAGAAGAAACGACGGATCGTAAAAAAATCTATCAAATTACGGCTAAGGGGAAAATGGCGTTGGAGAAAGACATTCAGCGACGAAAACACTTTTTTGAGATCGGTGAACAGATTTTGGATGAGTTTGGGGGACTGGCAGATGAGCAAACGTAAAAAATACTTATATTCACTTGGTGTTGCTTACTATCCCGAAAAAGAGATGATGCGGCTGCAAGAGCAGGCAGCAAAAGGCTGGCAGTTTGTGCATATGAATTCATTCGGTTTTTTGAAGTTTGTTCAAAGCCAACCGCAAGAAAAGAAATTTGCTGTTGATTTTTTTCAAGGGGATTGTACAGATATAGAGGATTATTTGGCGATGTATGAAGCCAGTGGGTGGGAGTATATCAGTTCCTATAAAGATCGGTATTTTTATTTCCAAGCCCCATTAGATGCATCAACTATTTTTAGTGATCAGCAAAGTTACCAGGAACGGATCGATAATGAGGCACGTTATCTGATCAAACGTTCTTTTAGAATGACTGGTATCGGTTTGGTTATTCTTCTGGGGATTTATCTGCTGGATCGCTGGTTGCGGTTTTCGTCCAATGAGGTGCTTGATTTTTCTTATGGCGTTGCTGTTGGGGTGATGTGTACGCCTCTTGCCATTGTTTTGGTGTCATTTCTCATGCGTCGCTTATACAAGAACCGTGCTTCTTTTTACAAAGAGCCGGAGAAATTGGCGAAACGGCAACGGGTGTTGCGGGATACACTGCTCTTTATGGGAGTCGGTGCATTGATTGGAGGAATCATCGGTTTTTTAGCCGGTTATTTTTATTAACTTGAAGATGAGGAAGGTGAAGATGTGTTAGAAGCGAAGAATTTAGTGAAAACATTTGGGGACTATCGGGCTGTAGATCAGTTGTCCTTTCAAATCAATGATGGGGAAATCATGGGGTTGATTGGGCAAAACGGTGCCGGTAAAACGACGACATTTCGATTGATATTAGACTTCTTACGAGCAGATCAAGGAGAAGTTTTATGGAATGGACATCAAATCACAGAGAAGGAATACAATCTGATTGGCTATTTGCCGGAAGAACGGGGACTATATCCAAAAGTAACGATTCAAGATCAATTGATCTATTTTGCTCGCTTGCGGGGGAAAAAGAAAGAAGAAATTGAGCCAAAGATCGACGAATGGATGGAGAAATTCCAAGTAAAAGGCAAGAAAACCGATAAAGTCAAATCATTATCAAAAGGGAATCAGCAAAAAGTCCAATTGATCGCGACATTGATTCATGAACCAAAATTGGTAATTTTGGATGAACCTTTCAGCGGACTCGATCCAGTCAATGCGGAATTGTTGAAAGATGGTATTATTGAACTAAAAGAAAAAGGTTCTTGTGTTATTTTTTCTAGCCACAACATGGATAATGTAGAGAAAATTTGCGATCATTTGATCATGTTACGAAACGGTCAAACGGTTCTTAATGGGAAAGTCCATGACATTCGCGAATCGTTTGGTCGTACAAAAGTCTTTTTAGAATCTTCCTTGTCCAAAGAGGCCATTCTGGCAGTCGAAGGCGTCGAAAAGGTTTTACACAGGGAAGACGGCAGCTATGACATCACTTTGTCGGATCCGACAGTCGGTCGCACATTGTTTGATTTGGCTACAGCTGATGGATATATTCCAATGTTTAACCAACAACCGCCGACACTAGAAGAAATCTTTAAGAGAAAGGCGGGAAAAGTCAATGAGTAAATTTTGGGTGATCGCATTAGATGTATTTAAGAAAAACGTGAAGTCAATCTCGTTTTTGATCATGATATTGATTCCATTTATCGCATTGGGCGTTATTTATATGGTGGGGATTTTCACTGATGGAATGAATGATGTGAATAAAATTGCCGTCTATGCCAATGAACCAGCAATTGCGCAAACGATCGCGTCTCAGAAAAATGAGGATTATCAGTTTGAAGTCGTAGATTCCAAAGAAGCTGGACAAAAACAATTGGCGGATGAAAAAGTTGATGCGGTTTTGATCGTTACGGCGGAGTCTGACAGTATCAAAGGGGAATTGCTGAGTGAGTCATCTATGGGACAAACAGCAGAGTTGACCATCCAACAATTACTTTCTGGCTTGCAAGCTTCGGCACGGGCGGAAGCGCTGGGATTAAATCAAGCGCAAGTTGCTAGTTTAAGTGAGCCAGCAAACTTCAGTAAACAAAAAGTTTCCTTCGCTGAAGATGGCAAAATGGAAGTAGGTGAAGACCATAGTTCGATTCAATTTATTGTGAGTTATGTGGCAACGATCATCTTATTTGTGTTCATCATTACGTATGCGCAAATCATTGCTCAAGAGATTGCTTCAGAAAAAGGGACTCGAATCATGGAAGTCATTTTATCAAGTACACGAGCACAAGTTCATTTTTATGCTAAATTAACCGGTGTGATTATGGTTGCTTTCGCTCAGTTATTGGCTTATGCCGGTATCTTTGCTATCAGTTATTATTGGATCAAAGACATTTCAATGGTCAAAGATGTTCTAGCCAATTTCTCAATGGATGGCTTATTCGGTCCATTCCTGATTTACTCGGTCATCTTTGTCTTATTAGGAATTTTGATTTACTCTGTTCTGTCTGCTTTGTGCGGCTCATTGGTCAATAAAGCAGAAGATACTGCAAAGGCAATCATCCCTGTTACTTACCTTTCTTTGGGAGGGTATATGTTAGGGTTGATTTTAGGGGGGACAGATCCTAATAATATCATTTTGCGGGTCACTTCTTATATTCCATTTTTATCTTCCTATATCATGCCAGTTCGATTGGCTAACGATACAGTAGGGATCGGTGGTGCAACTGTTTCTGTCGTCATCTTAGCAGTGTGCTCTTTGGCATTGATGTTGATTTCAGCAAGAATGTATAAATCAAATGTATTGATTTACAACGATAACGGCATTTTTGCTTCATTGAAACAATCTTTTGTTTTGATGAAGAATGAAAAATGATTCAGCTGACAAATCCTCCGACTAGTCAGTAATCACTAAACACCCGATGAAACCTGAGGTGCTCTCTGTTTACCAAGTGGTATTCAGAAAGCGACCTGCTTTTCATCGGGTGTTTTTGCGTCAAATCAACGGATAGCCTAACTAGCAGACGTTCAAATCAATTTTCATAAATAAGAATATTTAACAAGATCTTTAACGACGATCCGAGTCAGTTGCGGATGGCTGCAGCTTTCTCTAGCTTTTTGAAGCTAGACAAGGAATAGTTGAAGTTTTTGGTGGGAGATGCTTAGAACTGATGAACAAAATAATCGAAAATTTGTTGTTCTGAAGCAATGTCTTGCGCAGTTAGCTCCGGATGCCATTGAATGCCTAAAATCGGTGATGCAAATGCCGAACTTTCAATGGCTTCAACCATACCGTCAGGCGCAGTAGCAATCACTTGAAATTCTTTGGCGACGTCTTTAATGGCCTGATGGTGAAACGAATTGACTTGGTAAGTGGTCCCTAATAATTTGCCTAAGCGGCTGTCAGCAATGATCTCAACAGCGTGGGTAGGAAAGCGAAAAGGGGTAGGGGACTGTACATGCTTGATGGTTGGTTTCTCGACCAATGACAAATCTTGATAGAGGCTGCCGCCAAAAGCCACATTTAGTAATTGCATCCCGCGACAGACACCAAAAATCGGTTTTTTCTGTGCAACGGCTTCTTTGATCAACGCCAATTCAAAGGCATCACGCTCAGGGTGTGTTCCTTGGATCAATGGGTGCAGATCTTCTCCATAATAAAGCGGCGTCACATCGTGGCCACCAGCCAAAAGCAACTTATCGATTTGTGCAATGTATTGGGGAGCATCTTCAGGCACCCCCATTGGTAAAATCAAAGGTAGTCCATCGGCTTCTTGAATCTGTGTCACAAAATTTTTAGGGGTATATGTAATCCAATGGGCGTCTCCATCAATGATGGAGCGTTCATTTCCAGCAATGCCAATTACTGGTTTCATAAGCATTCTCCTTCCAAGTCTAACAATAAAAATACAAACAAAAAAGGCCGGTGACAAAACAGCAGACCTTCTCCGAACGGGCAGAGAAGCCTGACACTTCCACAATGGGAGGTGTCAGATATTGTCCTCTGCCCGTTCGGATACACCATTTGCTGAAGCGTTTCTGTCACAGCAGCCATTTTTTATTTTTCGCGAATGACTTCTATTTTGTAGCCATCTGGGTCTTTAACGAAATAGTAAGAAGGTGATGTACCAGGCAAGCCTTTTAAGTCTGTTACGTCAAAGCCGGCTGTTTTATGTTGTTCGTGAAGTTTTTCTAAATCATCGGTACTGATAGCAATATGACCATAGCCATCTCCTAAATCATAACCAGGATGATCATAGTTATAGGTCAATTCTAATTCATAATCGTCACCAGGTAATGTTAAATACACCAAAGTGAATTGATTTTCTGGAAAATCGCGACGGCGTGACTCTTCAAAACCGAACGCTTCTTGGTAAAATGCAAGTGATGCTTCAAGATCCTTCACTCGTACACAAGTATGTGCCATTTTCATTTGTCATTCATCCTCTCAGTCTTAGTAATTCCATGATAACATATCCCTATTTTTTTGTGGTAAGAAAAACCTATCAAGTTGGAACTTGTCGTCGTTGGCTTCCTAAGGTAGAATGGAAAGAAAACGTTAATGGAGGGGAAAATGGGGAACAAGGAACGAGTGTTTGGGCAAAAAGAGCCGGGGGCAAACTATACGTCACGATTCGGCGCTTATGTCGTGATTCCGAATGAACAGCAACAATTGATTTTGGTCCAAGCACCGAATGGCGCCTTCTTTTTACCAGGAGGGGAGATTGAGCCTGGCGAAACAAAGGAAGAAACCATCGAACGAGAATTGGTGGAAGAGGTAGGAATTGCAGGAGAGATCGCCAGTTATTTAGGCGAGGCGGTAGATTATTTTTATTCCCGTCATCGTAAGACTTATTATCATCATCCAGCTTATTTTTATTTGATGACGAAGTGGCAAAAAGTAGGCGAGCCTACGGAAACCTTCAACCAACTTTCTTGGCATACAGCAGAAGAAGCAATCCATTTATTGAAACGCGGCAGTCATATCTGGGCGGTCAAACAATGGGCAGCACAAAAAGACAGCGAGCCTGCAGGGCAATGATCGCTGTCTTTTTTTTCGTTAATTTAAAACATATTCATTGATAACTTTTGCCACACCATCTTCTTCATTGGAAGCAGTGATGACATCGGCTGCTTGTTTGACGTTGTCTGTGGCATTTGCCATCGCAACGCCAATGCCGGCATATTCCACCATGGTTAGATCATTTTCATTGTCGCCAATGGCCATGACTTCTTCTTGTGAGATGCCTAATTGTTCCGCAAGTTTTTGAACAGCAGCTCCTTTATGCGCTTCTTTGTTCAGGACTTCTAAGAAAAATGGTGCACTTTTAACGATATTGAACCGCTCTGTCAGAGAAGCAGGCAATTTTGGAATAACAGCATCAATCAATTCAGGTTCATCGATCATCATCATTTTGATAATATTCAAATCCGCAGTCATTTCTTCCGGTGTCCGATATTTCAGCGGCATATTGACCAAAAAGGCTTCATAAATCGTGTAAGGACTGATGTCTCGGTTGGCCGTATACATCGTGTCTTGCGTTTCTACATGCAAATGGATACCAAACTTGCGCGCAGTCATCTCGATTTCTAAGTAATCTTCATGGGTAAGACCAAATTCAGAAACGATTTCTTTGGTTTTTGTCTGTTGTACAAGAGAACCATTGTAAGTGATCACATAGTCTGTGTCAGAAAAAAGATCCAATTCGCTTAATAAATCTTGGACCCCTGTTAAAGGACGACCCGTGCATAACACGATTCGGACACCCTGTGCTTCCGCAGCTTTAAGTGCTTGATACACACCGGGTGTGATTTTTCGGTCATTGTTCAGTAACGTGCCATCGATATCGATGGCAATCAGTTTGATGCTCATAACTTCCTCCTAGTTGTTCGTATTGATCAAGGCGCCATTGCGAATATGTTTCGCAAACTCTTGATACGTTTCCCAAAATAAATCATAGTGATTTTGTAGAGCGGGGTCAATCATTTCTTTTGGGAAATAAAAGCGCTGGTCCCCTTGTGTTTGACCGGCAAGTGCGGCAACTAGTTGGCTAGCCTTGGATAATTCCACTAAGGAACCATCTTTTTCTTGCAGTTCGATTTGTGTCCGGTGCATGCCGGATGTCGGGCGATAAAAGTCATAAGGCAGATCAAAACTGGAATTGATTGCGGTATAGTAATCGGGGTTAAATCCGACTTTTTCAACCAAAGATTGCAGCTCATGAATCAACGGCCGTTGTGATTCTTCAAATCGTGCCGATTTCAGTGGCTTGCGATTCAAAAATCGTTTCGCCAAGTCGCTAAGAATAGGATCATTTTCTTCGGTCCATTGTGTGAAATACGTATTTAGGACACCGTCATCAAGTTTCAAGTATTCTTCCAGCGTAAAATGCTGTCTCAGAAAGGGCAGTAACAGTTGCGAATGGGATTGGAAGAGCTCCTCATCTTTTTGGTATAATTCAGCGGCTCGATTTAGTAAATGTGCTAAGATGACTTCCATTCCCCGAGAACTGGCATGGAAATAGACTTGGACATACATTTGGTAACGGCTGACAATATAGTCTTCCACCGCATGCATCCCATTCATGGAAAAGGCAATCCCACCTGCGTAAGGACGAATGACACGCAAAATTCGCGTGAGATCAAAGGTGCCATATTCCGTTCCAGTAAAATATGCATCCCGTAACAAATAGTCCATGCGATCCGCATCGATCTGACTGGAAATCATTTGAACCACTTGTGGATTCGGGTATGTCTTAGTAATAACACTAGCGACTTTTTCAGGAAATCCTGCTTCCACCCGATTAAGGATTTGATAGACCTCTGTTTCTGGCGAAGTAATGATCGCTACAGTGATGGCTTCGTGATCCGTGTGAAAAATGTGTTCAAATGTATGAGAATAAGGGCCATGGCCGACATCATGCAACAAGGCAGCACATAAAGTGACCAGTCGTTCTTGATCATCCCAGCCATCGGCACCAACTTTTTCAATTGGAAAGTTACGCTGAAACAAATCGCAAATACGGCGACTGATTTCATATACCCCCAAGGAATGGGAGAAGCGGCTGTGTTCGGCACCGTGAAAAGTAAACGAAGAAGTCCCTAATTGTTTGATACGTCGCAAACGCTGAACTTCTTTCGAATTGATTAGGTCTAAAATCACTTGGTGTTGCACATGTACATAGTTATGGACGGGATCCCGGAAAACTTTCTCAATCGCTAGTGTTTGGTATTTATAAGGAATGCTCATTGGGACTCTCCTTTATCGGTTGATTTCGTTGGTACATACTGGTCATCCGCGTTTCTAATAATGCTGATTGCTTATTTTGGGCAATCCAATCGGTAACTGCCACCGGACTGATCGACTGCTTCGTCAGTCGGATCAATGCCTCTTGTAGCCGAGAAGCAGCTTCTGCTACTGAAAAAGGTTGCTGCAGTGCGTCTTGCAGTGTGCTCATGCTGGCAGGGTCCACCGCGGGATAGCCATTGGTACCAAATTGTTCTTTCAAGCTTGCTTGATAAAACCTTTTGACGAGTTCGCCCCGCTGTTGCTGATGGCCATTCACGCTAAGGTACATCATGACCGCAATGCCCTCTTTGATCCTCCGTTGCGCAGTCCCGGCAATTTTCTTTCCGTCGATACTCAAGTCAAAGGTACCCGGACAGTAAGAGTTCGGTATTTCTTTAGCGAGGATTTCTTTTTCCGGAAAGGCTTCGTGCATCAAATCGACCATCCGTTGATAAGCCGCATCGGTGGTGGCTGCCAGCGCTTTTGGAAAAATCCAGGAAACATTTAAAACGCCGGCATCGTTGATGACCCCAAGACCGCCAGAATTACGGATGATTGGCTGAAAGCCCGCAGCAGTCAACACCTTGATTCCTTCATCGAAGAAAGGAACTCGAGTATCTTTCATTCCTAAAATCATGGTATCTGGCAGTTGCCAAAAATGTAAAAATTCTTGATGATGAACGCCTGCATATTCACTCAAAACATCCGTCAATGCAAACGGTAAAAAATGATTCTCATTTGTTTGGGGATCAAATGACAACATTTGATCCAGTAATTTAATGGTCACGGTCAGCTTAGATTCTCCTTCAATCATTCATATCTATTCCTATTATATATGAAGATTGTAAAAAAATTGAATCAAAAAACCAGGAAAGCGTTCTAATCTGGTTGATTTAACTGAAATGATTGACAAAAGAGGGGAAAAAAGGAAAAATGGAACTGAAATCTTCTAAGGAGGCACTATATCATGAGGGAATTGTCACAAGGAATCCCGATTTCGATTCATTTAACGACAAAGGTCGAGCAGTCGGGAGAAACACAAGATTTTTTGTTTGATTTACAAGGGCAGGCGGTAAAAATCGGCGACACATTGTATTTGAGATACAAAGAGATGCAACCAGAAGGCGTCGAAGTACCAGTGACAATGAAAATTATGCCAGACGGTGTGATCCAATTGATTCGCTCAGGCGAAATGCGTACCCGTTTAAAATTTGCATATAAAGAACGTTTAGAAACCAGTTACCAAACACCATACGGCACGATGCATTTCCATACATACACCAGTCACTTGCATGTCAGCTTAAAAGATCGTCCATATTCAGGGAAAGTGGATGTTCATTATGATTTATTTATGATGGAAGATAAAGTTGGAGAATACAAACTATCTTTAGAGTTTACTGCTTAAATAAATGCAAATTTTGAAAGATTAAATTGCAATTTGCCTCACATTTTTGTATGATTAGGAGTAGACTGTGAAAGGACGTGTCCCGTTTGGAAATTAATGTATTTGAAGGTGTAAATAAAAACGAATTGTCAATGATCGAAGTTGCCCATGCGATTTTAGAGCAACGTGGTGACGTGATGGATTTTTCCGATTTGGTCAACCAAATCCAAAATTATCTTGAAACTTCGGACAGCGAGATTCGTGATTCTTTGGCGCAGTTTTATACAGACTTGAATATCGATGGCAGTTTTATTTCTTTGGGAGACAATCGCTGGGGATTGCGTTCATGGTATGCGATCGACTCAATCGATGAAGAAGTCAACCATGGAATCGATGATGAAGATGAAGATACGCCACGTCGTCGCAAGCGCAAGAAAGTCAATGCCTTTATTAGTGACGATGAAGACGCGATCGATTATAACGATGATGACCCAGAGGATACTGATTTGTCTGACGACGATGAAGATGATCTTTTTGACGATGATGACGATGAGGATGAAGAAATCTCCGCATATAACTCGGATCTGCAAGAAATTGGTGCAGACAATAACGACGATGACGAAGAAGAACTACCAGGAAACATTGAAGAGGATCTGACAATCATTGATGATGACGAAGATGAGTTTGATGACGAAGAAGAAGAGGAGTAATCCTCTTCTTTTTGCGTCCAGGAAATAGCTCGTAGGGAAAGCAGTATAGAAGAATTTACTTAGAAAAAAAGAAAACCCATTCTTCCTAAGGAAGGTTGAATAATGACCTTTTATCAGGAACTGAGGTCTCGTAGCGTTGATTTTTACTTTGTTCAAAGTGATTAATCTAGCTCCTCAAAGGTGGAATCCTACGCTAACTGATGAGAGTGTCTTTATATTTTTGAACACTGGATCTATCTACCAACATCCCTAATTTGACAAAAAAATCTTGGCGATTTTTTTTGTTAAATAGCTCATAAATGATCGAGACGATTTTTAGCTTAACTGTTGCTTTCACTTCATGTAACAGTATAGCGAGTTTTTTTACGTACATCGTGGAGGCACTGATGCTAAAAATAAGAAATATATTTAGCATGACTAGTTTTTGAATTATTGTTTGTGAGACCTAGAATCTGTTCGGATCCTGTTAGGTAAGTTGCCTAACCATACTTGCACTTTATTGAATAATGAAAAAGTTTCGATAACTGAAACCTGTAGATTCCCCCTCAACTTTCTGTTCTGGATATTTGGTTTAAGAGCATGTCCTTTTCGTTTCAGTAAAAGAGTTGAAAAGCAACTACTTTAGTTAAGGAGTTATTAATAGTCTCAAAATGCACTTATTCGAGCAGGTTTTGATCTCCGAATAAAGATAGTCGCAAGAATATTATCCTCAGCATGAATCCACTTTTTAACGACTGACATCATACTTGAAGAACAAGGAAAAGTCCGGAAAATTTTTAAAGAGACAATCATTGAAGATGTACTTCAAAACCAGTAGAATAGTGAAAAAATTTTTTATAAGAAAGCAAATAATCTAACTAGTTCTGCCGAATTCTTTAATAAACCAAAAATTTTAATACAGGTTTTTCTGAACAGAAGTATCCATTTAATGTCGTAAAACTTTTTTATGTGCGGAACAGAAATATGTTGACGTTTTCAATTTGAAAAGGTATAATTTTTTTGCCCAGTCACATAGATGGATTATTCTCGTATAGTAAACAAATTGAATATGACTGATTTTACTAGGATGGTTATTGATAATATCAAGCTAAACCTGAGTACAAGTTGGTAGGATTACACAAGTTATTTTTGTGTTGTTTTATCGACTGTGCTCATTTTTTTTTGGCAAAATTTAGAAAGGAGTAAATAATGCATATTGAAAAGATTCTGAATAATAATGTTGTGATAAGCTCAAACGAACTTCAACAAGAAATTATTGTGTTAGGCAAAGGAATAGCTTTTCAAAAAAAAATTGGGGATACAATTGATTGGAAAGAGGATACAAAAAAGTTTGTTTTAGAAAGTCAGGATTTGTCGGGAAAATATCAACAGATAATTGCTAGTATCCCTTTAGAGTATCTATCTGTTACGGATGAAATAATTATGAATATTAAGCTGAAATTGGGCAAGAAGCTAAGTGAAAGTATATACATTTCATTGACAGATCATATTTATACGGCGATTCAACGGAAAAAACAGGGGATTTCTTTAAAAAATGCCATGTTATGGGAAATAAAGCGATTTTATCCGGTGGAGTTTAAATTAGGGAAAGAATCAATTGAAATAATCAAAAAATTGCTGGAGGTAAAGCTACCTGAAGATGAAGCGGGTTTCATTGCTTTCCACATCGTTAATGCAGAACTTGATGACCAGGCCCAAAACTCTTATGAAATAAGTAAAGTGATGCTGAGATATTGAGTATTGTCAAATACCATTTTAATAGATCTTTTGATGAAGATTCTGTCTATTTTTTTCGGTTTATAACTCATTTAAAATTTCTTTCTCAGCGTCTAATTAGTGGAAGTTTGCATATTGATCATGATAAAAAGTTACACATAGCAATAAAGAAAAGTTATCCGGGATGTTACCATTGTGCGGAAAAGATTAATACATTTTTGCAAAAAAAATATCAGTATCAATTGACTAACGAAGAATTGAGCTATCTTAC
>NZ_JALAHI010000024.1 GCF_022711995.1 Enterococcus sp.
AATCTACACTTACTTCATAACATCTTACTTCAGAACTTATTTTAATTGATTAAATTACATCATACTAAAGAGAAACGTATCCAAGTTTCACGGATCCAAGTATTACAGAGCCAAGCACGACAGAACCAAGCACGACAGAACCAAGTACAACAGAGCCAAGTATCACTGAGCCAAGTACAACAGAGCCAAGTATCACTGAGCCAAGTATCACTGAACCAAGTAGTACAGAGCCAAGCACGACAGAACCGAGTGTCACGAAACCAAGTACCACTGATTCATCCGTGTCAGGCACTCAGAACAATCAATCTGAATCGAGTCACTCTACCTTAAACGATTCAACTAAAACGAATGATAAACAACTTCCACAGACAAATGATGAGAAGGCGAGATGGATGCTTGTCCTCGGCATCATGATTGTAAGTGTTGTAGGCGGAACAATTATTATACGCATGAAATAACCACCTATCTTTCAGGATTAGGTCGTATTCTTAGCTAGGCTTTTGCCTAGCTTTTTTGTTTATGCTCAGTAAAAATTCAAATTATTTTGGATAAACAGTATATAACACTTGATAACAGTTGTAGACTGTTATATACTGTTTGTAACGAGAAGGAGGAAGAAAATATGAGATTGATTATTAATACTTCCTTGATGGTGCCGATTTATGAGCAGATTGTCGATCAAATCAAAGGGCATATTCGGACTGGCGAGCTTAATGAAAATGATCCTCTGCCATCTGTTAGGACGCTTGCAAAAGAATTAAAAATCAGTGCATTAACAGTCAAAAAGGCCTATGACACATTGGAATCAGAAGGATTTACCATAACTGTTCACGGCAAAGGAACCTATGTAGCTGCTACCAATAAAGAGCTTCTGCTGGAGGAGCAGAGAAAAGAACTGGAAAAGGATTTGGAGCAAGCAATTCAAAAAGGCCGCCGCTGTGGAATCAGTGATGATGAGATAAAAAGTTTGTTTGAATTGATATTGGAGGGTTGAAATATGTTGAAAATTGAGCATCTCAAAAAGCAATATGATAACTTTACTCTTGATTGTTCATTAGAAGTTCCAAAAGGGATGATCACTGGGTTGATTGGCCAAAACGGCGCAGGAAAAAGCACCACGTTTAAAGCGGCGCTTGGGTTAATTCCTTTTGATAGTGGCAAAATCACACTTTTAGGCAAAGATATTAAGGAACTGACAACCAAAGAAAAGGAACAAATAGGGGTTGTTTTATCCGACTCCGGCTTTAGCGGCTATTTAAGGATCAAAGATATTGTTCCGATTTTGAGGGCGATGTATTCAGAGTTTGACGAAACCTTTTTCATGAAACAAGTCACGAGATTTCAACTTCCGTTAGATCAAAAAATCAACGACTTTTCAACAGGAATGAAAGCAAAGCTAAAAGTGTTGGTTGCGATTTCGCATCAGGCAAAATTATTGCTTTTAGATGAGCCGACCGCGGGCTTGGACGTGATTGCCAGAGATGAATTACTCTTAATGTTGAGAGAGTTTATGGAAAAAGATGAAGAGTGTGCGATTTTGATCAGTTCCCATATCTCTAGTGATTTGGAAACACTTTGTGATGACCTTTATATGATTCATGATGGAGAAGGGATCTTACATGAAGAGACGGATATTTTGTTAAGTGATTATGCACTATTAAAAGTTGACCCAGAGCAATACAAAGAGCTGGATAAACAATTTATTCTCCGATACAAAGAAGAAAGCTATGGGTATAGCTGTTTAACGAATCAGAAACAATATTATATGGAGAACTTTCCTAAAATAGCCATTGAAAAAGGATCAATCGATGAAGTGATTATGATGATGGTAAGGGGGCGTAAATAATGACAGGTTTGTTGATAAAAGATTTTAAACTGATGGCCACACAAAAAAATTTCTTTTTGGTGATTCTTTTGATTGCAGTAGGAATGATCTCGTTTACAGAGGATGTATCATTCCCACTAGGTTTCTTAACCTTTGTGCTTTCTTTATTCACATTAAGCACTATCAGTTTTGATGAATTTGACAATGGGTATGCGTTTTTATTCACTTTACCTATTACTCGCGTGGGTTATGTGCTAGAAAAATATTTTCTAGGATTTCTTTTAGGATTTAGTTCGTGGCTTTTGGCAACTTGCTTAGGGATGATTGCAACCGTTGTTAGAGATACTACTTCTCTCACTGAAATCTGGCAGATTGCAGCAATGATCTTGCCTGTCATGATCATTATCCAGTCTCTCATGATTCCCTTCCAACTAAAGTTTGGCGGCGAAAAGGGCAGAATTGCCATTATTGGCGCCGTTGGACTTTTGTTAGTCGCTGGTGTCGTGATTGTAAAAGGTGCGAAGCTTTTCTTTAACGTTGATTTGGTTGCTCAACTGAATACATTACCTATTGTCAGTATGAGAATGCTCTTTCTTATTGCACTAGTGATCGCCCTTTTTCTTTTGGCGGTATCTGTGAGGATCAGTATTTCGATTATGAAAAAGAAACAATTCTAAAAAAGTCTTTATTTGAATAAAAGAGAATGCGCTTGAGAAAAATGGGTGAAACTAGCCAATAGGTAAGGAAATACAGTTAGTCTCTGGATAGAGAATGTGGATGTTGGCCCTTCTGACCGAATTGAATGGAACAAGTGTAGTGAGAGTAGGCGCTTAGAATTCAAATTTAAAAGATCTTCTAATC
>NZ_JALAHI010000025.1 GCF_022711995.1 Enterococcus sp.
ATATTGACCTTCATTTTTCTTAGAAATTCTCAGACCTGTAGTTTTCAACTCTACTTCCTGCCCGTCAACAATTAAATCAGGTTCTTGTCTTGAATCCGCAGGATATCCTAAAACAGACTGTTCAATCACATCACCTGCAATACCAGTGATTTTGGGATATATTATCGTTCGGTCAAACACACGGTTTTTATCAACTTCACCCAATGTCTTCTCGAGAACATTTTCTAAAGTTTTTATTAAATCTTTTTTTGTAAAATAATGTAAATTTTTTTCCAAATTTCTCACCCTTCTTTACATTTTTTATATACATATTTCATTCATATCTAGGATTCTTTCGTATGTTTATTATAACACCAATAATTTGAATTTAGATCTTGATCTTTTTTTAATTTTAGTGTATAATGACCAATAGATATATCGAAAGGATGTTCGTATAATGAAACAAGAAATGAAAGTATTAGAACTTTTTGCAGGTGTAGGCGGATTCCGTGTCGGGCTCGAACATTCTGATCCCGATTTGTACGTAACTAAGTGGGCAAACCAATGGGAGCCATCTCGCAAATCTCAAGATGCGTTTGAAGTTTATGATTACAAATTTCCGAATAGCAAAAATTTAAATATAAACATTGAAGAGATTACTGATGATGTTTTCGAAAAAATGGATGCAGATATAATTGTTGGTGGATTCCCTTGTCAAGATTATTCAGTCGCACGAAGTAAAAAACATGAGATGGGGATACAAGGTAAAAAAGGCGTTCTTTTTTGGCAAATCATACGTGCTACTAATCATATTCGCCCAAAATATTTGATTCTTGAAAATGTTGATCGTCTGCTGAAGTCTCCTTCTAAACAAAGAGGACGTGATTTTGCAATCATGCTCACTGCTTTCAATCAGTTAGGATACTCCGTGGAATGGCGAGTTATAAATGCTGCTGACTACGGTCG
Organism: Enterococcus sp.; assembly: GCF_022711995.1. GTDB lineage: Bacteria > Bacillota > Bacilli > Lactobacillales > Enterococcaceae > Enterococcus_D. The sequence goes on from NZ_JALAHI010000025.1 coordinate 946, forward strand.
TAGTCAACGACGCAGACGTGTTTTCTTCTTTGTCTATCGCAACGACACTGATTTTGCAAAACGATTAGACGACCGTTTCGAGGAAACTTCTTCTGATGATTTATTTATTGCTGAGCATCGCTATGACGAGTATATATTCACCGATGGATTGTTTGCTAGACAGTTTCCAATAGTTAAACAGCCCTATAAAAATAGAGAGGCTTTTTACGAACTCTCAGAAGATATAGTAGAAATTTCTGATGGGTTCACTGGAAAAGTGTGGAACACAGGAGTTATGCGTCATGGACGCTATTACACTATAGATACCTTACCATTAGGTGATGAACGTCCTATAACTCTAGGTGATATTATTCAGCCTCCTGAGATGGTGGATGAGAAGTATTACTTGACAGATACTAATAAACTAGAAAAATTCCAGTACTTACGCGGACCGAAAAAAATCGAACGAACTTCTGCCGAAGGTCATAAATATATTTTTGCGGAAGGTGGCATGTCTCCATATGATGATTTAAGTATGCCTGGGCGAACGATGCTTACTTCTGAAGGATCAGTAAACAGATCAACTCATGTTTTATTTATCGATGGTCGATATCGTTTATTAACACCAATAGAAGCAGAACGGCTGCAAGATTTTCCCGATGATTGGACAAAATTCAAAAAGCTCTCTACGGGTGAAGTTGTAGAAGTATCTGATCGTATGCGTATGTTTTTTATGGGAAATGCACTAGTAACAGAGATAGTAAAACGCATCGGCGATGGGTTAAAAGACATTTTAGAATCATGATTTTCAATAATTTATTTTCAAAAATCCAATAATATTTCTTAGAAAAGCATCAATTCCATAGTATAATTGATGCTTTTCTCTGATTTTTTAAAGCTCTTCGACATTTAGTGTTGGTAGAGAGAGATACAACTGAAATTTAGTCATCATCAGTTAGGCATAGTGCTTAACTGGTTTTTTTTTCACTTGGAAGATCAAACCTTGAATGAGATAAATTCTAGCACGAAAATTGTGGAAAATTCGATAGCCGTAGGCTACTCGTTTTATCACTTTTATTTTGTTGTTTGTTCCTTCTAGTGCACCATTACTATACTTGGTTTTTAAAGCATTTTGGATCCCTAATTTGTATTTGTTTAAAAAGATCAGCTTCTTACAAAACCATTGTGGTAAACGTTGATTTAAGCTGTTGATCGCAGCGAAAAAACCTTGGCTGTCCTTATGCTTAAAATGATAGAGAAGGAGCTGACAGGTCTCATATGCCAGCGCGAATTGCTCGTCAGTTCATCGACAATTGCTTTTTGTGTCATCGGTCTACGAAAGGATCGATCATAATGATAATTGGAACTGTCTAGATCATAGGCATGCTTCAGGAGTAATTTCCAGAATCGTTTCAACCGTCGATACTTCGTCGGTTCTGTTTTTTGAAACTGGCTCATGGTTTTCACTCGCAACTGATTTAACGCACGAGTGATTTGTTGGATAATGTGAAAGCGGTCGGTGACGATTTTAGCATTTGGGAAGACTGCTTTTATCAGTTCAAAATAAGGGGCATTCATGTCCATCACAACATATGCCACATTTGCTCGTGCTTTTCGAGTGAATCTAAGAAAATAGGGTTTTAAGAAAGCGAGGCGCCGATTCTCCAAAACACCAATCAATTGATTGGTCTGTCCATTCATAAAAACAAAGCTCATTTTTCCGCTGCAAGACTTCATCAATTTGAACGCATCAATACAAAGGACCGAAGGTAACGTATCAAAACGAGGATGATACGTTTTTAAACAGGTGTGCAGAACACGCAGAACGGTCACGTCAGAGACAAAATACCGATCGGCAATTTCTTTTCTTGTTGTATTCTTCGCTAGTTCCAACGCAATCTGAATCTTTAATTCCTTTGAGAGATAGCAGTTTTCATCCACCAAATTTGTTTGAGCATTGAATGTCGATTGACATTCTTTACAGTAAAAGCGCGTACGCACCAATCGTAGTTCTGTTTTTGTTGCTCGGTAAGGCACTAGTTGGACTTTTGTTTTATGTGAACCGTTTTTGATGATTTGTCCTTCATTTTTGATGCCGCATTTACGACAATGGCTTGGTGTATAAGTAAGTTTGGCATGAATGAGGTTTGTGCGAAACCCCTCTTCTTCTACTATCTCTAACCATTCTTCTTCGAAGAATAAATTTTCATCTGTTAAACCTAATAATTTTCTAGTACAATGATCCATGGAGAT
>NZ_JALAHI010000026.1 GCF_022711995.1 Enterococcus sp.
CCTATGTGAAATCAAGTTTTCTATATACCTGCATCGAAAGAACTTTGAAGAAAAATCATTTTTTTATAAACGATCCTTCATTCCAAAAACAACTTCGTTGCAGCAAAAAAGCAGTACCTTTACGATACCGCTTGATGGTCCTTGACCAGATGTGTAATCGGATATTCCTTCCCATAGCCATCTTTTGCATCTTCTGACAAAACCTTAAATCCATATTTGATGTAAAAAGCTTTGGCATAGGTATTTTGCGTATTAACATCTACCCGATCAATTCTTTTTTCTTCGATTAACCATTCTAAAATCCTGCTACCATAAGATTTCCCAATAAATGCCGGATCCAGAAATAGCATGACCAATTCTGTTTTTGACGTCCCACTAAAGCCTATCACCTGATTATCTACCGACCATAAGCGCAATTCGATTTCTTGAAAATGCTGGGGTAATATATTTCTATAAAAAGCTATATCTTCTTGAACCAAAAACTGATGGGTCTTTTGGACAGATCTTTCCCAAATAGCAATTACCTCTGAATAATCTTGCGACTGTACGATTTTACTGTGCAACACGTACATTCCTCCTATTCATTTCTCGCTCATTCTCTTCTGAAACAATCCCATTCAACTCATTTCATCTCTCATGATCTTTTTTCCCTGCTATTCGTAAGCAGTCCTTGCAGTGTGATTTCTTTATTCACAAGGATAAACTAAATTGTGGAATCATTTAACGGCCATTCTTGCTTCCTATTTGCTTCCCCCTTTAAGAAACTTTCACTTTCCTGTTGTCTGTTTAGCAACTTGATCAATTATTCTCAAAATAAAAGTCACTCAATTCATAAGTCATAACTGGGGTCACTTCTAACTCATATTTTGCCACTAAGTCACAAATGGCATCGCCATCGATCAACGTAATTACTCTTGTTCCAATTCTAGATGCCTCAATGGCATTTTTTGTAAAAGTGGACGTGGTAAGAAACACGCCAAATTCTGCATTGTGTTTGTCCATTGACCCTCTAAATTTATCAATTTCAGGAGAAGAGACAGTTCCTTCCCATCTTTTGGCTTGAATTGCTACGCGAGTCGTTCGAAATTCATCTGATGTAATATAACCAAATCCATCAAGTCCACCATCTGCCACGTATTGAACGCCGATTTTGGTGTCTATCTCAACGCCCATTTGTTTCACTAATCTTCGGCAAAACAATTCAAATTTCTTAGGAGCCATCGCTTTTAATGCATCCAACAGCGAGGCTCTCCACGAGTCCACTTGATTGTCATCTAGAGACAATTCTTCTAGTTTATCTCCCACTGTTTCAGAATTATTGATTGTTTGAGAAATCTGCTTGCGCTTTTTATTGGCTTCAAAAATTGGTTCCGATAATTTTCTGACCTCTTCACTGTCAAATTCTTCTAAACTGGTTGCTTGTCCTTTATCGGTCAGCTTAATTGTTCCACGTCTTGGGACCGTGACGAAATCAGCGAATTCAAGATGCTTAATGGCAAAATTGAACTGAAAATTAAATGGCTTATACGTTCTTCCACTTTGCTTTGACACCCGTGAAAATTCGATATAATCTTCGGGAATTTCTTTTGAGGTAAGCAGTAACGCTTTGACAATTTCCTTTTTACTTGCTTCCCCACCTAAAGACAAGAGGCATCTGATTATTTCAGGCATCAAGCGATTTTCTCGCTCTAATAAAGGTAAATTCATAAATTCTGGTTCTTGTTCACTCATAGTTATTTTCCTCTCCTGATTCATCGTTTGATAGATAAAAGAATCAGCGTCTACATAAGGCAAAACCATTGATAGATTCTAAAATGGTTCAAATCTGATCATAGCTAGTTTCGATGGATTTGAGACGCTCGATTTCTTCTATATAAAATTTTTTATGTCCGTTTTTCTCCATTTCAATGAAGCTCTGATTCTTTTTACTTATTTCATCCTCAAACAACTGAACCAATGATTCAATTCTCTCGATGACTATCGGTAAAAAATCTCTCTTTTGCTTATATCCGTAAGCTGCGAGAAATAACTGTATTAGCGAATGATAGTTCGGTTGTAGACGAGTATCGATTAAAATAAACCGATAGAGTGCATAGGCAATATCCCATTCTCTTGGTGCAGGACATATTGTATCAAAGTCAATGATTCCCACGGCTTCAAAATCTTCAAAAGTCAAATTGTAAGGAGCAAAATCATTGTGGCAAATGACATCTTTGTCCAGAGAGCCTGGATAACTTAGGAAAAACTGGTCGCTTTCTAAAACAACAAATTTTTCCGAAGCAGAATGAAAATCAGCCAAAAGCTTAGCTGCACTTTTTATCATCATTTCTTTTTTTTCAAAGGGAATCTCGTCTAGAGTATCATGAATACTCTTTCCATTCACAAAAGATAAGTGGATTTCTTCAGCAGTTTCACCCAAGTATTTTGGCATATTCAAGGGAAAAGAGGCCATAAATTGGAGGAAGCGTTTGATTGTTTCGCTGTTATCTGGACGTGATTTGTAGATGATATTTCCTTTTTTTGTGATCGTCGACATGTTTCCTTTGAAATCATCCATGGGCATAGCTCCTTCTTTGACGTATTGAGTATAAGAATTGAACCGTCATTCCTCTTCCATTTTAACAAACTCTTTCTAAGAAGTAGAATAGTATTTCCATCGACGCTTCAAAATTTCTGACATTTTCTTAGTAATGCAAAGACCCCTTTCTCTTGAATCCTAGGGAATGAGGAACTGCTCAATGATTGGTGAGGATTTGCTGGTCACGTCTTTAGAGGACATGCGGCATAGAATTAAACAGCTTACTTTGATGGTTGATGAATTCTCTCTTGATGACCATTTATTCCCGCAATAATTCATTCTTTAGAGGAATGAAAGTACCAGTAATAAGAGTGGGCAGAAAAAAAGTGCCTTCCTCATGTCATTTGACATAAGAAAAGCACTTTTCCCTACTAAGCAATGTGGAAGCAGCATCACTTTTTACACCAAATCATTCATTGGGTAAAAAATGGCAGTCCTGCTTTTACATTCGCCGTATTATTTGTTTTTTAAGTTGTAGAAAGCTTGCAAGCCTTTGTATTCAGCAACTTCACCAAGTTGGTCTTCGATACGTAGTAATTGGTTGTATTTTGCAATACGGTCAGTACGTGATAGAGAACCAGTTTTGATTTGGCCAGCGTTTGTTGCAACTGCGATATCAGAGATTGTTGAATCTTCTGTTTCACCTGAACGGTGAGAAACAACAGCAGTGTAACCAGCTTCTTTAGCCATTTCGATTGCATTGAATGTTTCAGTCAATGTACCGATTTGGTTTACTTTGATTAGGATTGAGTTACCGATACCGTTTTTGATTCCTTTTTCAAGGATTTCAGTATTTGTAACAAACAAGTCGTCACCAACTAATTGAACTTTGTCGCCAAGGCGTTCAGTCAATAGTTTCCAACCATCCCAGTCATTTTCATCCATACCATCTTCGATTGTGATGATTGGGTATTTGTTAACTAATTCTTCTAGGTAGTCAACTTGTTCAGCAGCGGTACGTTTCACACCGTTTTCGCCTTCAAATTTCGTGTAGTCATACACGCCATCTTCGTAGAATTCAGATGAAGCACAGTCAAATCCTAGGTAAACATCTTTACCTGGTTCTAAACCAGCAGCTTTGATAGCTTCTAAGATTGTTTCAACGCCATCTTCAGTTCCTTCAAAACGAGGAGCGAAACCACCTTCGTCACCTACTGAAGTTTCTAAACCACGTTTAGACAAGATTGATTTCAACGCATGGAATACTTCAGCACCCCAACGTAGACCTTCTTTGAATGTAGGTGCGCCTACAGGCAAGATCATGAATTCTTGGAAAGCGATCGGAGCATCTGAGTGAGATCCGCCGTTGATGATGTTCATCATAGGTGTAGGCAATACTTTTGTATTGAATCCGCCTAAGTAGTGGTATAAAGGCACTTCTAGATAGTCAGCAGCTGCACGAGCAACGGCAATAGAAACACCAAGAATTGCGTTAGCACCTAATTTACCTTTGTTAGGAGTTCCATCTAAAGCGATCATTGCTTTATCGATAGCCATTTGGTCACGTACATCGTAGCCGATGATTGCTTCAGCAATGACGTTATTTACATTGTCAACTGCTTTCGTTACACCTTTACCACCATAACGAGCTTTGTCGCCGTCACGTAATTCAACTGCTTCGTGTTCACCTGTTGAAGCTCCTGAAGGAACCATTCCACGGCCGAAAGCACCTGATTCTGTGTAGACTTCTACTTCGATAGTTGGGTTACCACGTGAGTCTAGGACTTCGCGTGCGTAAACATCAGTAATAATTGACATGTTTTGTCTCTCCTTTGAGTTTGTTTTATCTTAAGGGAAGCTCCCTTGCGAACATCTTAATTGTAGTGAAAAAAGCTGTTTTCTGCAAACAATATTTTCATGAGAATGAAATTATTTTACTGCATCCAACAATGCTAGGAATGAATCAGCTTGCAAGCTTGCGCCGCCAACTAACGCTCCGTCTACATTTTCTTTTGCCATGTATTCTGCAATATTTTCAGGTTTTACAGAACCACCGTATTGGATACGTACAGCATCAGAAACTTCTTTACCGTATAATTTTTCAACTGTTTGACGGACAACACCACAGATTTCATCTGCGATTTGTGCATCGGCAGATTTACCAGTACCGATTGCCCAAATTGGTTCGTAAGCAATAACTAGATTGCTGACTTGACCATCTGTCAAGCCTTCTAAACCAGCAGTGATTTGTCCTTCGATCCATTCAGCTGTTTTGCCAGCTTCATAGGTTTCTAAAGATTCACCACAGCATAGGATTGGAATCATACCATTTGCGAAAATTGCTTTCGCTTTTTTGTTGATGTCTTCGTCTGTTTCATGGAAATATTCACGACGTTCTGAGTGACCGATGATCACATAGTCCACGCCTAAGTCAGCTAAAGCAGCTGGTGAAGTTTCTCCAGTAAAGGCACCTTCATTTTCCCAGTAGCTGTTTTGAGCAGCAATTTTTAATTCTGTACCTTCTGCAGCATTTACTAATGTTTCCAAGAATAACGCTGGTGCTCCGATCACAGAATCTACTTTATCGTTGCTAGGAATTTTTGTTTTGACTGCTTCAGCAAATTCTTTTGCTTCTTTCGCAGTTTTGTTCATTTTCCAGTTTCCGGCAATAATTGGTTTGCGCATTTTTCTGGCACTCCTTTGTTTGTTAAGGGTCACGGCTGCTTGTTGCCCTGCAGCCGTGTCAATTGATTGTTTATTTGTCGTTGATTGCTGCTAATCCAGGAAGAGTTTTACCTTCTAGAAGTTCTAAACTCGCTCCGCCACCTGTTGAGATGTGCGTGAATTTATCTGCAAAACCTAATTGTTCTGCAGCTGCAGCTGAATCTCCGCCACCGATGATTGTTGTGGCATCTTCAAGGTTTGCGATTGCTTCACAAACACCGATGGTACCATTAGCAAAATTAGACATTTCAAACACACCCATAGGTCCGTTCCAAACAACTGTTTTTGCTCCTTTTAATGTTTCAGCGAACAAGGCAATTGTTTCAGGTCCGATGTCTAAGCCCATTTGACCTTCAGGAACATCGCCAGTATGTTCTTCTGTTGGAACATCATTTGAAAATTCAGCAGCTGTGATTGAGTCAACTGGTAAAACAAGTTTATCGCCAGCTTTTTCGATCAATTCTTTTGCTAATTCAACTTTGTCTGCTTCAACAAGAGAGTTACCGATTTCCATTCCTTTTGCTTTGTAGAATGTGTAAGTCATTCCGCCACCGATCAAGATTTTGTCTGCTTTAGGAATCAAGTTTTCAATGACACCGATTTTATCAGATACTTTCGCACCACCAAGAATCGCTACCATTGGGCGTTTTGGTTCTTCGACTGCTTCACCGATAAATTTGATTTCTTTTTCCATTAAGAATCCAGCAACTGTTGGGATTCCTGTAGAAGCGATACCGACGTTTGAAGCATGGGCACGGTGAGCTGTACCGAAGGCATCATTGACAAAAACATCCCCTAATGAAGCCCAGTATTTGCCAAGCTCTGGATCGTTTTTGCTTTCTTTTTTGCCGTCAATATCTTCAAAACGAGTGTTTTCAAAAACAACGACATCGCCATCTTTCATGTTGTTGATCGCTGCTTCTAATTTTTCGCCACGAGTTTCAGGAACAAAAGTTACTTCTTTACCTAACAATTCGCCTAGACGTTTTGCTACTGGTGCTAAAGATTTGCCTTCTTTGTCTGCTTCTTCTTTGACACGACCTAAGTGAGAGAAAAGAATTGCTTTTCCGCCATTTTCGATCACGTAGTTAATTGTTGGAAGTGCTGCTTTGATCCGGGTGTCGTCACCGATCACGCCGTCTTTCAATGGAACATTGAAATCCACACGCACAAGAACTTTTTTATCTTTTAAATCGATATCTTGAACTGTCATTTTAGCCATGAACAGATTCCTCCTAAATGTAATTGTTAAAAAAAGCGGAGAAGCGCGCTGCTTCCCCGCTTTCTCTTGCGATGGTTTAAATGAATGTACGACGCAGAAATCTTACAATTTAGCGAAGTATTCTAAAGTACGTACTAATTGTGCAGTGTATGACATTTCGTTATCATACCAAGCAACAGTTTTAACTAATTGTTTGTCGCCAACAGTCATAACTTTTGTTTGAGTTGCATCAAATAGTGAACCGTAAGTCATACCAACGATATCAGAAGAAACGATTTCGTCTGTGTTGTAACCATAAGATTCGTTTGAAGCTTCTTTCATTGCTGCGTTTACTTCGTCAACAGTTACTTCTTTGTCAAGAACTGTAACTAATTCAGTTAATGAACCAGTTGCAACAGGAACACGTTGAGCAGCTCCGTCTAATTTACCGTTCAATTCAGGAATTACCAAGCCGATAGCTTTAGCAGCACCAGTTGAGTTAGGAACGATGTTTGCTGCAGCAGCACGGGCACGGCGGAAGTCACCTTTAGGGTGTGGTCCGTCTAGAGTCATTTGGTCACCTGTGTAAGCATGGATCGTAGTCATCAAGCCTTCGATCACACCAAATTTGTCATTCAATGTTTTAGCCATAGGAGCTAAACAGTTAGTTGTACATGAAGCGCCAGAAATTACTGTTTCGTCACCTGTTAAAGTTTCGTGGTTTGTGTTGTAAACGATTGTTGGTACATCGTTTCCGCCAGGAGCTGAGATAACTACACGTTTTGCACCAGCTGTTAAGTGTTTTTCAGCAGCTGATTTAGAAGTGAAGAATCCAGTACATTCTAACACGATTTCAACACCTAATTCGCCCCAAGGCAATTCTTCAGGGTTGCGGTTTGCTAGAACTTTGATTTCGTTTCCGTTCACGTTGAATGATCCTTCATGAACTTCAACAGTACCGTTGAAACGTCCTTGTGTTGTATCATATTTTAACAAGTGTGCTAACATTTTAGCGTCTGTTAAGTCGTTGATAGCCACAACTTCGATTCCTTCTACTTCTTGGATACGACGAAATGCTAAGCGTCCGATACGTCCAAATCCATTAATACCTACTTTAACTGTCATTTAAGATTTCCTCCTTATGAAAATCATAAAAATATTTATTTTAAAGGGTTACCCCTTTTAAAATCTCATTGGCACAGGCTTCATCTGTGATGAGCCAGGTTTGTTTTGGTGCATTTTTCATATATGCATTGATCGCTTTGGCTTTTGATTTTCCGCCTGCGATTGCGAAAATAATCGGTATGTTCTGCAAGTCTTTCAACTGCAGTCCAATACGAGGAATCTTATAAACGACCTCGCCTGCTTCATTAAAGAAATAACCGAATGATTCCGCTACTGCATTCTTTTGTTTCAGCATCAGGATCTCTTTTTCTGACATCTTTCTTCGAGCCGCCATGTGCAGTGCTCGTCCAATACTATGAATAACACAATTTGCTTGACTTATCAAGTTTAAGACATCTAAGATCGCTGGTTCTTTCAACAAAAATTCATAGGTGTTGGTACTTAATTGTTCCGGTACAAATAGGGAACGATAATTTCCATTGGTTCGCATCGCCATCACTGATCCGACGGAATTCGCCTGAACGTTGACTGCTTCTCCGATCCCACCACGGGCCGGAACAAACAAGTTATGACGTTTGCTAGTCTCAAGGTTGCCTAATTCTTCGGCAACGTTAGCCATTGTCGTACCGCCCATCACAGCGATCGTATTCTCGCCATCTGGTAACAATAGGTCTAATGACTCATTGAGCAGCTGACCAAACTCAGCAATCACTTTTGGCTGACGGTCTCCATCACCGCTGGCAATCAAGCAACGATCAATGCCGAAATACTCGGATAATCGTTTCTCTGTTTGATGCATACCAAACAATTGATCCATCAACGTACCGATTTTCGTATAGATTTCTTCGCCATAAGCTGTCAATTGCATCCCGCTTTTAGACGAATCAATCAATTTAAGTTTTTTGAGGATATCCGTCTCAGACCTCAAAACACGTTCTGTCATCGCTAAGCTTTCAGACAACGTCCTTCGCCCTACCGGTTGCATCCAATAGATCGTCCGTAAAATGCGGTAACGTTCTTGAAGCACTGCGAGGATATCCGGGGTGATCGCCTCAATCAATTTCAATTCATCGAGCATTTTGCATCCTCCCGTTGGACGTTTTTTGTCCTACAATGACTTAAAATGACCCATCTATGCTAAAAAAAAATTCATTTCATCTCTTACACCAATAATAGTAGCACTTCTGGTCGGCTCATGCAACTATTTAACCGATAAAAAAATGTTTCTACAAACTTTTTTCATACAAAAACCAACTTTCAAATAGTGGGAAAAATAAGCAAAAACGGGCAAGAAAATCCTTAGTCCAGAAAGTCGGAACGGTAAAAGAAGTTAAAAAAAGTTCTTTTGGGGATGTCTTGCTATCTCCCCCAAAAAGAACTACGCCCTTGAAACAAATCTGCTGCCACACCAAGCGAGACGGCAACAAAAGGGATTACCTGACCGCTGCGGATGCTTTTTTTCTGCAAAGGTACTGCCGAAAATCAATCGAATCGTTTACGCTTAGAAGAGCCAGGAATATTTAGTGCTTCCCGATATTTGGCAACCGTGCGGCGGGAAATCTCTACTTCTTCAGCTTTTAGTAAATCAGCCAGTTTCTGGTCGGAAAGCGGCTTTTGTTTATTCTCTTCATTGATCAATGCGGCCAAACGCCGTTTGATGGCCTCTGTGGTCACATCTTCCCCACTTTGAGTGGACACTTTTTGGCCAAAGAAAGATTTCAACTCAAAGACACCAAATTCTGTTTCCAAATATTTCCCATTGACTGCCCGACTGACCGTTGATTCGTGAACGCCTAATTCTTCTGCAATCTCTTTCAAAATTAGGGGCTTCAATGGCCGTTCAGCTTGTAAAAAAAAGTCCTGCTGGTGCTCCACGATAGCCGCCCCTACCCGATAGATGGTATCTCCTCGCTGTTGAAGGGTCTTTTTCAGCCATTCAAACTCTTGCGCTTTGTTGTCTAAATATTTCTTCACTTCAGCGTCGCCGCTTTGTTTCAATTGATCAAAATAGTGCTGTTGGAAACGAACTTCCGGCATTGCCCGCCGATTGGAAGTAACAACCGGATGGCCTTCCTCAATCGTCACTCGTAGATCAGGGATGATGTACAATCCGTCTGTAGAGCCAAAAGCAGCTCCAGGTGTGGGAGTCAATGTTTGAATATAGTCAAATACTTTTTGAATTTCTGAAAGAGAGACTGACAAACTTTTCGCGATTTTATCCCACTTGCGCTCTGCTAGTTCCGTGAACCATTCCTCTAAGACGATGTAGGCGAGTTCCGGTGCAGCATCATCTCGCTCGGTTTGAAGCATCAAACATTCTCGTAGATCTCGTGCGCCGACACCTGCCGGATCTAATTGCTGGATCAGCGTGAGAGCATCCAGCATTTGAATCTCCGAAGCTCCAGTCATTTGACCGGCTTTCGCTAAATCAATGGTTAGAAAGCCATTCAAATCAATGTACTCTACTAAAAATAAAACAACTGTCCGAAGAAAGGTGTCTCGATAATTCAAATGAATTTGATCAATCAAATATTCAAAGAGCGAACTTCCTCGATTGGGGATCTGATTTAAATACTCATTGATTTGGTCCGAAGTTGCGCTGCTAGCTGTATAGCTTGTCGGGTACTCATGGTCCGTTAAATCAATCAGTGGATTCTCTAATGCTTGATTATCTATGAAAGCCAATAACTCGTCTGATGAAAATTGCAGCACTTGAATCGACTGCTGCAGTTTCTGTGTCATTGCCAATTTTTGTGTCTGTTTTTGCTGTTGTGAAAATTGTTGTTGAAATTTCATCATTTTACCTCTTGTTTTTTTTCAAAAAATTGGTTAAACTGTTATTTGTGCTTCGCGCCTTTAGTGTAGTGGATATCACGTAAGATTCCGGTTCTTGAGACGGGGGTTCGATTCCCTCAAGGCGCGTTAATTCGAATCGTTGGTAGAAGAGCGATTCAGACACCTTACACTCTGTAAGGTGTTTTTTTTATCCTTCTAAGCGACAGAAAAAATTTTCTTGCTTTACACCCTTACTTTAGCACATTTGCACTCCAACACAAAACGATCATAGGTACTTAAATCAACCAAAGCTAGAGTATTTCCGTCCATCTTAGTTATTTTTCATACTGAATAAGGTCCGCTTTAGAGCTGCTATCTCACGGATACACCACTTCGATGAACCAAAGCAAAAACGAGCGGTTAGCTATTGTTTTTTTCTTCACTATCCGTTAAATAGATTATTTTATTTTCCCAATCCATTTTTAAAGAAATTGCCCATGACATTTCCTGTATTTCTACAGCTGTGTCAGACAGGATAAACGAACACAACGCACCGGTATCATTTTTATCCCTAACAACGAATTCATTTGGGTTTTTAACATTTGAAAACAACTTCAATTCTAACTCATGATCAGAAATTAACTGCCAATCATTTTTTAACTTCACTGGATTTCCTACTTTCTTAAATTAGTTTTCTCTTATTGTGCCGTCTTGTGCTGTCGCCAACTCTTTTATCCGTCTTAAAAATCGTCAATCCTTACAGCTCTAAGGCTGGTCTGAGCTTATCATATGTAAAAAGCTGTTTCTTTCCCTTAATTAGCAAAGGAATCACAATGTTTTCAAGAGTGTACAACAAACTAAAATCCCCCAGAAATGTACCAAAGTTAATCTGCAGAGGAAGCGCTGCCGACTAGCTCTCCTTCTCATCATAAACAATTTTAATCCTTTTTAAAAGTCTTCATTTAGAAAACCGATAGAGAACCGTGTCAAATTTTTCAATGAGAAATAGAAATTGTCTTCGATAAAAGCCTTGATTCCATTGGACATTTCGCTTTACTGAGTCCTAAGCAAGTCGACAACTTCTGAAGATAGCCTATCTATAAAAAGTTTTTTGACTAGCAGGTCTATTGGTGACTCTTAGACTACCGATAACAAGCCTTTCTACAAGCTCCTCTCATTTTTAATCACGATGCTTTGCTGCTTAATTTAATGATTACTTTAATAAAAAACTATTAGGAGCAATGGAAATACCCTTCCCTTTTATTTGATAGATTCTCC
>NZ_JALAHI010000027.1 GCF_022711995.1 Enterococcus sp.
CTACAAAGCTCTATCTATAAACAGACAAAACTCTATCTATAAACAGACAAAACTCTATCTATAAACAGACAAAACTCTATCTATAAACAGACAAAACTCTATCTATAAACTCCTGTATTCCCTGGGAGAGTAAGGCTAAAAGGGGGTCTAAAAGAGGTTTAAAAGAGGTTTATAAAAGAGGTTTAAAAGAGGCAGCACTGTACGAGGTCAAAACCTAGCAACAAAAAACATAAAGGAGTGAGCTAAAAACTAGCTCACATTCAACTCCAGTCGCTACGCTCCTTGCGCCTCACTCTGTTCGTTGCCAGATAAGGTGTGGCAAGCCACGTTTATTCGGGCGCTGACGCCCCGAACCCCGTCCAAGCTGAACCAGCTTGACCGCTTTTTCACTCGCCGTTAGGCAGGAAAGCAAAGTTTTATAGAAACTTTGGCTTTCGCCAATTCAGTGTTAAGACTGGTTTAGAGCTGTCAATTCCTTATGCTCCCACGCTTTGCTCGTCCGCTACCATTGACAGCAAACAGTTAGTTTTTTTGAATCTTAACAAGAACTTAACTGCTATGTTCGTTTTTTAGGGCCTTATTTTTCGTTTCTAGCAATTTTAAGACTATTCATATACATTTATACCAAAGCAAAACAAAAAGCCCTCAGCAGGCTCTTAGAGGGCTAAATAACGAAGCCAGGACGATTAATAATATCTTCTTGTCTTTTTTGCAAAACATAAGTGTATAAGGAATCATACAGATTCCTCTTGATCTCATCAGGTTCATTGACAGAAGCTTCAAACAATTCTTGAATATCAACTTGCCAAGGATCAGCAAGCATTTCATCAATTGGTTTTAATACTTTCTTTTCGTCCATCTTAATGACTCCTAACATCAAAATAATGCTTTCAGTTTAGATTTACAGATCTTACAACACCGTTATTCAAAATTTGTTACCAAGCTTATAAAGATTCTCTGCACAAAGCAATTAAAAAATTTTGGCTTAAAACAGCGTAATCTGCAACACTTTTTAAATATTTAAAACATAACAATCTTAGTTAGGTGCAAACATAAATTGAATTAAAAATACAGTCAATTCAACAACAGCAGAAATTGATTTTATGGTTATCAGCAGACCGAGTGAAATGAGGTCAATGCGCACTTACACCCTTGACAAGTGTCAAGGGTAGATTTAATCCCCATTTTGATGGGGATTATTTGTATTAGAAGGCTAACGCCAACTATCAAAAACCTAGAGTTAAATCTTAAGATTAATCAATCACATTATGAAGGATCCAATGACTATAAGCAAGACGAGCACCGGGAGTTATTACCCAAGGGTGATTAATTTCGAAAATTTGAATTTCAGTTGCTAAGTAAAGTGGCGTCTTACCATGATTAAAAGCAAAAACGGGTTGCGGAAAATCAGGCTTACTAGCAACTTGATGAACACTTTGACGAGAGTTCATCTGCCAACGAATTTTTAAATCTTCACGCGACAATAATTGCGGTAATTGTGTTTTTTCAATTTGAGCTTGTTGCTGCAACTTTTGTGTAAAGGCTTGTTTAGTCTTGTTTTGATGCCAATCATCAAAAAGATCATACTTGTTTGATTTAAAATCTAAATCCATAAAGCCAGCCTCCTAACCAAAATCAATTTTATCCAGCATCGTTTCAGTACTAGCCTGGTCTAAGCCTAAATAAGCTAAGGTCATTGCTTCACTGGAATGATTTAATAAGTGCATGACCAAACCAATATTATAATTAGATTGTGTGTAGACGCGATAAGCCCCGGTTTTGCGCATTGTGTGGGTCCCTAGATAATTAATTCCTAACAGATTGCCAACCTTACTCATAATTTTGTAGAACTGTTTTTCCGTGATATGGCGCTCGGGGTGTTGAATGGAAGGAAAGAGCCACTCAGAGGCTAGTCTATGATCAAGTAGCCATTGACGGTACAATAAGAGCTCTGTTTGAACTGGTTTAAGATACAAGGTATTAGGCTTACCCGTTTTTCGGTCGTGAATGAACGCATTTTGTTTAATAGCACCGTCCGGATTAAAAATATCGGTTTGTTTTAAGCGCATGACATCACTCACTCGCAGTAGCGTAGCTTTGCCAACTTGAAAAACTGTATAGTTACGCCGGCCAGCTTTAAAGTTGTTGAGTAAGGTATCTTGAACCTCTTTGAGAACGTTTGAATCTTTGATGGGTAAGACAACTTGTTGCATAGTTTTAGCTCCTTAAAAAATTGATTTTTAGTACAAATTAAATTACAATATTAAGTACAATGAAAGGGTGGTAAATATGACATTAGCACTAACACAGAGCGATTTTCGCGCTAATCTAAAAAAATATTTAGATCAAGTTAATGACGAAGACGAAACCGTTTATATTGCTCGTTCAAATAGTCGCGCAGTAGCCATCGTTTCACAAGAAAAAATGGACTGGTTAGAAAGAGCATTAAAAGCTAAAGAAGGTTCGTTAGAATATGCAATTGCACGTGATCAGTTAATTAAACGCCATGTTTTACCTGACGATGAAATTGTTGAATCAGATGATGGTTATTGGGGTCAGTTTAAATAATGAAAAAACTAAGATTTAAACCACGTGCAACCTTTAATGCTGATCTAAAACGGTTAGCCAGTTTAGACAAATCTATTATTGATGAAGTTCGAGCAGCCATTGACCTGTTGCTTGAGCAACAACAATTACCATCAGAATTTGAAGATCATGAGCTTAATCGGCGAATGAGCGGTTATAATGAATTTCACTTACGAGATACCCCGAAAAACAAAACACCAAGCGAAACTAACGATGTCCTGGTGGTTTATACGATTGATAAAGATGAACTAGTCTTAATTGGCATTCGAGTCGGATCGCATGATCGTTTATTTCCTGGTCAAAATCGTGCTAAAAGGTATCGAAAAAATGACAAATAGAAGAAGTTATTTTTATAATATGAAAATAAATAACCCCTAATATCTACATTATAGATATTAGGGGTTATTCTTTCAATGTTTTTGAGGGGCGATTTGTATATTATAGACCCTAAAATGCAACACATAGTTTTTTATGCTAGCTTCTCAATGTCCTATGTGTTTTTGTATCTTATCGGCCTGGCACATAGTATGAATTGGTGGCATTTTTACATTAATGCTCGAAAGCTGACCGTGTTTTATCCCGCTCTCGTTTTTATTTTTCAGCCAAATTTAAATTTTCATGAAGGGTGACAATATAACTCTAGCTTAGAATTTAACAGCTTTATTCTCCAATTCATAAACGGTTGCAGAAACTTCTGTTAATTCACTAGTTAGCAAGTTCAAATCGATTGCGTCTGCGTAGACTCTTTCAGTAAAGGTTCTCTGACCATTATTAATGAAAATTTCGATTGAACTAGTATCAACATATACGTGCATTTCTAATTTATCTGAAACGGGTAAAATTGCTTCACGTTCTGGATCGTCACCAGCACGATTTAAAATTACTTTGCCCAATTCTTTATTGTATTTTACATTTAGAATATCGTCACCACTGGCATTTGTAAACGCAATTCCAGCTTCATTAGTTTGTTTCAAATCAAAATTAACGTCAGCTTCGTATTGTTTAATGTTTTTAACAATCACTTTTGTTCCGTCCACTTGATGTGATTCGTCCAATAATTTTTTAGTTCTTAGTTGTTCCAATTCTTTAACAGGTCTCATTTGCAAAATATTATCTTGATAAATCAATTCTCTTGGCAAGGTCAAGGCTCCAGCCCAACCATCTGCACTCTCTGGCATAGGACTTTCCCACATATCCATCCAACCGATCACGACTCTACGACCATCTGGGGTCAAAGTTGTTTGAGTAGCATAGAAGTCATGTCCATTATCAATTTCAGAGAACTCTCCACGAACGAAACTGTTATCTTTATATTGATATTGACCAACAAAATAACCAGTTTCATTGAGATTCTTAAAGTGGCCATCGTTTTCTTTGATTCCTTGAGGTGAAGTTAATAGGAAGTCGTTGTCACCTAATCTGAAGAAGTCGGGACATTCCCACATATAGCCTTCTGTTTCAACACCGTTGGATTGGGTGATCGGACCGATATAATCCCAGTCAACTAAATTGTCAGATCTATATAAGATAACTCGACCGATACCCTCTTTATTTTGACTACCAAGAATCATGTTCCAACTACCATTGTTATACCAAACTTTAGGATCACGGAAATGTTGCGTATTATCTTCAGGACCATGAGCAATGATGGGATTATTCTCATACTTTTTGAAATTGATTCCGTCTTCACTGATAGCCATGTTTTGATTTTGCCAAAAGTTATCTGGATCTCCATCGCCATAATAGTGGTGACCTGTATAAATCAGATACATCTTATTATTGAAAACGACGGCACTGCCAGAGAAACAACCGTCTTCATCTTCTTTATCTCCCGGAGTCAAAGCAATAGGCAAAGTTTCCCAATGAACTAAATCCTTACTGCGGGCGTGTCCCCAGTGCATTGGTCCCCATTTAGCAGCCTTAGGATAATGTTGATAGAAAATGTGATAATATCCTTGAAAATAGCAGAAACCATTTGGATCATTGATCCAACCTGATGGTGCCATAACGTGATAACCCAATCTGTAACGTGTATTATTTAATTTAATTTTTTCAGTCATAATTTCTCCTAATTTTGTAATGGCATATCAGTTGAATCATCTGCAGCTAATTGTGAATCACCCTTCTTCAAAGTAAAGACAGCAATCACGGCAAATGTAAGTACGAAAATTCCTAAATATAAATAAGTTATCTTGAAGCCAAATGAATCGTACATTTTACCAACAAGTGAAGATAATCCAATAGTTCCGATTTGTCCGGCAAATTGAAAACCGACCAGATAGAGGATCGATGATAATCTTGATTCAAAGTTAGCATCCAAGTATTTGAATACTGAAACTAAGAGGATTGGTAATTCGAATGAGTGAATCAATTTCATTAGTGAAATCAAAATTGGTCCAGTAACGATTCCAGAACCAGTCATTCTAAAGGCCATCAAAAAGGCAGCCAATAGTAACGAATTACGAGCACCCAATTTGTTAACAATTTTGGGTGCTAGGAACATCATTCCAGCTTCAAGGAAGACTTGGAACGAATTCAAATAACCAAACATTTGATTACCTAATTTTACAGTTGCAAATTGTTCCGCAAAGTAACGTGGAAATTGTTGATCATAAACTCCGTAAACACAGGTAACACCTAAAACAAAGACGATAAAGAACCAGAAGTCCTTTAATTTGAATAGGTTAAAAACATCTTTAACAGTAACTGATTGAGCTTTTTTAACTTCAACTTCAGTAACTTCAACTTTAGTCGTTAAGATAATTAAAAACATGATTGTTGAAGCGATAGATGAGATCCAAAAATTATAATTAGGATTGATATTGATCAATTGTCCGGTAAAGAATGTCATGACGGCCCAACCTAAAGAACCCCACATCCGAGCACGTCCATATTCAAAATCATATTTGCGGCTAATTTTTTCAATGTAAGATTCAACCGCACCGATTGAGGCTAAGTATCCTACACCTAGGTAAAGCCCACCAACGATGGCACCTAAAAGAACGTTAAATTTCAATAATGGTCCGTAAACGAAGATGAAAAATGGACCAGCAAAAATTAAAATAGCACTTAAATATGTTAAAAGATCTTTCCGAACGCCAAGTTTATCTGAAATGAATCCATATAAGGGTTGCATTATCAGAGTGAACGCAGCATTCACAGCAAAAATAAGTCCGGTAGCTTCACCGTTTAGATGGATCTCTTGTCCTAACCAAATAGCAAATAAGGAATAACAAGCTGACCAACTAACAAAGAAAAAGAAGAAATAGGCACTAAGTCTAAAATAAATATTTTTACGCATTTTCAATTGCTCCTCGTAAAATGTCAACCGGTTGACATTTAATTATTAAAAAATAAGCACTTAACAAA
Organism: Enterococcus sp.; assembly: GCF_022711995.1. Lineage (GTDB taxonomy): Bacteria > Bacillota > Bacilli > Lactobacillales > Enterococcaceae > Enterococcus_D. The sequence continues at coordinate 5,956 of NZ_JALAHI010000027.1, forward strand.
ACTCATTGTAAGCACTTACAAGAGATATGTCAACCGGTTATCATAAATTTTATTTTAGACAGATTTTCCTCGCCATAATTTTACTGGAAAAACCTTATTCCCTTCAATCTCATCACCATTGATCCTTGCCATGAGCATATTGACAGCGGTTTCGGCCATTTTGTCGATTGGTTGGACAATTGTTGTCAGTCTTGGCAACAACGTTCGCGTAATATAAGTTCCATCATAACCAACAATTTTAAGATCCTCAGGGATCTTATAACCTAATTCAGTTGCAATATTCAATACCAGTGAGGCATCCATATCATTTGAAATAAACATTCCATCAACATCTGGATGATCTCTGAAGATATTTCGGAATAGGGTTTCCTTTTTGGCACGGTCATCAAAATCAATATAATACGTTATTGGTTTCAAACCATGCTCTTTCATGACATCTTGATAAGCAATTCTTCTCTCTTGAGTAGGTGATTCAAGACTCTTAGGGCCATTGGTATGGATTATTATTTTGGCATCATGCTCAATCAATAATTCGGTAGCTATTTTTCCACCTTGATAATTATCTGAAGAAATCACTGGTATGTCTGGATTAACAATTCGGTCAAACGCTATAATTGGCAAATTTGAATTCTCATATTCGGGGATCCCTTGGTTATGAGCCCCAACAATCAAACCGTCGACTTGATGAGCCATTAATTGTTGCAAATATAGTTCTTCTTTCTTAGGGTCATTCATCGAATCACCAATCAGAACTTTAAAACCATTATTGAACAAACGTTTTTCCATACCGGCAATCAATTGACTATAAAATGGATCGTTGACTGTGGGAAAAATTAGACCAACTAACTTAGTTTCTTGCTTGAATAATTGGCGTGCTACCACGTTGGGACGATAATTGAGTTCATCCATAGCTGAATGAACTTTCTTAATTGCTTTTTCACTTAAATATCCCCGACTATTCAAAACTCGAGAAACAGTTGTTTTTGAAACGCCTGCTAATTTTGCTACATCATCTATTTTTACTTTCATTATCGCTTCACCATACCATCTTTGTGTCTGGTTCAATTATATCAGAATGCAGTCTAAATATAGTTTTCTAACCTGAATCTATCAGGATTTCTGCAA
>NZ_JALAHI010000028.1 GCF_022711995.1 Enterococcus sp.
GAACAGCACATTCGATCATTTAAAAAAAGTTTCTTTATCACTAGGTATTCCGGTTAAGCGCTATTCCATAGATGAGGTTGCTGCGCTAAAGGATCTCGCTTTCCCCTTCCCCACAAAAAATCATAGAACACTTTATTTTTGGCGAAAAGAAACTTATATTTATGCTTATTTTTCCGAGAGTTCCGATCCAGCGGAAACAAAACCAAATGATTCATTTATTCTATTTGGACCTTACTTTTTACCTGAAACAGATATTGATCTTCCTTATCTCAATTCGTTGATTGATGAATTCATCGAGCTTATTTATCACTTAGTTTCATTAGCCTCGCCCAAAGAAATCGTCAAAGAACAAAGTCTGAACATCTATCTTTTCTCGCAAGAAGAACAAGCATTGTTGCGTCCTTATAATACAGCGGAAAGCATCGAAGAATTTTACCGGGTGGAACTGATCCTTTTTTGCCATATCAAAGACAACAACCGGCAAGGAGCCTTTAAAATTTTGGAACTCTTAGACAAGCATCATTTTTCTCAACTTAGTATTGCCCAACTACGAACCCAATTTATTTCGATCATTACTCTGCTAACCAGAGTCGAGATCGAGCAAGGAAATCCCGTTCAAATGGTCTTCAAAAAACAAGAGTTTCACTTTAGGCTGGTGGATCATATTGTTTCGCCAGAAACAGCAACCCACTATCTAAAGCAGGCGATCGCTGACTTTTTTACCATTCTTGAGCACCTCCCTAAACAAGACTATTCTGCCACTGTTATGCAGATGCTCAACTATCTTGAAAATCATTTACACGAAAAAATCACACTAAATGATGTCGCTTGTTCCCTTTCCAAGAATCCTAAATATTTAGGCAGGCTTTTTAAACAGGAAGTCCATTACAGCTTCAAAGACTTCTTACTCCTGAGGAGAATTCACGAGGCGAAAAAACAATTACTCTTTACAGATTCACCGATTGGGCAAATTGGAACTGATCTCGCCTTTTCCAATCAAAGTCATTTTACTGAATGTTTTAAGAGACATACCAATGTTACCCCCAAAAAATACCGCACTTCCCGTTCATATTACGCTTTTTAAATAGGATGAAATGAAAAAAACAGACCAGCACCTTAACAAGAAGGTGTCGGTCTGCTTTTCTCTGCGACAGCGACTATACTTAATGGATTATTCATTCCGTTGTCACGTTTACTCTACGCTCTCTCAACAAATAGCCCCAACCTGTTAGGCTGATCACTAAGCTGGCTAAGACAAGCCAAAAGCCAGAATCAATAGTGATTCTCCCCTCGGCAACTAGCTTCTGTGAGCCAATAACCATGTCTCGACAGTAAAGAAAGGTTCCACCTGCACCGATAAATAGGGAAACGATCAATATAGTATAAATCTCTCCTTTACTCGCATTGTGTCCAAAAAAACTGCCGCTCAGCATTTGATAGCCCACTATCACACTTCCTACAACTCCCGCGATGAAAAACGCGAAATCACTAGGATCACTAAAAAAGCCAGGCATAGCAAATAATAATATAAATCCAACTTTCAATCCCCACTTATAGCTATTGCTTTTCAACTGATCTTGCCGTTCATCATAAGACTCTTTTTCCATTCTACTCACCGATCGAAAAAGCAGGCCATAAATCAGATAAAAACCAAGAATAAATAAGACCCCAACAAACCAATAACCTACCCACGTAAAGAAAATCAGATTTGCTGCTACCCACAGAACATGTAATACTTTCTCGCAAATACTTGCCCACTTGTTTTTCATTCGTTTGTGCCTCCAGTCAATTTAAACAGTTCTTCAACTGACATTTCAAAATAATGAGCAATCCGCAATGCCAATTCTAGCGAAGGGTTATATTTATTGGTCTCAATAGCATTGACCGTTTGCCGGGAAACACCCAAAATCGCTGCTAATTCCCCTTGGGACAAGCCATGCCCTTCACGAATACTTCTTAAACGATTGATAACTGGCATCTTCTCACCTCTGTCAAGTTTCCTTTACACATAAGTTATCATACCTCGAAGAAGTTGTAAAGGTTCCTTGACACATAAAAAAAGCTACCATATTTTCATGGTAGCTTTTGACCTATCTTTTCTTTGTCCGTCTCCTAACGATGCCTCAATAAAAGTCCTGCGTTGAATTAGTTTTTGTGCATAAAACAAAATTCAACTGACAAAACATCGCCTGAGGATTTTTGGATTCAAAGATTAGTTAAATGTGTTCTCTCTCATGCGATAATTCCCACTAGCATGTCTAACTTCTACTACGTAGGAAGAACCAGAAGTAGCTTTCTTAGAGGTAGTGAAAACAAGTCCATTCAATTGTCCATAGTAGGCTTTGCCGTCCGTTACTTCTGCCATGTACTTCTTATTTTCTAAAACCACAATTTTGTAATTCTTATATAAGTCGTTTGAGAAAGAAACAGTGACTTTACTATTTTTGAAATCCAAACTAGAAATCATGGATTCGAAAAACAATTGTTGTGCTTTATTGATACGATCTGTTAGAGGCTTTTTAAACTCTGCAGAGATACTAGAAATTCTACTTCGTAAATCATCTAATTTTTCTTGTGTTACATTGTCATTCAACTGATGATCAGTTATAAACAACGCGTTGATCTCTTTTTTCAGCGTCATCTCTGCTGAAGTGATTCCAGCTACTGTGTAGGTTTTATGGGGAAGCCGAAATTGGACCGAAAAATCCGTTTGATTTTTTTGATCAGAAACTTTCAACGTTTTATCAGATAAACTGCTATAGTAAGGTTTGCCATTTGCTACTTCTGCAATATATTTGCCGTTTCCAAGAATAACAATTTTTTTGTATTCTTTGAATTTGGAATTTGTAAATGTCACTAGCAGATTTCCTGATTCATCAAGGGACAGATCTTTGACAAGGGCAGATAAATAGTTGTTTTCTAGTTTTTCTAAAGATGACAAAAGCTTTTGTTGCTCATTTGTATCCGCAAGAGTAGCTATGTCGGTTCTAATGCCATCTAAGATCTCTTGAGTGAGTATTTCGTCAAGAGGTTCTTGCGAATCCAAGTACCCTAAAATAGTGTTCTGCAACTGCTCTACACTCAGTGAACGATTATACAGGTGAAAAACACCATCTGTATTTCTTAACTCAATTCGAATTTTATCTGTTGAATTGATTGGTGTCGTAATTTGCCACGTGTTGTCATTCAAGGTGCTCTCCGATTGTTTATTGATCAATTTGGAAATCTCTTGATCATTTTTGATGACGACTAATGTTTGATCTTGAAAAACATTCGTGTCAAAATCCGTTAAATCAACCTTGATTCCAGTATCAGAAAGGGTCACTTTGTCAATCATCCGCATCGGTAATTTTTTAGTAGACTGATTGTCATTCAACCAAATCTTTTCAGGAAGATCCAGAAGTTGATCGGTCTGTGATCTTGTAGGTTCAGTAATGGCAAATCCCCATTCTTCAAAATACGGAACCATATTATATCCAGTGACCTTAGACACATTGCTGACAAAATTTTGAATACGCTCCGCATCGGTACTATATGACAAATTATTTTCCCGATAATACTGATGTAGAACCGGATAGAAGTTTTCACCAAAGGTATTGGCCAGTTGACCAAACATAACCATTTTCAAGTCATTGTTCTGTTTTTCGAAATCCTTATTTTCTGAAGTTAAATAGGTGTGCATTTGTGGATAATAACTGTCCAAAGCGGTTATCTTACCCGATGTCTCTTTTTGAACAGCCATCGAATAAATGTTTACTGAAGACTCTATAACGGAATCCCATCTCCAAGCATCTTGTTGTCTTTGATGGCCACTTTCATGCCAAACGCCCCAACCATTATTCGTTTTCAGAAGTCTGGCAAGCGCACCATCGCCGTTAAATCCCATATATTCTTGAGTAGAGAACATATACTTTCTTGATACTTCGATAAAGTGTTGGAAATGGCGATCGACTCTATTTTCAGGACGTCCGTCACTGCTGATTCCCGACACCTGATCTTGTGCCGCTAAGAATTTGTCATAATATTCCATCAATTCTTTCGGATCAGTAATATTTTTTTTGGCTTGTCGGTAGCTGACTGTAACAATTGCTTTATTGCTTATCAATTGTACGTCTTTTGCATTTTCTGCTGCAATCATTTGTGTTTGAAAGTCTTCCACACTGGTTGTGTTTAAGTCAAAAAAAGGCATCTGACCTGTTGCCCCATTAATCGTTACCAATGCACTGCCATCTTCATTGGGGTTTACCACATAAATGGCGCCTTCCGTTTCAACATTTATTTCATTCGTTCCTTGTAGTAATGGATATTTTTTTTGTGTGTTTCGTTCTGGTGTTCCGATGACAAGTTCTAAAGCATCTTGATCCTTCACTACAACCGTTAAATGATCTCCTTTTTCTGCATATAATCCGCTAGCTTCTAAATTGGAATATCGGAAAACTCTTCGTTGCCGAATTCGCTCTTTTTCAATGTCTCCTCTGCCAACAAACGCCTTCGTCACTTCTTTTTGATTTTCTGACTGTGTCACTTCTGCGGTAGATTCCTGCTCCCCATATACCACTGTACCCCCAAACAACCCAAAAACTAAAACACAAAATAAGATACTTTTTTTCATATAACCCCTCACTTTTCATGTAATAGATTTATTTTACTATTAAAATGTTTTTTTATAAAATATTTACTACATCAAAATATAATCTATCTGTAATTATTTTCAAATAATACTTTTAAACTAAGAGATTATCAGTAACTCAATCCAAAGAAGCGATTGCATGACAAAAGATACCTATCTCGTTGATCAAGACAAGTATCTCTTTGGATTAAGGGAGCTTCGTTAATTGAAGATAGTAAAAAGAGAGCTGTAGTCCCAGCTCCCTTCATTGATGAGATTCTTTATATATTCAACCAAGCCATTCACGCTTGTTCTTCGACCTACTCCATCTCAGCGCCTTCACTAGCCCTGTTTTCAGGTTAGGATTTTTGAAGGGCACCTTTTTTAGCATAGCACCGAAAAATACGATGGACCAGTTTACTCGCTAATCGTTGGATAAAAACGGAATGCAAAAAAATAATTATATAATTTATCAATCGATTTTTGCTATAAAATCATTTAGAATGAAATAAAATCAAAATACATACTAACTAAACAACTTCAAATTGGAGCGTGAATTATGAGAAAAATACTCGTGTTGATTTTTTCAATTATCACAGTCTTAGCACTGTCTATCCATTTCTTTGGACTGCAGATTGGTCTTGCGCTTTTTGATAAACCGCTCTATATTGTTCCTCCTTCTGTCTATCGTTTAACAAAAGATGCGTTATCCATTATGGAGAATTATGGGGTATATGCAAAAGAGACAGGATTTGAGAAAGAAATACCAAACTATCTAGCTCAAGTAAAAAAAGACGACTCGTTCGATGATGTTGTGCCCATGCTGAATCATGCGATAAAGCAGGCCGGCGGAGAGCATTCAGCGCTTATTGAAGTTCAAGAGGATGACTCAACCTTTTTTAATCCAGCATTACTTACTTTTCCTCGAGTGTTGATCGAGGATAACATCGCTACCCTGATTTTGCCCTCGTTTCCTGCTAGTGATGAAGAAAATGTGCGCACTTATGTCACTACAGCCCTGGAGCAACTGTCCAATATGTCTGACCTTCAAGGAGTCATCATTGATTTGCGAGGCAATCATGGTGGCAACATGATGCCTATGTTAGGAGCCTGTGCGCCTTTTCTGAAAGATGGAAAACTATTTGAATTTATTTCTCCACACAAAAAAATCCCCGTCTTCAAGAAAGACGGAGAAATACGTTTTGAAGAAAATCGTTTAAGTCTACCAACAAATGCAGATTTTCATAATCTGCCTATTGCTGTTTTGACAGATCATCAGACTGCTAGCTCAGCTGAGGTGCTTCTGATTGCGCTTCTAGGACAAGAGCGAGTTTCCACTTTTGGAGAAGAGACGGCTGGCTATGCCACAGGAGTTTCTATGATTCCCCTTTATGGAAAATATGCTTTGTCCTTAGCAGGTGCAAAAATCAAAGGAACAAATGGAATCCTGTATGAAGAAAAGCCAATTCTTCCTGATGTCATAACTGACCATCCGGAAAAAGCTGCACTGGAGTGGCTTGAAGGCAATGAGTAAAAGCGTTCAAAAAGGAACAGCTTGTTTCGCAATAATCAATAATCATTTTCAACTTCAATCTCCTAGAATCTCAACCTTTCTATTACTCCTGTTTTCAGGTTAAGATTTCTGCAATGCGCCTTTTTTTACATAACGGCGAAAAATGCAGTGAACCAGTTTGTTGGCTAGTCGCTGAATCGCAACGGAATAATTGAGCAATGCCACCAGCAAAATCAAATTGATATAGGTCGTATTGCCGAGATTAAATAGATCTCTGCCGACAATCAGTGCGATAAAGTAAAGGAGTTGTGTACCAAAGAAAACAAACCTCCGGTACTTGCTATTTGGCGGATAGATTTTTCGTTGGATCAGAATGTAATTCCATGCAGTAAAAAGCACACACATGATCGATAAAGCTTGACCGTTGCTGCCGAACAAATGCCCGATATTAATAATAAGCAATGTTCCAATTGCGATCGATAGTGACGCTGGAAAAGCATTTTTGAAAATCGTAGACAAAAAGTCTCCTTTGATCCGATTGAAATCCGGTTCGAAATTCAATAAAAAGGTTGGAATTCCCACAAAACAAGCATTGATGATCGTCAGCTGGATTGGTTCAAATGGGTAAGTGGTCCCCGTTAAAAGTGTTCCGATAGTGAGCAAGATGGAGAATAACACTTGAACTAAAACCAGCGAACCTGAGCGAGTAATATTATTGATGACCCTTCTGCCTTCATCTAGCACCGAAGGCAGTGCCGAAAACTGGTTTTCCAACAGAACTAGATTTGCGACTTGTCTTGCGGCATCAACACCGGATGCCATCGCAATCGAGCAGTCCGCTTCTTTAAGAGCCAACACATCATTGACACCATCGCCGGTCATGGCCACCGTATGATTCATTTCTTTTAAATAAATGACCATTTCTTTCTTTTGCTGAGGGGTCACGCGACCGAAAATCTGATAGTTGCCGACTGCTTCTTTCAGTTCATCCGCAGTAAGCGTCGAAACATCGATATAATCAGACGCACCGGGAAGATTGACCTTTTTAGCGATTTGACTGACCGTGACCGGGTCATCCCCTGAAATGATCTTGCACTGAATGGCTTGTGATCTGAAATACTCTAGGGTAGCTTTGGCATCTGATCGGACGGTATCTGATAATAGGAAAAATCCTAAGGGTTCAATCGTTGCAGGCAGCTCATGATTTTCACAAGTCTGCGGGCTATGTGCCAACACAATGACCCGGTACCCTTGTTCCGCCAGCGCTCGTTCTTGTTTTAAAACAGACCCATGCTCTTTTGATAAAAGAATAGATGCTGCGCCAATAAAGTAAGTTCCTTTTCCTTCAAAAGAAACACAGCTGAATTTTCGTTCCGAAGAAAAAGGCACGACATGCTGCATCGTATAGGTTTGCTTCTCTGGGAAAAAGGCCCTTAATGCCAGTGCGGTTGGATTTTTATCTGGTAAATGTGCGAGTAGATTCTGCGTGATTTCTGTCATTTTTTCTTCTGTTGTAAAAGGAATCACTTTCTCTACTGTCATTTGTCCTTCAGTGATCGTTCCTGTTTTGTCTAAACAAAGAACGTCGACTCGTGCTAAGGCATCGATACAGTTGAGCTCTTGGACCAAGACCTTTTTTTGTGCCAGATAGACGGCACTGATGGTTAAAGTCACACTTGTCAGTAAAAACAGACCTTCTGGAAACATTCCCACAGCCGCTGCTACAGTGTGCAGTATGGCTTTATTAAAAGAAGCATGCGTTATAAAATATTGTTTCAAGAATAACAGCGTACACAGCGGAATCAGAATCAGACTAATCCAGCGAATGATCTTGTTCAAACTTCCTTGAATCAGATATTTTTGCCGCTTGATGGTTTTCGCTTCTTTATTGATTTTTTCAATGTAATTTTCTTCCCCTACATGAATGACTTGGCAAAGAGCTTCCCCGGCAGTAACGAAACTACCAGAAAACAGTTCAGCATCGGGTTCTTTACTGATGCTATCCATTTCTCCTGTCAACAGTGATTCATTCACTTCCAAAGATCCTTCGATGACTTTAGCATCTGCGGGTACTTGGTCGCCATTCTTCAATAAGAGAATGTCATCTAGGACCAATTTATGGATTGGCAATGTCTCTAAGTTGCCGTCACGATACACATTGACCTTAGCAACTTTCAACAGCGCCAGTTTATCAAGGGTCCGTTTTGAACGGATTTCCTGAAACAAGTTGATAACTACATTACTAAAAACGACAAAAACGAATAAGCCATTCTGATAAGAACCAGTTAATGCCACTAAGAAAAAGAGGAGACTGTTAATGAGATTAAAGAAAGTAAAAACATTTGTGAAAACAATTTTCGGATACGAATTTGTCTTATCTTTCTTTGATTTATTGACTTCTCCGCGTTGAATCCGTGCCTTTACTTCGGCTGTAGTTAATCCTTTTATTTTCTCGATGATGTCTCACCCTTTCTGCTTATCGTTTGTCCCACACTAATACTATCTTACTGAAACGTTGATTTTTAATCTATAGGACTTACGAATGGTTTTTCGCGTTGCTAAAATAAATGCCGTCAAAAATTTACTTTCCGATAGGTTCGTCCTGATTGCGTAAAATATAGCACATTCTGCTATGGCTTGGCGTTTCATTTTTGTCACCTCATTGTCATCCTTTGGCTAAATAGTCTTTTAGGGTCTTGTTTGTTTCGGCTTTAACCAGCAAGCAACCTTGTTCTATCAACAATACTCGCAATCATTTCCAGTTAAAAAAACTCACTAGATCGTTGTCACCTTTATTTGCGGTTTGTGTTTTATCTTTAGAAATTCTAAAGGGTTGGTGAAAAGATGGTCGAACAAAAAAAGCACAAAAACTTTTCGTCAAAGCTTTTGTACTTCTTCATGTTTGGATACCAATAAAACCATTTTACACGTCTAGTAATGGACGACCTATTGCTTCGAAAGTTGGTGATCCAAAGAGTCAATCGCATGCATGAGACCTGCTAGCCCAGCAATAATTTTCTCTTTTGGTGCACCTAGATTAAACCGCAAATAAGACTTGCCCTCTGGTCCATAAACCTCACCATTCATGATCGCGATTCTTTCTTTTTTCACCAGAACACTTTGTAATTCATCCATGCTATAAGGTAAATCTTTTATGTTGATCCAGCCTAAGTAGGTTGCTTCTGGAATAGTGAAATGAATCCGCGGATCAGCAGACAGTATCTTTTTTGCTTCGAAAAAGTTCTCGTCAATTGTTTGATTGAGTTCAACGACCCATTTCTTTTGATTCCGATAACAGTCCATTGTCGCTAGTAGCGCAGGATATGGAATCGACGATAGACCGTCCCTTGCTTTCAACATCGTCAAAAATCGCTCTCGTACTTTTTCATCCTCAATGATAGCATACGAGCCTCCCAGCCCCGGCGTGTTGAATGTCTTTGATGGAGAGGAGAGCAAGATGATAGGAACTTCTAGCGAATCAGTAAATGCTAAAATTGGACGATGCTTTTTCCCAGGACGACGGACATCCATATGGATCTCATCACTCAAGATAGCGACGTTGTGTCTCTGACATAATGAAACCAATGTTGACAGCTCTTCATCTGTGAACACTCGGCCAGTTGGATTGTGCGGATTGCATAGCAGAAAAATCGCTGGTTTTTCGCTAGCAAAGACGTTGGCTAACGCGGTAAAGTCAATCGTGAAGCACTCCTGATTATTTGTTAAGGAGAATGGGAGCAGTTGCCGTTCGTTACTAGCGATACAATGGTAAAAGGCATCATAGCAAGGAGTAAATGTCACTACTTTGTCACCTCTTTGGCTTAGTAACTGGATACAAAGAGACAAACTATAGATAACACTTGGTGAGTAAACACACCAATCTGGCTCAACTTCGCAAGCAAACTCCTGCAAAAACCAATGACAGATACTTTGTTTATAATCAAGATGGTTCCAGCGGGTATAGCCAAAAAAACCTCGTGTAACAGCCTCAGCCAATATTTCTCTGGTTCCATCAGGAATCATAAAATCCATGTCTGAGATTGAAAAAGGCAATAGCCCTTTTTCGCCAAAACGGTCTTGAACATAATCCCACTGGGTCGAATACGTACCATAACGAGAGCGCTGTTCTTTAAAATTACTCAAGATCAATTCCTCCCTCATCCAATGAACGAATAACTGCAGAAATCAACTCGATGGTCGCTTCAACATCATTGATGTCCACGATGGAATGCCACGAATGGCAATAGCGAACCGGTACACAAAAGACTAGGGTTGGTTTACCGGCCTTTAACTGAACCGAACCAGCATCCGTTCCGCCTCCAGCTAACAGATCATATTGCCAAGGAATTTGATTGCTTTCAGCAACTTCCTTGCAGTAATCCAACAGCTTTATATTTCCTAATGCGGTTTTATCGGCCAGAACAAGACCTGGACCTTTCCCTTGGATACGATTAGGATAGTCCGCAGCTTTTGGCGTATCTTTCCCATTGGCTACATCAATAACGATATTGATATCGGCATCCACTTGCTGCGCGGCAACTTTCGATCCACGTGTTCCAGCTTCTTCTTGGACTGTTCCTACACCAATGATTTCGACATGTTGCGTTTTGATCTGATTTTTGATCTGTGCCATGATCGTACAGGCAACACGATTGTCCAATGCTTTACCAATGATCTTCTGCTGATTAAAGCTTTTCTTGGCTTGAGTATTTGGTAAAATCATATCACCCACTTGCAAACCAGCAACTTCCAATTCCTGTTTTGATTTGGCCCCAAAGTCAATATACATCTCACTGATCGGTACTACTTCCGACATTGTATGGGTTGATTTTGGCAGTGTTCCCACCACACCTTCTAAAATAGAGCCGTTTTTACGGCAAGTCGCTCGTACTTGCTGGCCTAAAATCACATGTCCCCACCAGCCACCAATCGGGTAAAAATAGACAAATCCTTCCTCTGTGATCCGGTGGACAAAGAATCCGACTTCATCCATATGGGCATAGAGTGCGATTTTTTTCTTTTTTGTTGTTAATTCACCAAAATAGAGGTTCCCAAATGAATCTTTGACACCATTCGAATCAATGGTCTCCATCAGTGCTGCCTGCACTTGTGACTCTTGCCCAGGCAGTGCATCTAAATTAGAAAGACGCATTAATAATTTATCGGTTGCAATCAATGGTTATCCACTCCTTACTGAATTCCGTCAAAAGTTCAGCATTCCCCAAATCATTTACTAACACATCATCCTCGATGCGGATGCCGAATTTTTCTTTCGGTAAATAAATGCCTGGCTCAATCGTAAATGTCATGTTGGCTTGAATCGGCAACTCGTTTTTAGGTGCCAAGGCCGGATACTCATGACAAGAAAGACCAATGCCATGTCCAAGATTGTGACTAAAATATCTGGCAAGCCCCTCTCTCTCCAAGGCTTGTCTGGCAACTTGATCGATCTCATCGACTGTTTTCTCTAAGGAAACTGCTTGAACAGCTGATTTTTGAGCAGCCAATAGGCGTTCATACGTTTCTCGAATCTCGGGTTTTACCTCGCCAAAGCCTATCGTCCGTGTAATATCCGAATAGTACCCATGGTAGATCGTTCCGAAGTCGATCATGATCAGCTCATTCGCCTCTATTTTCTTCTGACTAGCATGGGCATGAGGCAATGCGGTTCGTTCGCCAGAAGCGACGATGGTTTCAAAGGCTGGACCTTCGCTGCCTAATTTTTTGCTACGATAATCTAACTCATTGGCTAATTCTAGTTCCGTCATCCCTACTCGTATCATTGGCATGATCTGTTCTAGTGTTTGATCGGCAATCCGCGCCGCCTGTCTGAGGGCACAAATTTCTTCAGAAGATTTGATCATTCTTAAACTTTCCACCATGTTTTTCGTGGCGATTAGCTGACCATTGACCTCCTTCATTAAACAATGTAGCTCAGTAAAAGTCTGATAGGAAATGGTTTCCGCCTCAAAGCCCAATACCATACCTGCAGTGAATGGCCGCATTGTTTCGATCAAATGACTTCCTATCGGGATCTCACAGATTTCCACACCGGCTGTTTGTTGAGATGCTTGTTCTGTATAACGGCCGTCCACAAACAGAATCATCTTGTTTTCAGTAACTAACAGTAACCCATTTGACCCTGTAAATCCGCAAAGATAGCGGCGATTTGTTTTATCTGTGACCAGAAGCCCTGACAATTTTTGTTCAGCAATTTTTACTCTTAATGCATCGATCCTCATTTATGTCCCCTCATTCTTTTTCAATACTCATCCTTCATGGTTGGTCTTTTATAAAGAAACATCTTGAACATTCAAAAACAGGGCATAAGCTGACAAGATGAGCAACTAACGATAGACTTACTTTTGTGCAAGAATCAGCCATTTCACTGGAGGACTCCTCACATTCTATTGTTTGATTTCCACTTGTTCTCACTTATGCCCCCAGCCCTTTTGGCTAGAAATCAATATCTGTTAAATATTGTTCGTCTTCCTCTGAAATGACAGAGTTGCCTTTTTCTGCTTCTAATAATGCTTCGCGTTCAAGTTCTTGTTTTTCCAATACTTTGAAGAATGGCAAATATAAGCCAAAAGATAGTGCAACTTGAACAACTTGAATGATGACTGCACGCCAGTCAAACCCTGTTAGAAATCCCTCCATAAATATTGGTACATAGGGTGGATCAAAAATCGGATAGTTCAACAAGCCTAATTTCATACAAATCATTGGGAGCATTCCTACCAATGCCCCGCCAAAGATAAATGGAATCATCAATACTGGATTTAGGATAATTGGTACACCGAACAGCACCGGTTCATTGATCCCAAACATGGAAGGGAGTAAAGCAACTGCCCCCACTTTTTTGTACCGTTGTGATTTACTGATGATCATGGCCAAAACCAGCCCTATCGTGACCCCTGAGCCAGTGAAGTTGGCAAATGCCGACAAGGTACCATTCGTGATGACATGGCGTAATGGTTCCCCTGCTTCATGAGCGGCAATGTTTTCGGACAAATATTGCACGGCGATTGGAGAAAGAATCGGGGAAAGAACCGCCGAATGAATACCAAAAAACCAGAAAACCAACCGTAAAACTAGTACTAGATAAATCACCCATAGCGAATCCAGACTACCAATCGCTGGTGCCAAAATGTCCATGATGACTTGCGGTAAAAGCACACCACCAGATAGACTATCCGTAACCGCGCGAATCACAATAAATAGTACACCGATAGCCGCAGTAGGTGTAATCAACTCGAAAGAACTGGAGACAAAATCCGGAACCCCTTCTGGCATTTTGATCACTAGCTTGTGTTTCGTGAAGAATTGATACAGCTTAACTGAAATAATAGCTATGAAAATGGCGGTAAACAATCCCTTAGAATCAAGATAACTGGCAACGATATTGCCGTTGTCATCCACATCCATTGCCACGATTAAAAAGGCAATTGCCGACAACATCATTGATCCCACCGTATAAAGCTTGTAATGTTCGCTTAAAAAATAGGAAATGGCTAGAACCGCATATAACCCCACTAATCCCAATGAAACTTTTGAAATAATCCCAAAAATATAACCGTAACTTTCAAACCAATTGGCAACTCCCTGTGTCGTAATAAACTCAGGAATAGACGGAAAAATTGCTGCCACAGACCCCAAGAGCAACACTGGAGTCATGACCACCATTCCTTTTTTGATTGCAGTCAGGTAAGCATTACTATCAACTTTATTCGCCACCGGCACCAATGTTTTCCGAATAAATGCTTCTACTTTTTCAAAAGTACCCTGTTTCTTTGGACTTTCCATTTTATTCACTCCTAATTATTGAGTTTTCAATGCTTCATTCTTACGATACGCAACCAACGCTTGTTTCATTACGGTAGCCCCATCCATGGACCCGTAGATATCCGACGTTAGTAAAACCGTTGGCTTGTTCACTTTATCTGCTTCTCCTTTAATGAAATCGTATTTGTGACTCAACTGTGGACCAACTAAAATCACATCATAGTCATTGATGTAGCGTTCCAATTTGTCAACACCGATTGCCTCCATTGGATAGTCTTTTTCATCTAAGCTTTTTGATTCTTTGACAACTTTTTTCATTGACTCCATCATCATTGTTGTTGAGAAGCCTCCTGCACAAACAAGCAATATTTTCATGTTTCTTTCCTCCTACTATTTTTTGTGATTACTTATTTTCTTCGCTTTTTTCCTTTAACATGCCAATCATTTCCTCAATCAAATCGCGTGCCAACAAACTTGTCATCAAATGATCCTGCGCATGAACCATCAATAAGCTTGTTTCTGTTTTTTCACCATTAAGTTCGCCAGTGATCAACTTTGTCTGGACATCATGGGCATCAATACTCCTTTCTTTGGCTTCTTTCATTTTTGCCTCTGCCTGATCAAACTCCCCTTTTCGAGCGAATCTTAGCGCTTCAAAAGCTGCTCCTCGCGAATCTCCTGCTGCAGAAATGATTTTAAAAATATCAATTTCTTTTTCGTTCATTGTTTCATCCTTCTTTCATTAGGCTTTGTATATAAGACTGGAAGTCTTGAAAAGTGGTGATTTTAGCTAGATGATTGTCTAACGCTTGGTCTTCCATCATTTTGATCATCAATCGACTGATTTCTTTATGCAGATTTAAGTGATCTTTCTTGATATTGATCAAGAAGATAACCTTGACCTTTTTCCCACGATACACTATTGGTTTTCTTAGTAAAATTACATTGATGATTTCTCTAATCGCTGCCTGCTCCATAGGATGGGGACCTGCGATGCCACTTTGATAAATAGTGTCGATCATTTTTTCTCGCTCAAGGACACTCTGCTTAAACCCCTGTTCTGCCCACCCCTCTTTTTCTAAGCGAGCAGCTTCATTTCCCAAAAGGTGCAAATAGTCTTCGGATGCCGTATCAATTTGAAACCACTGAGAGTCAAATAAGCTGAGAATAAACTGATGGACATCAAACACTCTATTTTTCGACTCCCGCAATAGGCTCAAATCTTTTTCGATCTTATGGAGTTCTGCCCGATTTAAAATCGTTTTTGTGTAAATAATTGGGAGTGCAAACCGTTCCTGATCCAGAGGAACAGTGGAAATCAAAAGATCAAAACTTTGATCGATTTGGTCAACTTCATTCAAAGCAAATGTCGTGACCTCGGCATTACTGAAAAGCCGTTCCAGATTCACCTTCAACAAATAAGACGCTCCACCACCAGTGGAACAAATCACCGCAATTTTTTTATAGTCATCAATGCGCTGGTTCGCTTGTTTCTCAAGACTCGCTGCAAAATAAATAGCCACATAGCCAATCTCATCTTTACTGATGTCTGCATTTAAATCCTTGTTCAATTCATTGATAAATACCATCGCGACGTTGAATACATTGGCATACTGCGTATAAATATCATCAATGATAGGATTATCTAATTGATGCCCCGTATACAGCCTTTGTAGCAATGGAGCGACATGCATCAATAAGGCATTGCTTAAATCTTGGTCCTTCCGAAAATGCGTCTGATACCGCCAATCCACATACTCGAGGGTTTTCTCAATTGCTTGTTTCAACTGCTGATTACTGGTTCGATCATCCAGAACTGAAAATTTTCCGCGCAGTTGTTCTTGCAAATAATTTTTTTCGGCATTTGAAAATGTTACGGAATAAGCAGATTCTAAATAGGTAATCAAATCTTCAGTAAGATAGTCGTACTTGTCGATTACTGACCTGGCCATTTCTTCATCATTCGTCAATGTATTGTTCTGCGTGATCCGAAAAATCAGTAATCGAATGTGTTGTACGATGTTCTCAAACACAATATCACTGGCTTTCAGTTGATATTGCTGCAATTTCTCCGACAGAAAGCACCGCAGTGCCTCTTCGTCAAAAACAAAATGAAATGCTTTATAGCGTTCAGTCAACACCGGTGTATGGATGACATTACGAATCAAATAGAGAATCGCTCGCCGTTTCTTCTCTTCCGTTCCTATAATTTTTAATCCATAATGTGCTTTGCTGAATAAGGATAATTCGTAAGACTCGCAAAATAGCTCTACTTGTTTGATATCCGCTTTAACAGTTGAAAGACTCACATCCAACCATTCTGAGATCTGCTGCATCGTAATATATTCTTCATGAAACAGTAAGAGAAGTTCGATATTTTTGATTCGTTCATTCGGGTTCGCTTGATCAATCTTTTCTTGACGTTTTGCATGAGATAAAAAATTTAGAAATTTTGTTTTATCAGAAATTTCCAGCTGATAGCCTGCCGAACGAATCCGCTCTATTGAAAATCCTTCTGATCGTCCGATGTCTCTCAACCACTTGATATCATTAGCTAAGGTC
>NZ_JALAHI010000029.1 GCF_022711995.1 Enterococcus sp.
AGGTAAGGCTGATCGTCTAACGTTCGAAAACGTAAGACTTCAATAAAAAGCTGATTCTCAGCAAAGTGTTGATGGGTGGGTGAAAAGTCGATTTCAGCATAAGAAACCAATCGCTGCTTCGCTTGAATCGTTTGGATCATTTTTCCTTCTCTAGCAAGATCTTCGGTAAAGCCCAGATCACTTTGAATTGCTTTTGGCTCTTGCGTCAATCGATCATGAACATAAGAACCTCTCCCTTGCACTTGATAAATATAGCCCCGTTCACTTAATCTGCTCAGCGCTTGCCTTAAAGAATAGCGAGAAACTTGGTAGTGATCCATCAATTCCTTCTCACTAGGTAGTTTGCCCTGTTGATCTGCCAAATTTTTTTTATCGATTCTTGCAATTAAATCTGCGGTCAATGCGTCAATCCGCCACTGTTTTGTCATGCCACTTCTCCCCCAAATGTTTTATTACTCCTATTTTAACGCAAAAGCACGTGATCTGGTGCGACTCTTTATTTTTTCATTCCAAGATAACAAAAGCAAACCCAGCTAAATCAGTTTTAGCTGGGTATTGTTCGTTCAAATCGGTCGTCTTGATCAAGCTTTTCCTTTTTCTTCTGCAAGTAGTTTGCCATCATACATTTTGATGAACGGGAACCAAATCAGAAAGGCGACCAAAGCACAAATGACTGCTAATACAAAAGCACGCCAATCCCCACCGGAACCAATAAAACCTGAAAGACCGATTGGCGTCGGCCAAGCTACTTGGGCAATCGGTGGCTTGACAAATCCCAAATTGATCGCAAAGTAGGCCACCGACATTGAAGCCATTGGTGCTAAAAAGAATGGAATTGCCGTATATGGATTATACACAACGGGCATCCCGAATAGAATCGGTTCATTGATGTTAAAGAAGGAGGGAACAATGGCGGCCTTTCCCAGTGCACTTAATTGCGCAGATTTGGCAAAGAAGGCGATGAAAATCACCATTCCCAATGTCGCTCCTGAACCGCCGATAGTCACAAAGCTATTATTGAATTCTCCGGCAAAAGCGATGTTGGCACCACTTTGATTTTCAACCATATTGGATAGAACGATTGGGGTCAAGAAAGACGTCACGATAGTTGCTCCGTGGATCCCGACGATCCATAATGCATGCATCAAGAAGTAAATTACCAACAAGCCGACCCAAGTGCTGGTCAAATTCGAAACAAAGCCAAATGGGATTGCAATAACTTTGAAAATATCTGTTCCCAATGCCACCAATGTCCCATTGATCACGATCACCAATAATGCAAGCAGTGCCGTAGGAATCAGTGCGGTAAAAGAGCTTGAGACACCAGTAGGGACAGTATCAGGCATTTTGATATAAATATTTTTCTTTACACAAAATGCATAGATTTTTACTGCTAGAATCCCCATAATGATCGCGGTAAAAATCCCGGTGGTTCCCAAGCGGGTTACACCGCCAGCCATTTCCCAACCATCAATGATTTTTTGATCATCGGTAAGAATCGTGACCAGTGTAGCTGTACCTCCCTCAAACACTAACTGTGGCAAACACATAAAGAATGCCATCATCGATAACAATGCGCCGTTGACAGGGCTTAATGGAATTTTTTCTTCTTGAGCTTGGATCTTCGTGTATTCATACCCGAAAACGACACAGAAATAAAGGGCTAAAATACCCATCGTTGCAGTATTTCCCAGCATATATAAGCTTTGTACCTTATCAAAGGAAGCGGCCCAGATCGATGTCAACGCTGGAAAACTTTGAGGTAGAACGCTGATGATCAAAAACATGGAGCCTACGATCGTGAAAGGAATGGAAGCCATCCCAGCAGCCATCACCCCACGAACGATCCTAAATTGAGACACTCGTCCCATTGGTCCCATTAAATACTTATCTAAAAAAGCAAACATCTTACTATTTTCCGTGTTCATTCATTTCTCCTCCTTTATTTTCAACGATTCGCAGGTAGTTCAAGTAACGATCCCGATCATTTTCGATCAGCCAAACCTTTCTCTCTATCAACAAACAACAAACCATCCCTAGAGTCAGGCACACAAGTAAAAGCAGCCTAGCGGAGGGATTCAAAAACGGGAAAAAAACTTCCTGTTTACCTACTAAAACAAAGAGGATGCCAAAAATATTGATCCCTGTTTGAATCCAGTAGCCGATCTTGGTCAGAAACAAGCGATTCGATTCCCGCCAATATTTTTGTGTCTGCTCAAAGATGATGGCGCCATCAACCAAAAGTAAAAATACCGGAACTAGACCCATCCAGCTCCAATTTGCCAGACTAAGCAACGCCCAATAAAGATTGATAAAGAAAAAAATTGCCGTCATATAGCGAAAAAGCAGAAAGCGATTAAATCGCATATTCTTTTGTGCGTATTCATTGGCATTGGGCCTGTGACTGTGTACTCTCATACCTCTCCTCCTCTCTATGAAAATTTCTTCGCGAAAGATCATTTTCAAACTTGTTCGAACAAGTTAATTTTAACATAATTCAAATCCTGTGCAAGCGTTTACTTTTTCTGAGCAAACGAACGACAGAAAAATTCAGAAAAGGAACCTCTCTTCCGCCTTCTTTTTTTAGGAACCCCAGCTAGGATAGAGAAAAGAATTGGAACTTGTCGGAAAATGGTTTTTGTGTTAAAAATGAATATAACGAACTGATTAATGTTTTTTCGTTCGTTTTTAAAACGAAACAATGCACGATTCTTAGAAAAAAGCCACTCAGAAAAGGAGAAAAACGAAAATTATGACAAAGGAAGTAAGTTACGAGTTCATCAAAGAAATCCCTAAAGCCGAATTACATCTTCACTTGGAAGGGACACTGGAGCCTGATTTGAAACTACGTTTGGCACAAAAAAATCAAATTGATATTGGGCAATCCACGATTGAAGAAGTTGAAGCCAGTTACCAATTTGATTCCTTACCCTCTTTTTTGAACATTTATTACCCAGCGATGAATGTCCTCCAAACTGAAGAGGATTTTTATGAATTAGCAATGGCTTATTTTAAGAAAGCTGCAGAACATCACGTGACTTACGCTGAAGTCTTTTTCGATCCACAAGCCCATACGTCTCGCGGGATTTCTTTTGAAACCGTCATCAACGGCTACTATCGGGCAACACAAGAAAGTGAGCAAATTGGAGTCCGCAGTGCACTGATCATGTGCTTCTTACGGGATTTTTCTGCTGAATCGGCAGAAGAAACTTTTGAACAAGCACTACCTTTTAAGGATAAGATTCTGGGCATCGGACTGGATTCAGATGAAAAAGGTAATCCCCCACTGAAATTCAAAAAAGTCTTTGAAAAAGCGAAAGCAGCTGGTTTTCATTTGACGATGCACTGTGACATTGATCAAGAAGATTCCATCGAACATATTCGTCAAGTCATTGAAGACATCCAAGTAGAACGAATCGATCACGGAACAAATATCGTGGAAGATGAACAGTTAGTGAATTATGTACGGGACCATCAAATTGGGCTGACTTGCTGCCCAGTCTCCAACGGTTTTGTCGTGGATGATATGAAGGGAAAAGAAATCATCGAATTATTGGCAAAAGGTGTCAAAGTCACCATCAATTCTGATGACCCAGCTTATTTCCAAAGCTATATCTCTGATGATCTTTATGCATTGAGCAAAAATTATCAACTGACCGAAGAGCAAATCATTCAACTGGTTAAAAATGCCTTCGAAATTGCTTGGCTTCCGGAAGAAGAGAAGAAGTTGTATCTAGCAGAAGTCGCTGCGTTTGTGACGGAGAAAAGCAACTAATTTTCAGCAATAGATTTTCCCATAAAAAAGCGCCCAAAAGTTCGATTTGTTGCTCAAACTTTTGAGGCGCTTTTGCTATTTTAAAGAGTTATCCTTGATAATCTCTAAATGTATTGGTCAAGTTTTACTGGCTAAAAAGATTTGTATTAAGAATGCTGATCAATAAACCCTTTAAACCAATAACCAGATTGCTTGATCGTCTTAACTTGTGTGTGAATATTTGTTGAAATCAATCCATAGCGGTTTCTATAGGCATTGCTCCAAGACCAGCAATCAATTGGTGTCCAAAGGTGGTAGCCAAAACAATTCGATCCGGCAGCGATCCCTTTCGCTAACCAATCTAAATGCTCTTGAATAAATTGAATACGATACTGATCGTCGATGATTCCATCATCTTTCATAAAACGCTCTTCTCTAGAAACACCCATGCCATTCTCTGAAACAAACCACGGAATATTGTTATAGTTTTCTTTGATTGAAATTGCGATATCATAAAGCGCTTTGGGGTAAATTTCCCATCCTTTGTCAATATTCATTCTTCTGCCAGGCATTTCATAGGTATCATAATAACGATCAGGCAACCAGTCACCAACCGAATCTGGGGAAATTTCTGGTGCCTTGACTCGATGAGGATGATAAAAATTCACCCCTAGAAAATCAATCGTGTTTTCTTTGATGATCTGTAATTCTTCTTCGGAAGCTTCCCATAACACACCATCATGACTTAGCCATTCGACTAATTCTTTCGGAAATGTCCCGAAAATCGCCGGTTCCAAAAACATCCGATTATTCCAAAGTTCTGCTATCCGAGCGGCTTCTAGATCCGCTTCATTTTCGCTGGCAGGATAAGTCGGTGTCAAGTTGAGAACTGTGCCAATTCTTCCTCCTTTTGCAGATAATCCCAGTCTTTTAAATACTTGAATAACCTTTGCTGAGGCAAGATTCAAGTGATATGCAACCTGAACAGCCTTTTTGCCATCCACTAGTTTTGGATAATGGAATTGATAAAGATATTCGCCATCCACAACAACCATTGGCTCGTTGTGGGTGATCCAATCCTTTACTCGATCTCCAAAATGCACAAAACATTGTTCAGCGAAGCCGGCAAAAAGGTCAACTACATGCTTTGATTCCCAGCCACCATACGTATGATACAACTCAACCGGTAAGTCAAAATGATGCAAGTTCATGATGGGTCGGATACCATGCTCAAGAAATGTGTCGATCACGTCATTATAAAAAGCCACCGCTGAAGGATTCACTGTGTTCGTTTCTAAATCATCAATCAAACGACTCCATTGGATGGATGTACGCACACTATTCAGTCCGACTTCTTTCATCAATGCAATGTCTTCTCGAAAGCTGTTATAGAAGTTAGAAGCTGTGTCTGGTCCCACCTGGTCATAAAATGCTTCAGGTTCAATTTCGTACCAGTAGTCAAACATATTGGCATGTTTCTTCTGAAATCGACCTTCGCTTTGAGGACCGGAAGTTGCCGCTCCCCACCAAAAATTTTTAGGAAATTTATTCATGTTTTTTGCTCCTTTTTAATTAATTCTTTTCTGATTTTGTCGCCAAAACAAGGAATATATTCATGACCATATTCTGGAAAGGCAATCATTTCTTTTTCACAAGTGAGTTGGTTAAAGACGGCAAACTGTGTTTTAGGAGGGCAGATTTTGTCTTCCAGTCCGATCCCCCAGATGACTTTCCCTTTTACTCTGTTTACTAAATATTGAATATCAATGTAGTCCAATGTTTGAAAAAACAGCGCTTCTTTTAAGTGCATTGGATCTCTAAAACGGAACCAATAAGCCAATTCTTCATAGGCGGAGTCAGTGACATTTAGTCGAAACGCTTCTCGATAATCGCTCAAGAAGGGATACAGAACAAATGACTGTTGAATCTTAGGCTCTAATGCGGCACAGACAAGTGCCAAAGCCCCGCCCTGTGAGGCGCCATAGACTGACATTCTCGTTTCATCGATGTCTGGCAGTTGGCAAATAAGCTGCGTCAACTGATAGATATCTAAAAATACCTGTCGATAGAATAGTTTTTCTGGGCCATCCTCTACTCCCCGAATAATATGCCCCTTTAAAGTTCCACCATTGGTCTGACTATAGTCTTGCGATGCCCCTCCTTGTCCTCGAACATCCATCGCTACCACACAGTAACCTTCAGCAACTAATCCAATCTTATCGCCCCAATCTCCACTGCTTCCATGGTAGCCATGAAACTGGAATTGTACGGGCCAAGGCCCTTGATTATTTTTGGGTTGGAGTAGTTGGCAATGGATTTTTGCGCCATCATGAGCATGAAAGAAAAGATCATACCCTTGAGCAACAGTGGAATAGACCTCATGAGGGATTAGTTGGTAATCTTGTTCTAATTCTTGGATGATCCTTTTACCATTGTCCCAAAACTGCTCAAAGTCAGCTGGCTTCGATTGGCTTCCAAAATAACTGCCCCATAATTTCTTCGCTTCTTCAACGTACATCTTCTTCACCTTGCAAATAGTTTGCAACTGCGCCAACCAAATTTGCATCCTGTCTAAAATGGCAAAACTGCACATCTACTGTAATCTCTTCTGCACCATGGTTTAACAAAAGAGCAGCTAAATATTCTTTGATCGGTTGTAAAATTTCTGTCCGGCTAGAAATTCCGCCGCCAATGACGATCAATTCAGGGTCATAGGTCAAGCAAACCGAATACATGGCTTTGGCTAAAGCGCGGTACATTCCTTCTACTGCAATGATCGCTTCTTTGTCCCCTTGCTCTTTTAATTCAAATAGCTCTTTTCCAGTAAAAGAATCAGAAAGTCCATGACTAATCCCATACTTTCTTGCAATTTGCACAGGGCTTGCTGACTCACTTAATGTTTTTCCATCATCTAGTAGTAAATAACCAAATTCACCAGCGAATAAATGCTGCCCTTTCATTAGTTTGCCATTGAAACTTAGAGAGCCACCAATGCCCGATCCAATAATGAAAAATGCAACACTTTCCTTTTCCTGGGCGACTCCGAATTTAAGTTCTGCTAATGCGGCAGAGTTGGCATCGTTTTCGAGTGCAACAGGCAATTGAAACAAACCCTCCAATTCTTCTTTGATAGGGAAATGATGCAGGTAAGGAACTGCGCTGATTCCCTTAATGATTCCTTGCTTGGTATCTACTGCACCCGGCATACTAAATGTTATCCCTTCAATAGGGTCCTTTGCTTGAAAGACTTGCAAAAGCTCTTTTTTCATTTCTAGCCAAGTATCAGGTGTCGCAAAATACCCTTTATCCTGTAGTTGAGCTTCGGACCACCATCCATATTTGACCGTTGTTCCG
>NZ_JALAHI010000030.1 GCF_022711995.1 Enterococcus sp.
AATAATAAGGGTAAATTCAAAAAATTATCGGTGAAACTTTTATGTCTTCAGATTGTAGTTAAGTGGTAATACTGCGTCTCAAAAAGGCAATGGTGGATTTATTCGCTTTAAGAGAAATCATTTCTTTTAAAGCATCAGGAATTTTCCTTCTAAACGAGTAGATAGAAAAATTTTTCAAGAAATTCGTTTAAAAGGCGTGTTTTTTAACAGTTGGTGATAGTAAATGAAAAGGGAGTGGGGAAATGGAATTAAAACAGATTTCTAAAACAATTGAGAATAAGTCGATTTTGACCAATATCGACCTCGAAGTTCGACCGGGAGAAATCGTTGGGTTGATCGGTCCTAATGGTGCTGGCAAGACCACCACGATGAAGATAATGAGCGGTTTAACGGTTAACTATACAGGAGAAGTGATTGGCGATGAACGGGTGGGTATGTTGATTGATGGACCAAAATATTTTCCAAAAAAGACAGCAAGAGAAAACTTAGCTTATTTTCAAGCTATGTCTAATGATAGTTATTCGCTAGAATATATCGAGTCGCTTTTTGACATGGAAGGCTATCAAAACAAAAAAGTGAAGAACTTCTCTTTAGGCATGAAACAACGCTTAGGAATGGGAATCGCACTCATTAATAAGAATGATTTATTGATTTTGGATGAACCGATGAACGGTCTTGATCCAGATGGAATTCAAGCAACCATTGACACATTGAAACACCTTGCGAAAGATTTAAATCTCTCGATAATCATATCGAGCCATATTTTAAGAGACTTAGAGAAACTTTGTGACAGAGCTTATTTCATCAAGAATGGCGAAATTGTCTATCATGCGGAACTCGGCGCAAAAGAGCGTTATCAATTTGTTTTCTCAAAAGAAGACATAACCAACGTTGAGAAATTGATCGGCCAAATTGGAGAATATGAACAATTAAATGAAACCTTTATCGTAGACGCTTCGGTAAGAATTGAATTAATGAAATTACTTGTTCGTTTTGATTTATTTCCAACTGAAATAAAAAAATACCAATCAAATTTGGAAGAGCTGTATTTTTCAATGTAGGAAGGAGCAAGAATAATGAATGTATCCGTATTAACAAGAAAAGATATTCGAAGACGCGTTGTCTCTTTTGGCAGCAAATATTTAATTGCAGTTAGCCTAGTTTGTTTAGCATTGCCATTCTTGAACTATTTCATGGGAGATCCTTTGGATTTCACTGATTATCTTGGCGCCGTTAATTTTATTTTCCCTATTTTGTTGCCTATACTAGCTGTTAACTTTTTAATAGACGATCAAAACACGCATATTGGCGATTTCTTCTTTAAAACAAAGAAAGGTAGAAGGAACTATCTTCTTTCGCTTTTTCTCTCTGCACTTGCTCTAGGTATTGTGGCAGGAATATTACTGGTTATTTTTAGTCTGGTCTTCCAATTTGGTTTTCAAGTGACCGTTTTATGGGACCCCGTTCTGCTTTCAATAGGGGCTTATCTGTTGTGTCCGCTTTTCTATTTGAGCATTGCGTTGATTCTAGCTCTTTTTGTTAAATATGAAGGGGTAACACTAATGACCATCACGATTTTGCTGCTGATCCTGTTACCAATATTGATCTCGATTGGTGCAGCAAATATCGGGCTTTCTTTTCTCTTTGAGACACCCTTTTATTTGCTTAGTTTTTTAGGAGTAGGATCCGTTGCAGCAATCGATCTTGTGTATACAGCAGCTGTGGTTCTTATTCTTTATCTGATAGCTAATTGGAGAATCAAAAGGATTGATTTCTAAATGGATCATTCAGTAAAACAATATCTGTTCGTTGACGAATGAACATCCGTCTTTAAAAAGATTCTTTAAAACGTTTAATTTCAAAATTCGCCTACGATCAACCGATATGTAGGTGATTTTTTTCGGCTCTTAAAGCCATTGTCTCTGGCCTTGATCAATCAGCTAGAGATAAGAAGATCAGAGAATCGCAACGATTCAATAAAAGACAATTCATCAGATTTGAGGTGGGAACAGTGCAAACATTTCTAACAAAAACATCACTGAAGAAAGTAATCTTATTAGATTATTTACTGGAAAGGAATACTCCTTGCGAAATCAACGAATTAAAAAGGATTCTCCATTTAACGGATCGATCCATCTTAAACTATCTAGAGGAACTGACTGAATTATTCAAAAGGTATGATGGGAAAATTTGGTTGTTGAATGATAAAAACAAACGATTTCAGATCCAAAAAGAAGAAGATTTTCCGATATACACTATCTATCTTTATTTTTACAAAGCATCCTACAATTATCATTTGATTCAGTTCATGTACCATCACCCGGAAAAGAACTTGAAAAAATTTGCTGAAAACCAGTTTACAAGTGTTTCAACGGTTCTTCGCTACGCAAAGCTTCTTGAACCGTATTTTCATCGTTATCGAATACATTTCCATCCCTATCGACTACAATTGACTGCGGATGAGCGAAACATCCGCTGTTTTTTCTATTACTTTTATTGGAACGCCACTAGAGAAACTGAGGATAAATGGCCTTTCCAAATTAAGTTCGATAGAATAGAAAGTCTAATCCAATCATTTGAAAAAATCTATCAAATCACATTGGAACCCTTGCAAAAAAGGATATTCTCTTACTGGTTAGCAATTAATTTAGAGAGAAGTAGGATCAAGAAGATTGTTGTTCCTGTCGAGGATCAAACTGTGATCAATGATGACCCAAATTTTGTGCGTCTGCGTCAATGGGACAGTCAAACAGGGCTCATTCTTGATGAAAATGAACTTTATTTTCTTTACCAAGTGATTTATTCATTTGGCATTATCGATGGAAATAGCCAATACGAAAATAGTTATGCTGCGGCGCAAAGAAAACATCAGACATGTTCCTACAGAGTCGTCCAACATTTGACGAAAGTTTTAAAGGAGATGTTTAAGTTTACTTTGGCTATTGATGATCCTGAATTACTATTTAATTTTATTGCATTTCATGAGCGTAGTTCTTTCTTCTTCGGGAATACCGATCTTTTTTTTAATCGTTCTTACAGCGATGAAGTAAAAGAAGAGAGTTCCCAAAAAAATCGCATTCTCGAAGAATTTCATCTGCGAATGAGCGATACAGAAGATAAAGAGGTGGCTCAACTTCTTGAAAATTGGGAACAACTATTTTTAGATTATTACTTTATTCTCGATTATTACGATTTATTCTCATTTTATATTGATCCGGTAAAAATTTTAGTCCACGATGATTTACATCATACCCATCGTCTGTGGTTAATGAATAAGATCAATGCACTCTTTGGGCATTCCTATACCTTTGCATTCTATGATTATCAAACAGATGTAGGGGATGTTGATTTGGTCATTTCAAATTATTACTTCAATACAGGCGAAGTCCCCCTGATATTAATGAAGAACATTCCTACTGAAAGAAATTGGCACCAATTAGGTGAGGTTTTGTACCAGTTAACAACGATCAAAGCAAGTTATCGCTAAACGCGGACTTGCTTTTTTTTTACAATTTAATCGTAACTTTTTTCAAGAAAGATGAAAATTCTTGAACTAGAAAACCCATAGTAATCGTGTCAGAATAATCTTAGATCTAAATTAGATCAATTATTATCTAGGAGGAATTATAAAATGAAAAAAACATTGGTTGCTACAACCGCACTAGGACTACTCACGCTTATCGCAACAGGTGTGACTGCTTTCGCAGAGAGTCAAGAAAGTCAATTAACAGGGATTACAAACAAAACTGACGTAACATTTACACCGGGATCAGGAGAAGATGTAGATCCAATCGTTCCTGATGATACCCATGATGACGATCCAAGCACAGGAGATACCGGTTCATTATCGATTCCTTTCGCTTCGAACATTACCTTTGGTCAACATGAAATCTCTCAAGGAGACGAAACTTACTTTGCATTGAACCAAAAACCACACGTTCAAGTAAATGACACCCGGGGTGGGGCAAAAGGCTGGTCGCTTGGTGTAACATTAAAACCTTTTGTTGGAGAAAATGGTCATGAATTAACAGGAGCCAAAATGACATTGTCGAATGGTAAAGTTGTAACTAAAAACAATCAATCACCGATGCCAAAAATGACAAACACAACAGTTGATTTGAATGAACAATACCAAGACTTAATGCTTGCTAAAGAAGGGCAAGGTGCCGGTGGCTTCGCTGCTGTTTTTGAAGGGGAAGACGGCAATAACCAAAACGTGAAGCTGTATGTTCCACGAGCTAGTGTTGAAGCACAAGCCTATACAGCAGATCTAACGTGGGTGTTAACTGATGCGCCAGCCTAAGAATCACGGAGGATGGGGAATAGCATTCTCCATCTTTTTTCTTTTTTCTGTCTTCTTCTTAGTAGCTACATTTCCCTTAAATGGTTTTGCAGAAACAGATTCAAAAACAACGAATAAAGTTTCTTTTGATGCACAGGCAGTGTTGCCAGAAAATCAACAATCAGAAGCAAGCTATTACGATTTGAAAGTTACTCCTGGCAGCGAACAAAAATTGATTCTTAAACTGCGAAATACCAGTACAAAGGACATCAAGGTCAATGTAGAAGCAAACAACGGAGTAACCAATCAGAATGGGGCGATTGACTATTCCAAACATGGAGAAAAACTTCTCGGAGGACCTTCTTTTGAAGAACTGATTTCGAAATCACAAAAAATCGCCTTAAAACCAGAGGAAGAAAAAGAGGTGGTTTTTGAACTGGAAATTCCTGAAAAAGGTTTTGATGGGACTGTACTAGGCGGATTTTATTGCTATGAAGACACGGAAGGAAAAGAAGAACAAGCCAAAGGATTTACTCTAAACAACAAATTTGCTTATACGATAGGGGCGAAATTGATTTGCTCCAGCAAAGAAGTACAGCCAAAATTTGCGTTAACAAAAGTCACACCCGGTTTGGATAATGGTTATTTGACGGTTTTTGCTGATTTAGAAAATTCGCAACCCGTCCTCATGAGTAAACTGGCTATGCATGCAACAGTCACTAAAAAAGGCCAAAAAGAAGTGCTAAAAGAGATGGATAAAAAAATCTCTTTTGCTCCACGAACAAAATTCAGCCTACCAATCAGCTGGAACAACGAACCGTTAAAAAAAGGGATCTACGAATTGAACATTGATTTGAAGAATGAACAAGGAAAAACGTGGCAGTTAAAGAAAGAGTTTGAGATCAAGGGGAAAGATGAAGAACTAAACACGAAAGCAGTCGAAGTAAAAGAACAGAATCACACAATGATTTATCTCATTGCCGCACTGTTTTTGGTGATTATTCTTGTGTTAGTCGGCTATATTTTCAATTTGAAACGTAAACAGCCATAGAATGGGGGAAACAAAATGAAAAAACTCTTTAGTCTGTTCATATTGGTTTTAATTTTTGGGGGAGCAACATCGGTATCTGCAAGTGAACAAGTGAATAGTGAAGTGGGAATCTCTTTTTATCAACCTACTAATAAAAATCAAGTGATCCCCATGGAGAAGGTAAATGCCGGGGATCACGAAATAGCGGTTGGCCCGAAAACATTACCAAAGACCGGGGAAGAACGACCATTTTTATTTCAAGGATTTGGTGTACTATTCGTTGGTGTAGCAACTACACTTTACTTATTGAAGAATCAGAAGGATAAAAGGGATGCCTCATGAGAAAATATAAGCAGTTATTCTTTTGGTTGATTCTATTCTCTGGTCTTTTTTTTGGGGCAGTGACTGCAGAAGCAGCCCCAAGGCCTTTAACGGATCTAGGCTACTTTCATTGGGCCAATCAATCAGTGACCCCTGCTGAAAACACGTTTATCATGCATTACGGTGAAAATACAACGATTGAACCAATTGAAGGCGATGTGTACTCGGATTATTTAACAGTTGGTAAGAGTGCTGCTAGTCTTAGTAAAGCAGTGGTTAAAAACGTAGGTTATTATCAAGGAAAATCAGTAAATTTACTAGTAACTTTGAAAAAAAATAAGAGCAACATGGATGGCGGTTCAATAAGCTTTGATAAGTCATATTTTTTAGGTATAACTGTTGTTGGAGAAGTAATGGTAAGTCTAGATTTTATTGATCAAGATGGGAATCCAATGATAATAAAAACAGCTTTTAATTATTACGGATTAAACGCAAATAAGTATATTGGATATAAGGACCCAGGGGATCTTATTCATTCTCTATATGCAAATAATCCAACACATATTCTTTATGATACTTGGGATGGAGGGAAAGATGATTATTGGCTCTATCTAAAAAATCAAACGCCAGGAATTCCATGGCGCGATCCAAGACAAAGATTTGAGTTAGTGACCAATGCCATTTCCAATATGACTTTTGTTGTCCATAATAATGATAATACGCCATCTTCCATTGTTTACTTTACAGATTTTTTGGCTAAACCAGAATTTCCTCCGGCTTATGCATCAGATTCTAAATTTGAAAAAGTAAAAGGAGTTTCGCTGAATGCGAAACAAACCATTCCTAATGTAGATCAATGGCAGAAATCTCAACAGATAGAGATTGATTTCAACTTGGATCAAGTGGAAAAAACCAAACAGTTTGAATTTGAGAAAGTTTGTGTCACAAATTTTGCTGGTGATGATCTTACAGATTTATTTACTAGCAAGATGATAGATGAGAAAAAAATCCAAATTGTTGCTAAGAATCCTAGCGATAATCGCTTGTATGATACCGTTTTACAATACCAAGTAATACTAAAATGGATAGGCAATGAACATCCTGTGGATCCTTCCATTCTTTCAGATGGTGACTTAGATTTACCATTTAATGTGAATACAATCTTCGATGGAACTAACCTAGGAGAAAAATCGGCGTCCTCATTAGTCAACTATAGTAGTCAAGTAACTGTTGCTTTTCTTGATGAAAATGACAATATTCTTCTTGCCTCGTTAACAAAAAAAGGGATTTTAACAACATCATTTGATTTATCTGATGATTACCCTGAAATAGCTGGCTACACACCAATTAAAAATAATAGACAAGACAAAGGGACCTTTTTACCAGATAATCAATTGGTTGTTCATCGATACAAAAAAGGGCAACCTTTACACTTTGAACTTTTTAATAAAGAAAGTCCCCTACAAGTCTCAAGATTTAACAATAAAAGAGAGTTAGCTATCCAATACTCTCAAGATCCTTCAAAAGAGAAAGCGACAACTCTCTCTTTCGTTGCCAAGTATCAGGAGGAAGAAAAGGTCATAAAAGAATTTCCGTCTGCTCCTCAAAAAGGGGATGCTAAAGTTACCTTTGCATTTCCAGAACAATGGATAGGCCATGAAGTTTCTTTCTATATGAAAGATAATGACGGACAGGAATCGAATATGGAAACGAGAGTAGTTGAAAAAGAAAAGGGGCCAAGTTTCTCTCTTCCGGAAGAAATTAGTTTCGGTAAAGTTCACATTCCTTCAAAGGAAAAAACTGTTTTCTCAACTACTAAAGATAATGCTCAAGTAGAAGATCATAGTAAGTTAGATGAAAGTCACTGGACAGTGAAAGTAAAAGAAGAACAGCCGCTTACGAATAAACAGAAAGACGTATTAGCTCAACGGTTAATCCTAAAAGGCGATAAAACAGACTTACGGATCAATCATGCCGAGCAAGAAATCTGGACAGGAAGTGGAAGTGCTGCATTTGACTTATCGAAAGATCTAAAATTGACTGTTTATCCTTCTGATAGTGTGGGAAGCTATCATGGTTCTCTACGCTGGACCTTTGAAGATGCACCAGACTAAGTAATTTGAGTAATAAAATCCAGCGCTCTTTTATCAAAGAAAAGTTGAAAGGACTAGCGAATCAGCTAGTCCTTTTTTGCCTTTCTATTCCCATGTTTGATTCATTTTGTCAGCGTAAAAAGCAATCGCTTTGCGATAATCATTGATTTTTTGATCCGATGAAGTTTGTGCCAGTAGTTCTAATAAAATTTGATTGGATTGATTGTATTGTCGAAGATTAAAAAGAGCCATCGCATAGAACACTTTTAACCCATTGTTTGTCGGAAATTTATCTTGTCCTTCACGCAAGACTTCTTCCGCTTTTTGATAGTTCCCTAAAGCGCGATACGTGCTTCCCAAACCGAGATAGGCTTCTTCCAGATCTGGATCCGTCAAGCCTAATTCAATTGCGCGTTCATAATAAGGCACCGCTTGTGACTCTTTCCCTAAGACATCAAAGCTCCAAGCAATTTGATAATTCAAATAGGCATTCTCGGGATCACTTGGATAGGTTTTTAGCAATAGATCATTTGAATTTTGAAGCTTTCCAGCTTTGCGTAACTGGATGGCAGTTTCGATGATAGCCAGTTGGTTTTTCTTCATCTATGTTTCCCCATTCCTAGTAGACATAATCAAATTATATTATTCTTGATAAGCTTTCAGCCAGTGATGAGGTTGCAAACTGCTCAACTTTGCAAATTCAATCCTGTGAAAATCTTTTGTGGTCAATGCGCATAACACATCGCCACCCCAAAGAGCAAGCCGTTCTTGACATATGCCGCAGGGAGAAAGAATTTTGAAAGGAGCGTTTTCGTCCTCTCGAACCAAACAGAGGGTATGGGTGATTTGAGCATTCATTTTAGCCGCTTCCAACATACAACCTAGTTCCATACACACACTAGAACCGGCATTGGGAAAGTCTGGCGAGATGCCAATCACTATTTCATCATTCTCTAAATAGGCACCAGCAACACCACCCCAACCTGTCGGATACCGCTGAAGTAACTCGGATTTAACCGTTTCAAAAAGTTTTGTTTCAGCTTTCATGAAAAACTCCTTTGCTTGATTTTTTATTGTCTTTAGTCTGAAAAAAGCTTATTCCTTCGCTCTCAGAAGCAGAGAAAAGTTAGGCACTGAATGGCGAAAGGATTTGGATGCTCGCCGTTTTAGGTGCGTCCTTTTTTGATTGCTAAACCAATGTACACCATGAAACTAATAAAAAAGATCATGCTGGCGACTTTCGCTAAATTTCCCTTAGCAAAAAGCAGCAACGCGGAGGCCAGAAAATTAATGAAAGCAACTGCGAAATAAACATGACTTATTTTTTTGTTCGACATTGACAAAACACCTCTTTTTCCTAACAATAGCATACTTTACGTACAAAATGAATTCCCTCAAAGCAGAAGCAGAGAAAGTGATTACTTTTGACAGATTTATGCTAAAAGTTTCCATATGAAAGACATAATGAAAGGCAGAAATGTTATTTTTTAAGACCAGAACTGCAAAAATTCTCTCATGGTTTTCTCCTATTTTCCAACTGAATATTTTGAACCACAGAATCATTCACAACTTTTGCGTCAAATGAATGACTAGTATCCGACGCAAAAATCATTAAGGATAAGCCAATTGAAGGCTGTAGACCAAAGAAACTGAGACGGATATCGGTCTTTTGGAGGATGTCGTTTTTTTCTGTTTACAAGTGAAGAGGAACACATTTTCCATACTAAAAAAGAATAAAGATTTCATGAAAAAGAAGTGTAAATTCACAAAAACTCCGATGAAAAAAATTTTCTCCGGAAAATATAACACAATATATTGTGCCTGATTCGTGACAGTGATACTATATATCGTGTTCCAAGAAGAAGTAGGAGGGATCGATGTGAAAAGAATCAACATTCTTTATATCAGTCTAACAGGAAATACAAGAGACTTTATTAGGCGTTTAGAAGCCTATTATCGTCCAAAAAATATAGCAGTACACTCATGGAATGTAAAAGAAATTGTTACCAACAAACAGGCATTCCAGAAAATCACTGAACCATTTGTCACCTTTTTGCCAGCCTTTTTAGAAGGGGGCAATGGGACCGATAATGGCTATCAAGAAATACTTACCACACCCCTCAAAGAGTATTTGACCTTTGAAAAAAATTACGAAAATTGTTATGGAATCATCGGGAGCGGCAACCGAAATTTCAACAAACAATTCGCTTTGACTGCGCATCAATATGCAGAGCATTTTGGTTTTCCATACTTGGATGAATATGAGTTAAAAGGAACCACAAAAGATGTTCAGCGAATCGGCGAAAAACTACTCATTTGCCAAAGTTTAGCAGAATTAAAGAAAGAGAGAGAAGGATCACTATGAACGATGAACTGACATCCTATTTTTATTTGAATAATCTAGTTAACATTCCAGTGGATGGGAAAATTCCTTTGCAATATGACAAGGAAGCATTACACGCTTTTTTTAACGAAGAAGTGGAACCAAAAACTATCGCTTTTCCTTCTTTCAAAGAAAAAATACACTTTTTAATTGAAAATGAATATATCGATCAAGCATTGATTTCAAAATATTCCTGGTCATTTTTGTCTGATCTTTATCAAGAAATTGTTGATCAGAAATTTGCATTTAAGAGTTTTCTAGGAGCGTATAAGTTCTATTCCCAATATGCGATGAAGACAAATGATAAAGCCAAATGGCTGGAAACTTTCAATGATCGGGTCTTCTACAATGCATTGTATTTAGGAAATGGGGATGAAACGCTGGCTCAACAAGTGGCTGGTGAACTGATCAATCAACGGTATCAACCGGCAACCCCAACTTTTCTAAATGCTGGTAAAAAGCGCAGAGGTGAAATGGTCTCCTGTTTTCTAATTGATGTTTCTGACTCGATGTTAGCGATTGGACGTGCCATCAATTCAGCTTTGCAACTCTCAAGAATTGGCGGTGGTGTGGGAGTCAATCTCTCGAATCTTCGCAGCTCGGGCGATCCCATCAAAAAGATTGAGAATGCTTCTTCTGGCGTCTTACCGGTAATGAAATTATTGGAAGATTCCTTTAGCTATTCCAATCAGCTTGGTCAAAGAAATGGGGCAGGGGTCGTTTATCTAAATGTATTCCATCCAGATATTTTTGCTTTTTTGGCAACCAAAAGAGAAAACGCGGATGAAAAGATTCGGGTAAAGACACTGTCATTAGGGGTCACTGTCCCGGATAAATATTATGAGTTGTTGAAAACAAATGAGCCAATGGCTTTGTTTAGTCCTTATGACGTGGAACAAGTATACGGCAAGCCTTTCAGTTACATTGATCTAACCGCAGAATATGATGCAATGGTCCAAAATAATGAAATCCGCAAAGTCTACATCAATGCGAGAGAACTTGAACAAGAAATTTCAAGACTTCAGCAGGAATCTGGTTACCCTTATATTTTGAATATCGATACGGCCAATCGTACCAATCCAGTAGAGGGTAGAATCATTATGAGTAATCTCTGCAGTGAAATCTTGCAGCCGCAAGAGCCTTCAATTTTGAATGACGATCTGTCTTACCAAACGATTGGCACAGATATCTCTTGCAACTTAGGTTCAATGAATATTATGAACTTGATCGTTTCTCCTGATTTTGGTCAATCCATTGAAACGGCAGTCAGGGCATTGACCACCGTTTCTGACTTAACCGCAGTGAAGCAAGTCCCAAGTATCAAAAAAGGAAATGACCTGTATCACACGATTGGCTTAGGGGCAATGGGGTTGCATACCGCCTTCGCCCGAAATCAAATCGAATATGGCAGTCCAGAAGCGTTGGAATTTACTGAGGCCTTCTTCTTAGCAATGAACTATTATTCTTTAGTTGCAAGTAATAAAATCGCAAAAGAACGCCAGGAAACATTTCATCGATTTGAGAAATCGACCTATGCAGACGGCACCTATTTTGATACTTACCTATCATCAGACTTCGAATTAACATTTGCCAAAAACAAAGAACTCTTTGCTAATATCTGCTTGCCTAAAAAAGCTGACTGGCAAACATTGAAAGAATCTGTTGCTG
Source organism: Enterococcus sp. (assembly GCF_022711995.1). Taxonomy (GTDB): domain Bacteria; phylum Bacillota; class Bacilli; order Lactobacillales; family Enterococcaceae; genus Enterococcus_D. Next base: position 11,778 of record NZ_JALAHI010000030.1, read on the forward strand.
AGTACGGGCTGTATCACCGCAATCGTCTCGCCATCGCACCGAATGGATCGATTTCTTATGTAAATGAAACAAGTGCGTCACTGCATCCTATCACCCAATTGATCGAACAACGCCAAGAAAACAATGTGGGGTCGATCTTCTACCCAGCACCATTTTTAAGTGATGAGACCCTGCCATTTTATACTCCGGCATATGATATGGATCAGCGCAAAATCATTGATACCTATGCAGTTGCTCAAAAACACATTGATCAAGGGATGAGTTTGACTTTATTCATGCGCTCTGTTTTGCCAGAAGGAATCTATGAGTGGAAGAAAAACGGGACTTCACTGATGACTACCAGAGACTTGAATCGGTTGCGTAACTATGCTTGGACCAAAGGAATCAAATCTTTGTACTATGTGCGGACATTTACCGAAGATGACGAGATCCATACCGCCAACGAATGTACTTCATGCATGATCTAACATAAGCCAAACCTGAAGGAGAAGAAACAATGAATTATTTGTACTATAAAGCAGTCAACTGGGATGAATTGCAGGATGCATTGGACCAATACACTTGGGAAAAATTAACCAATAATTTTTGGCTGGATACCCGCATTCCCTTGAAAGAGGATATCGCAGAATGGGAAAACCTTTCTGTCCAAGAACAGGATCAACTGAACAAGCTATTTGCCAGTTTATCTGTGAATTACACCTTGCAATCGGAATATGGCGCTGCTAGCTTGCGTCGGGGCATTCAAACCCAACAAGAAGAAGCTGTTTTGAATATCACCACCTTTATGGAGTCTGTTCATACCAAGGCGATCACGACATTTTTCCGTGCCTTTATTGATGAAGAAGAAACCGCTGCTTACTATGCTTTTGCGGATCAACAATCTGCGTTGGCAAGGGAACTGCAACGAATCAGCGAGAGCTATCAGACCGGAAATGAATTACAAAAAAAAGCAGCTTTTCTTTTGTGTGAGACCATTCTAACCTATGGAAGACTTGCTCCAGTTTTTGTCAAAGACTCATTGATTCAAACCAATCAACTTGTTGGCAATCTCTTGCGCGGTAGCAGTATTTATTCCGCTTATCTTGGCTATAAGTTCCAACTTGCCTGTCAGCAGTTGTCAGCGGAAGAACGCACTGCACTTATCGCGTGGGTCAACCAGCTGGTGGAAGAAATGCTTTCGATAGAAGTCGATTTCATACAAGAAATCGGCGAACCGATCATCGGCTTGGAATTGCTTCACTATGCCACGAATTATTTCTATCATCTATTGGGTTTCCCTCAATCGGTTTCTTATGATTTGCCAACTGCCACTTTAACCAAAATCACAAATCTAATTACTAGCATCGATGACTTGCAGAAACAATCACGCTTGATTTTAAGCAGCAAAACCGAAGAGATGGAAAACGGGGATTACGAGTTTTAAGGCATTCGTTAAAGGAGGATAACACAATGGAACAGACAGTAAATTGGAATGTGATCGAAGACGAATTTGATGAGTATGTATGGGACAAAGCAACTGCTCAATTTTGGTTAGATACGCGAGTTCCGGTATCCAATGACTTGAAAGACTGGCGGGTTTTATCAGACATTGAGAAAAGTATTTTGAATAAAGTTGTCGGTGGGTTAGCGCTATTGGATACATTGCAATCAGAAGAAGGCGTAAATGTGATGCGGGAAGACGCATTGACCCATAAAGAGATCGCCGTTATCAATAATTTTCTAATGATGGAATCGATCCACGCCAAAAGTTATGGTACGATCTTAACCTCATTAAATGAAAAAGCCGTCACTGAAGCAACCTATGAATGGATGAACAATGATCCACGGATGCAATATAAAGTGCAACGGATCAATGAGATTTATCAAACAGAAGACAACTTGAAAAAGAAAGTAGCAAGTGTCTATTTGGAAGGTATTCTTTACTACAATAATTTCTTCTTGCCCCTTTGGTATCGCGGTCAAAATAAACTGGCCAACTTATCAGAAATCATCAAATTAGTGATCCGGGATGAGTCCGTTCACGGCACGTATCTCGGCTACAAATTTCAGTTGAGTTTTGCTAAACTTTCATCTGAGGAGCAAGCAGCTTTCAAAATCTGGATGGATGAACTACTAGACGATCTTTTGGAAAATGAGTTCCGTTTTACAGAAGAGATATATGCACCAATTGGCTTGGAGGATGAGGTCAAACAGTTTGTTCGCTACAATGCCAATAAATCATTGCAAAACATGGGCTTTCAGGCACGCTTTGATCATGCGACGATCGAAGATATCAATCCGATCGTGATGAACGGCATCTCAACAGAAACGGCCAATCATGATTTCTTCTCACAAGTCGGTGCGGGGTACTTGATGGGCAGTGTAGAAGCCATGGAAGAAGACGATTACGACTTTTAAACCTTTGATAGAAAGAAGTCTCCGTTATTGGGGTCTTCTTTTTTTTGCTAAGAGCAAGACGTAGGAGAGGCAATAGCTGTTTTTTTTTAGAAATTTTCAGTGCAGTTTTTTTATAGTTTTTTTGAGAAGGAACTCTTGTCAATTTGTTCGTTTGAAAGTGAAAAAATGTGGCAAATAAAATGAGTTTTTTAAAAGTTTTTTGTTCCTGTTCACTTACGTTGGCTGTCAGACAATCGAGAAATGAGAGGAGATAACCTTATTCTTGCTATTGTAGTCTTTATGGTATGATAGCCTTGATTGAAAAGGAGGAAGAAAATGGACCTTAAAACAAAGATAAGGGATTACGCCAGCACATTGGAGAATGTTCAAAAAGACCATCCTTTCCAAAAATTCCCTGAATATGAAGTCTTTCGCCATACAAAAACCGGCAAGTGGTTTGCACTGATCATGACCATCGATCGGAACAAATTAGGTATTTCTGGTGATGGACAGGTGACTGTGATTGATGTGAAAGCAGAGCCTGAAGAGATCTCTATCTTGATCAATGCGCCGGGGTATTTTCCTGGTTATCACATGAACAAAAACCATTGGCTCACGATTTTGTTGGATGGCACGGTAAAAGAAGAGCAAATCCGGGAAATGATCAAAAACAGTTACGCATTAACCCGTTGAATTTTATTTATTCTATTTACTTGAAAATCAAGATTCTGCAAGAAAGAAGCCAAACTACAACCGATGTTGGCTCATCGATTGTGATTCGGCTTCTTTTATTAATGAGCAGTTTGATATTCCTGATACAGTTTGGCAATTCTTACTTTCTGTTTTTCTGTCAGGCGCGACTGTTTTTCTAAACGCAAGAATAAGGCAGGCAATTCCTCAAGAGGAGTAATTTGATCTACACGAATCGCATTCTGAAGCATACGCAATAAGTTGCTGATTTTTTCTGTTTCAATCATCTCTAGATAGTCGTCTTTGATAGCAAGAAACTTATTCTCAACATCACATACAATTAAATTACTTATCATGTCATGAGCGATGCGTCGATGGTAGGAGTTTTGATGTTGATGCAGCTGCCAAAAATCCTTCCAGTAGGGATAAAAAAGCATGGGTTCAATGAACGAGGCTCTTTCAATAATCAAGTAACTATTGAAATAATAATTAATATGGTTCTTGCCATTGATGACATTTTCAATTAATTTTTCTCTTAACGACTGATCGAACAATGTGCTCTCAATGTAAGGGGTAGGGTCAAAACTCGTCGTCTGAAATTTTTGTTCAATTTCTTCATAGGTAAATTGTTCCGAGTAAGTCATATTAACGCTCCTTCCTGTGGCTCCTTGTGTATAGTGGAGAGAAGTAGTTCACCATTATAGTAACAAAGATAGTAAAGAATGGCAGTGGAAAATGGAGTTTTCTTCTATATTAAATAGTTTTTAGCTTGTCACCTTTCCTTTTATATAAACAATCTATGTTTTTCACGCGAAGTGACAAAAATGATCGTTTCGAGTGGAAGATTTTCGTGCTATAGTATGGAAACATTATTCACGAAAGAGGGAATACTCGATGCCAGTCATCGCTATTTTAATTGATTTGATTACTTGTGCTAGCTACTTTTTTCAATTGCACTCCGCACCGTCACAATCCTTGTACTTGCTGGGAATGATCTTACAGGCATTCTTTACCCTCATTTTATTGATTATCGCTTTCACTTATAACGGAAAAAAGTTTGCCCGTATCCAGATCCATCTTTTTTACCGGGTCGTTTCTATTAGGTATGCCATTATCTTGGTCTCTACATTCATCAACGGAGCCGTCCTGTTTTTGTATGTCCTAAATTACTTAGGTATCAATGATGTGGTCTTTTCCAATTTCTGATCAAGCAAAACAGTAAAGATCAAAAAAATCCACTCGTATAAAGTGGATTTTTTTTGTGTGATCTTCATTTAAATTAGGTGGCAGACGAAGAGGCAATTGGCACTTCGTCTTTTTATTTCGATCTTAGGAGAGATAAAATTCTTTCAACGTTTTCGCGATCATTTTTGCGATGGGATGCCCCTCGGTAAAGCTGGAAGACAGATAAATCGTCCGAGACAGGGGAAAGTCATCCAAGGTGCGCAATACGAATGGGGCACTTTCTTTGTAGCCCCAGGTCACTTTAGGAAAGAAGGTGACCCCTAAGCCCTGATTGATCAATGAACGTAATGTTGCCGGATCATCCGTGGTGGCGCCAATACTCAAAGGAATTTTTCTTGATTCAAATGCTTCGTCAATGGTACGTCGTAATGGTGTATTCGATACGAGCATGATTAACGGTAAATCAACGATATCAGCGGTCTTCAGATCGTTTTTTTTCGCTAGCGGGTGATTTTTAGGAATGGCCAAGAGAATCGGTTCAGTAAAGATGGGTAAATTCGTCATTCCGACTTTCGGCTCCGAAGTAATGTAAAAGACCCGACCTTTTTCCTTTTCAGCTTTTCCGTGTTGTTTGATCGAAAGCTGGATATCTGGATGTTTTTCAACAAAAGTTTTGACAAGGTTGGGAATAGACACCGAGGCCACTTCTGAATAGATGGTGATAGAAGGGATGATCTCATTGTTAAGTGATCGGATCGCTTCCAACCCAAGATCATATTGTTCCAGAGTCTTTGTGACGTAAGGGTAAAATTCTTCGCCATACATCGTCAATTCAATGTGGCGGCCCGTATGATAAAACAACGGTGCGCCGATTTCGCTTTCTAAATGTTTCATGGCCCGGCTCAATGCTGGTTGCGAAATATACAGTTCTTGCGCAGATTGAGTGATATTTTTAGATTCTGCGACTTTTTGAAAATAACGCAAATGTTCGAGGTTCATGGGATGCTCCTTATTTCCATACCTTTTTGTTATGGATGGTTATCATTTTGGCATTTTTTATTATAGCAAACTTTGACTAGAATAACAGTGTAAGAGAAATTGTTAAGGAGGTTCTTCATGAGTACAGGTTTCTTATTCCCAGGTCAAGGCAGCCAAACAAGCGACATGATCCAAGATGTACCAGATGATTATTTCATCCGATTGGAACAAGCCACCGGCTATCAATTGAAAAAGGCAACGAATGTTGAAAATGACACTGTCTATATTCAATTAGCTATGCTTGTCAAAGCTGCTTATTATACCGACCAGATCAAGAAGGCAGGCATTTATCCTGATTTGGTTGCGGGTCATTCCATCGGCGCATTTTGCGCAGCACTGGCAAGTGAATGTCTAAGTTTTGAAAGCACCGCCAGTCTGGTCTATCATCGAGCGACGCTGATGAAAGAAGCATATCCTTCTGATTATGCAATGGGTGTAATCGTTGGATTGACAAGAACAGAAGCGGAGAAGGTGGTCAATGAAAGTTTTGATCCAGAATTCCCAGTGTATCTGTCCAATGAAAATTGCCCGATGCAGCATACGCTATCCGGTCACATCCATGGCTTGAAGCAAGCCTTAGCACTTGCGAAAACGTACCATGCACAAACCGCAAAGCTATTGGCTGTTCCAGTTCCGTCTCATTGTGAATTGATGGACGAAACCGTCAAAAAGTTTGAGCCTTTCTTGCAGACTGTCACGATCAATTCGCCAGCTTGTCCTTATGTCAAAAATATTGACGGACGATTGACAACTGATCCAGCAGAGATCCGCAAAGATCTATTGCAAAATATCGCTTATCCTGTGCAATGGAACAAAATGATGGATGTCATTAAAGAAATGGGAACAGATATCGCTCTCGAATTTCCTCCCGGCAATACCCTAACAAAGCTGATTCACCTGAAGTTTGGTGAAAACCAAGCGATCCGAACCATCAACTTGAACCAGCACGGCATTGATGATGCCATATTCCTATATCAAAAATGGAGATGAACACAATGGAAAAACCAGCAAGAAACTGGGCCAGCAAACGCGAAAAAAAAGCCCAAACAATGAAAAAAATCGAACATTTGCTTGATGGAAAATATGTACCAACTGAAGCCATTATCGAAGTGTTAGAAACGGTTATTCAACCAGGTGACAAAGTCGTTTTAGAAGGAGATAACCAAAAACAAGCAAGCTTCCTTTCAAAAAGTTTGGAACAAGTCAATACAGATAAAGTCAATCAATTGCATATGATCATGTCGAGTATTTCTCGTCCAGAACATTTAACTATTTTTGAAAAAGGCATTGCAGCAAAAATCGATTTTTCATACGCTGGTGCGCAAAGCACACGTGTCGCTCAAATGATTGAAGACGGTACGATGAAATTAGGCGACATTCATACCTATTTAGAATTATACGGACGTTTGTTCGTTGACTTGATTCCTAATGTCGTTCTTGTCGCTGCAGACAAAGCTGACAAACAAGGGAATCTTTATACAGGCTACAACACTGAAGAAACACCAACCATCGTTGAAGCTGCTGCTTTTAAAGATGGCATCGTCATCGTGCAAGTCAATGAAGTGGTAGACGAATTGCCACGGGTCGATATTCCAAGTGACTGGATCGATATCGTTGTCTTGGCTGATCAACCTTATCAATTAGAAGCATTATTTACCCGGGACCCTCAAAACATCACCGAATTACAAATCTTGATGGCAATGATGGCATTAAAAGGAATTTATGCCGAACATGAAGTTCAATCATTGAATCATGGGATTGGGTTCAACACTGCCGCTATCGAGTTACTTTTACCAACCTATGGCGAAACGTTAGGAATCAAAGGGAAAGTTGCTAAAAACTGGGTCTTAAATCCACATCCAACAATGATTCCTGCTATTGAATCTGGTTGGGTCGAAAGCATTCACAGTTTTGGCGGCGAAGTAGGGATGGAAAAATATATCGCTGCTCGTCCGGATGTTTTCTTTGTTGGGAAAGATGGTACGATGCGTAGTAACCGTGCTTTGTCACAAACAGCTGGTCAATATGCGGTTGATATGTTCATCGGTTCTACTCTGCAATTGGATTATGAAGGAAACTCTTCAACAGTAACCAAAGGCCGTTTATCTGGTTTTGGCGGTGCGCCAAACATGGGGCATAACCCTGGCGGTCGTCGTCACTCAACACCGGCATGGCAATCATTGCGTGACGAAAAGGACCCATTAGGCAAAGGTCAAAAATTAGTTGTTCAAATGGTCGAAACTTACAGCTCAAACAAAAAACCTGTCTTTGTTGAAACACTAGATGCACTGGACGTTCAAAAACAAGCCGGCTTAGCCAACGCCCCTGTAATGATCTACAGTGATGACACGACTCATATTGTGACCGAAGAAGGAATTGCTTACCTTTATAAAGCCACTTCTAAAGAACAAAAACAAGCAGCAATCGCAGCAATCGGCGGTGTAACACCATTAGGTATGACGAGTACCAAAGAATCCTTGGATGAATTGCGTGCCGCTGGTATCGTAAAATTGCCAGAAGATCTTGGTATCAAACGCAGCGATGCGAAACGTTCATTACTAGCTGCTCAAACTGTGGATGATTTGATCGAATGGTCTGATGGCTTGTATCAACCACCTATGAAATTTAGAACTTGGTCATAAAGGAGAGAAGAACAAAATGGAACAATTAGCATATACCTATAAAACAACAAAACCCATCAAAGAAAAAATCCATGTTGGTGTGGTGGGTTCAGGAGATTTAGAAATTTTACTTTTCCCAACAGATAAAGCAGAAACTTCAGTGAAGATTTGTACCGGAAGTGACGGCTTTGGCGATGTTTGGCAAAATGTTTTGACACGCTTCTTTGAACGTTACCCAATCACCGCAGACATGGTTATCAATGACTTTGGTGCTACTCCTGGAGTTGTCTATCTTCGATTAACACAAGCAATGGAGGAACTTTCAGATGAAAAATAGTTTTGTTGAATTAAATGCCCGCGAACGTGTAAATGCGTTAGTTGATAATGGTCGCGAATTGATTGGACCTTTTGATCAAATGATCGCACCAAATTTAGTCGCTCAAGATATCGTTCCACAAAGTGACGATGGCATCGTTGTTAGCCGTGGTAAAATCGCTGACAAAGAAGTAGTTGTTATTGCTATGGAAGGTAAATTCCAAGGTGGCGGTATCGGTGAAGTTTCCGGTGCGAAAATCATTGCCGCTTTGACTCATGTACTGGAAGAAAACCAAAATGGCCACGAAATCTATCCAATCATCGTATTGGATACTGGTGGTGTCCGTTTGCAAGAAGCCAATTACGGGTTGCTCTCTATTTCTGAAATTGGTAATTTGATCGTCGCTTTGAAAAAATATGTTCCAGTCATTGGCTTAGTTCCTGGTCGTGTTGGTTCATTTGGTGGGATGTCTATCACTTCAGCCTTAATGAGCTATTTGATCGCTACCAAAAAAGCTCGGATCGGTTTAAATGGACCAGAAGTAATTGAACAAGAAGCTGGCGTTCGTGAATTTGATTCCAGCGACAAAGATTTGATTTGGAACACGATTGGTTCCCGTCAACGGTTGCATGCGCAAATCGTTGATGAATTAGTAACAGATAGCGTGGAAGCCATTAAAGCAGCTGTGATCGCAGCAATCAACGAAAAGAAAGACAGTCATCGCAGCGAAAACGCCGACTTTTATCTCTCTTTGTTGGCTAAACTAGATTTATCCAAACCAATGGCAATTGACGCGTACAATCAAGCATTAGCCGCTCACAAATCAACAACTGTGAAGGAAATCAACGTAACAGAAGGGACAGAAGATGCTGCTACAAGCGTTGGTTACGACTGGTTTGCGGCATTGACAGGGTTGAAACACCCAACTTCTACAAGTGCCACAGTTTATGCTGCAGCTTCAAACTTATTCAACGAAGATGCGGTTGTCACAGCCATTGTCCCAAATGCACAAAACCCAATGTACCGTGTTCGTAACGGGGAAGTTGGTTTGATCGAAGGCTTTGAAATGGCTCATGTCTTAGAAACCGTTTATCAAGAAGACAAAGAAAAATCTGTGAAACGTCCAGTTGTTGTCGTGATCGACGTACCAAGCCAAGCTTACGGTTATAACGAAGAATTGATTGGAATCCACGTAGCCTTAGCAAATAGTGCTGCAGCTTATGCAAAATTGCGTCAAGCAGGACATCCAGTGATTGGCTTCATCGCTGGGAATGCGATTTCTGGTGCATTCTTAGCCCATGGGTTACAATCAAGTCGCTTAATTGCTTTGAATAGTACCAACATTACGGTTCAAGCGATGTCTAAAGAAAGTGCCAGCCGTGTAACAAAACGGTCAATCGCAGCTATCGAAGCAGCAGCAGAAAAAGTACCAAGTATTGCCTACGACATCAAAAATTATACGAAACTTGGTGCGATTTTCACTTTCTTAGAATCAATTACGGATCAAGAAACCAGCGCTGACCATGTCAATGCAGTGATCGACGCCATCAATGAAGCGATTCTTGATGTTCGCCAAACAAACGATACTATGTTGACCAACCGATACACCAACGAGATTGCTGTTAAAGGCGGTCGCTTAGAAACAAATAAAGTCTTTGCCCGTATGAATGAAGAATGGACTGATTAAACAATGAACTTTGCCCACGATATTGTATTGATCGATAACCAAGCGCTTGCTGATCTCGTTTTACCAGATTGGCTGCACCAAAGGGAAAAAATGTATGCGACTGTCCGTAGAGGCATTCCTCAAAGCCCACAACATCTCCTTGTCGGCTTTCGAGGAACAAAACGGGAACAGCGCTTCGGCACCGAGATACTTTCCAAGTATGTGCTAGCTACCATTCATCCATGGCAGCTGATTGCCAAAGAAAGTTTTCGTCAAAAGGACATTGCAGATTATCCTGTTTATCGCCAATATCGTGAGGCACAGCGATTGTTGTGTGATTGTAAGTGGGGTGTGGGTGGCAGCTTGGGGTTTGAATTGGCTTCAGACCAAGCCGCAATCAAAGTAACCAGTGACTTGGATCTCTTGCTTTATGCTGATTCTGCCACTCAACTTCCTTTACAACTCATTCAGGACAATAAAGATTTTTTCAAGGATTTAGATATTCAAGTAATGACGAAAAAAGGCGGTTTTTCCTTAAAAGAATATTTGAGGAATCCCCAAAAGAAACTATTACTTAAAACAGACGAGGGGCCAAAACTCACAATCGAGATTTGGTAAATATAAGAAAAGTGAGCGAAAACAATGTTCGAGAATAAAGAAATCAAAATCAATATCAGCGACTTCCTAAAAGTCTTTGCTGTGACCGCCGTTATGATGCAGACTGTTTTGAGTTTTGCTTTAGCAAATGTCCAAAACGAAAAAACCGCCGCCTTTATTGGTATATTTTATGTCATCGTGAAATACACCGCACCAATGTTTATTTTTGCAATTGTTTATAATATGGTAAAAACAAGCCAACATCTTTCTTATTGGGAATTTCTGAAAGAAAAATTCTTTGAATTAGTGGTTCCTTACCTGTTGTGGACGACTGCATACTTATGGCTCTTTCCAGCCGTTCAACAAGGTCAACCCTACACAGATACTGCTTCATTCTTGTTGAAATATATTACCGGTGACGGCGCACCCCATCTATGGTATACCGTGATGATGCTTCAAATTCAATTATTGATGCCATTTTTCGTATGGTTAGGCTATAAAGTCTTTTCAAACAAGAAAAATGTTTGGCCTGTCCTAATCGTTGCGACAGTTTTATATGTAGCTTGGTATTTATTCTATGATGCGCAAGTTTTTGCAGGACCTCATCATGACAACTGGTACTTATTGGATCGTTTTGTTGCTAGCTTTGTGATCTATGGTATTTATGGCGAAGCAGCATTGATGTATCATGAAGCCATTTACCGCTTTTTATATAAAGTGCGCTATGCACTATTGCCAGTAGGCTTAGTATTAGCTTTATTTTCAGCTGATCATTTATTACACTTCGGCGGAGATCTTTCTTTCGCTCATGCACCTTATTTAAATACATTACAAAGTCTTTATAGCTTAGTGGTGATCTTCGGCGTCTTTATGTTAGGCTCAACCATGATCAAGAACAACGCACCACAACTGCGTGCATTCAAATGGTTGTCTGTTTATGCGTACCGTACCTATTTAGCCAATGTATTTGTATTTCAAGTTATTCTAGTTTGTTTCAAAGATACACTATTACAATTGCCAATGGGAATCATGATTCTTGTTGCCTACTTAGCTACTGCCAGCTGCGGCTTTTTGTTAAGCTATCTTCTGCATGTGATTTGGGCAGGGATCAAAGGACCATTTAGTAAATAAATCGTAAAAAGAGGGGAATCTTATGGAAGAACAATCTGCCTTCGCTACCTGTCATCAACTGGCAAAATTAGTTGAAAAAGCGCTGATCGATGAAGTGGAACTCTCACCCAAGCCAGGCTTAGTCGATCGTTTAACAACTGGTTCACATAGCGATATGAATCATGAACTATTTGTCTTATCGGCACGCACGCTGACACCATTTTTTGAAGAAATGGCGCTGTCTTCTTGGCAAAAAAGACCGAGCCAAGCCATCAGAGAAGCGATTGCTGAGATTGGCCGCCGTGCTGAAACAGCCATGTTTGCAGCTACTGGTGGCGTCAACACCCATAAAGGGGCCATTTGGGCAATGGGATTGTTTATCAGTGTGATCAGTAGCCAATACAGCTGCGATCGTCAGTTGTTCTTACCAAAGATTTTTACAGATATTCAACAGCTGGTCGCTTATCCAGATCGTCGGATACAAGTTGCGGCTACTGGAAGTCACGGAAACAAAGTCAAACAAAAATATGGTTATACGGGCGCTTTTGGGGAAGCAGCTGTAGGTTTTCCACATGTTCAAGTGGCATTATCTGATTTTTTGTCACGACAAACAAACGATTCATCAGAAAAAAGACTCCATATGCTACTAGCGATCATGGCCACACTTGATGATACGTGTATTTTGTATCGCAGCGATCAACAAGTGCTGAACCATGTTCAACAGTTGGCAAAGCAAGCCAATAAACAGCCCATTCCTAACGCCGCTTTTGAAGCATTGAACAACTATTGTCAACAGCAAAATGTTTCACCCGGCGGAAGTGCTGATTTATTAGCTGCCAGTTTCTTTCTGATTTCTTTGGAAAACTTAACGAGTCAGAAACTTTATTTCGCTACAGCAAAATAACAAATTTATTCCATTTGCAGGACTTTTAAAGAGATTGTTTCTTAAACTCTTTAAAAGTCTTTTTTATCTATTCAATAATCGTGTTATCTAAACAAAACGAATAAAATCCAAGGAGAGGAATCATTTAGCCGAGAAACCTCTTTTGATTGTTTGTTTTACGGCCAATAAAGTCTTAAAACTTTTTAAAGTCTTTTTTTCAAACGGGTGAACTTTATCTTTATTCATTTGTTTTAATCGTTATTTAAAAAGAATAGAGGAGGGGTTTGACACCCGAAAAAAAGAGTAGTAGTATCTAACGTGAATTGAATATGTTTCTTCGGGGCAGGGTGTAATTCCCGACCGACGGTGACAAGCAGTGGCTTGAAGTCCGTGACCCGCATTCGTGCGGTTGATCCAGTGAAACTCTGGAACCGACAGTTAAAGTCTGGATGGGAGAAGAAAAACTTACAAGAATATTGACGGGAGGAGTCTATCCTTTTTTGTCATCGTTTCTTTGAGTTTGTCTAATCATGGCCTCGTGTACTTATGCACGAGGTCTTTTTGTTTAAAGAAAGGAGGAATGTTTATGCATGAAACCTATATGAAGCGCGCCATATCCGCAGCATTAAAAGGCAAAGGACAAACTTTTACGAACCCTTTAGTCGGTGCTGTCATTGTGAAAGATGAGGAAATAGTTGCTGTAGGCAGCCACATGGCTTATGGACAGCCTCATGCGGAAAAGAATGCCATCGATTCATGTAGTTCCCCCGAAAAACTAATTGATTCAACCATTTATGTGACTCTTGAACCTTGTCACCATTACGGAAAACAGCCACCTTGTACAGCTGCCATTCTTCAAAGCGGCATCAAAAAAGTGGTGATTGGCCAATTAGATCCCAATCCATTGGTATCTGGCAAGGGCAAAGCGTTTTTAGAAGCACAAGGAATAGCAGTGATCACCGGCGTTTTAGAAAAGGAGGTACGAGAAATCAATCGCCACTATAATACCTATCACGAAGAGCTACGTCCTTTTGTGGCTTTAAAGCAAGCAACCACACTGGATGGAAAAATCGCTTTGGCTGGTCAGCGCACAAGGATAACCGGCGAAGCTGCATTGCGTCGGGCTCGCCAGGAGCGTTCAGACTATCAGGCTATTTTGATAGGGAGCCGCACTGCCTTGATCGATAATCCTACTTTGCGGACAGAGGCTGCCTTTCCGCCTTATCGAGTGGTCCTGGATCGTAAAGGAGAAACCTTGAAACAGCAACTGGCTCTTTTTGAGGATGCCAGTAGTCCTGTACTGGTCTTTACTACGAAAAATGTCCAAACTGTTTTCTCTAATCACGTGGAAATCATTGTCACGCCTTCACTGACCCTCTCGTTTGTCATGGAAGAATTGTATCGGCGCAAGATTCAATCGGTTTACGTGGAAGGCGGAAGCAGCATTCATGATGCTTTTTTGGCGAGTGGTTATTGGGACCAAGTTATCACCTATCTCTCGCCAAAACTTATCGGTGGCAATGGGACAGCGAGTTTTGCTAGTTCTCGCGAAGTAAATCAGATATTTGCGCTAAAAGAAGTCACTGTTGAACCGGTCGGAGAAGAGTTAAGGATCGTTGGAAGGAGGCAGGAAGATGTTTACTGGACTCATTCAAGAAAAGGGCAAGATCACGCGCATCGTACCTAGCGGCCGCACCATTGCATTGACTTGTCGTGGTTCTGAAGCATTGTTAGCGGATTATCGAATTGGCGATAGTATGGCGATCAATGGCGTATGTTTGACAGCGATCAAGACGGCCAAGGAAGAATTTACTGTCGAGATCATGCCGGAAACCTATCAACGAACGACCTTTGCAACCGTAAAAATCAATGATGAAGTCAATTTGGAACGAGCGCTAGCTTTCAACGGCCGCTTGGAAGGACACTTGGTGGCAGGCCATGTAGATACTACGACAACACTGGTAGAAAAGCGTGTGTTGGAGAATGCTCTGATTCTGACATTTGCTTATCCCGAGGAACTGAGAAATGAGATCATTCCACAGGGCTCGATCGCATTGAATGGAGTTAGTTTGACGATTATCGAGACCTCACAGCGCTGTTTCTCCGTTGGCCTGATTCCTCATTCCAAAAATCAAACCAATCTGGGGCGACTTAACCGCGGTGAAGCGGTGAATGTTGAAACAGATCTATTAGGAAAATATGTCAAAGCCAATCAACTGATCCGTGGCGGAAGAAAGGAACTGTCCTATGAGTAAAAATAAAATCGAAACAGCAGTAGACTATTTAAGGAACGGGCAATTAATCATCGTTGCTGATGATGACGACCGGGAAGCGGAAGGAGATCTTGTTGGGATCGCTAATCTAGCTACGATGGAAAGCGTGAATTTTATGACGAAATTTGCTCGAGGGTTGATTTGCGCACCGATTTCCGCAGCAATTGCCCACCGATTGGATTTAACGGAAATGGTAACGCAAAATACCGACAGTTTCAAAACAGCGTTTACTGTCAGTGTCGATCACCGTTCAACGACAACAGGTATTTCAGCGGATGAACGCGGGCAAACGATCCGAGGATTGGCTGATCCGAAAAGTAGCAAAGAGGACTTTCATAAGCCGGGCCATATTTTCCCATTGATTGGGAAAGCCGGTGGGGTATTAGAACGACGAGGGCATACGGAGGCTGCATTGGATTTAGCAAAATTGGCCAATCAAAGTGAAGCGGCCTATATTTGTGAAATTCTTAATGAGGATGGCACGATGGCTCGCCGTCCACAATTGGCTCAACTCGCAGAAAAATGG
Source organism: Enterococcus sp. (assembly GCF_022711995.1). GTDB lineage: Bacteria > Bacillota > Bacilli > Lactobacillales > Enterococcaceae > Enterococcus_D. The sequence continues at coordinate 27,059 of NZ_JALAHI010000030.1, forward strand.
CAGTTGCCGATGATCACTATCGAAGAGTTAGCGACTTATCTGGCAACAAGGCAGTTAACCGTTCAATTACCCACCGCATTTGGTTCCTTCGATTTAACTTTATTTGAAGATCAGCATCATCTTGAGCACTTAGTATTAGCAAAAGGGGATTTGTCAAATCCCACAAAACCATTATTGGTCCGTCTTCATTCTGAATGTCTGACAGGAGATGTATTTGGATCCCACCGCTGTGATTGCGGGGAGCAATTACATGAAGCCATGAGGCTGATTGAAAAAGAGGGTACCGGAGCCATCTTGTATCTGCGTCAAGAAGGCCGTGGCATCGGCTTGAAACACAAACTGCAGGCGTATCAATTACAGGAGCAAGGCTTAGATACGTATGAAGCCAATGTTGAATTAGGTTTTCGTCCAGATGAACGGGATTATGGTTTTGCAGCGATTATTCTCAAGTCACTTGGTATCGATACGATTCGCTTGCTGACAAATAATCCGGAGAAAGTCACCGAATTAGAAGCTCATGGCATTCATGTGGCTGAAAGAATCCCATTGGAGATAGCGCCAGTTGCAGAAAATAACCGTTATCTTCAAACAAAAAAAGAAAAATTCCATCATTTATTATCACTTTGAAAAAGAAGGAGAGCACAACATGACACAATTTGAAGGAACATTTGACGGACAAGAAATGAAAGTAGGGATCGTGGTTGCCCGGTTTAACGAGTTTATTACGGCGAAACTTTTAAGTGGCGCACAAGATAATTTGATGCGGCATGGAGTAAAAGAAGAAGACATTGATGTTTACTGGGTACCCGGTGCCTTTGAAATTCCTTATGTAACAAAAAAATTGGCTAATGGGAACAAATACGATGGCTTGATTACACTGGGAGCCGTTATCCGCGGTGCGACCACCCATTATGAACTTGTCAGCAATGAAGTCGCAAAAGGCGTGGCGCAAGTTGGATTAGCGGCAGACATTCCAGTCATGTTTGGCGTTCTAACTACAGAAACTATCGAACAAGCCATCGAACGGGCCGGAACCAAAGCGGGGAATAAAGGTTCAGAAGCGGCACAAGGATTGATCGAAATGATTTCATTAAATCGGGTGATTTAATGGTTTAATGACGGTTTGCGACTTTCTTATGGTTGCGTTTATTTGCTAAAGGCATTCTATTTTTTCTCAAAAACTGCTATGATGAACAAAAAAGCTAGGGGCGAAATGAACGGATGCAAGAAGGAAAAAGACAAGTCAAAGCGATGGGAACGATCATTCAGCTTTGGATTCAACATGAAGATTCCACACCAATTTTGGAGGCAGCAGTCCAACAAATCAGAGCGTTTGAAAAACGGTTTAGTGCCAATGATCCTGCTTCAGATCTGATGAAAGTCAATCAAAACGCAGGAATTCAACCGACCAAAGTAGCCGAAGACTTGTTTGCTTTGATTGCCTTAGCAAAAGAACACAGCTTGCCAAAGGACAGTTTCTTGAACATTGCGATGGGACCACTGGTTCAGGAATGGCGTATTGGTTTTTCAGATGTCAAAGTGCCGACTGCAGAAAAAGTGACGGAATTACTACAGGTAACCGATCCTCAACGAATCGAATTGGATGACCAACAGCAGACGGTTGCCCTAGCTGCCGGTATGTCAATCGATCTCGGTGCTGTCGCCAAAGGCTATTTTGCAGATCAACTAGCAGACTTTTTTAAACAATCTGGAGTGATCGCGGCTCTGATTGATTTAGGCGGCAATGTCGTTACCTTTGGTGAAGCACCAAACCATGCGGATCATATGTGGCGCATTGGCATTCAAAACCCATTTCTGCCAAGAGGAAATTTTGTTGCTGCATTAAAAATTCAAAATCGCTCGATTGTAACATCGGGCATTTATGAACGATCCCATACCGTTGACGGTAAAACTTATCACCATATTTTTGATCGCCAAACCGGTTATCCGATTGAATCATCCCTCGCAAGTATTACGATCCTCTCTGATCGCTCGGTGGATGGGGAAATTTGGACCACACGACTCTTTGGTAAAAGTCCTGAAGAAATCATGAAACAGCTTAGCCAACTTGAAGGCATCACTGGATTGATCGTCACTCGGCAAGGACAGCTCCTTTACCCGGCAGAGCTGCAATCGCTGATTGAAACCAATGGACAATCGTAATCACTCTTCTGCAAGGATCATTCTAGCGAGAAGGGAACAAAGTATAATTGCCCCTTTTAATTTCAATAAACAAGCAGCAAACACTTTACGATAAAAAAATAGCGAGCGTGGGACAAAAGTAAAAAAACTTTTGTCCCACGCTCTTATCACGTCTAAACGGCGGAAGCAGAAGCAACTCCTTCGGAAATAAGGAGTTAAACACTTCTGTCCAGCCTCTTTTTTCATGCTGTCAAAAATGAAATCCCTGCTGATAAGTTACGCTCTAGTTAGGTGGTTGACCTAGCAAAGTTTTGCACTAAAGTAAAAGAATGAATTACTAGCAACGAAACGGTAATAGTCGGCGGAAATTTTCTATCCAACGGGAGTCATTTGCAAATGATTTACGCCAATGATTCCCGTTGGTTCTAGGATTTTATTATGCTCATACTTTTTCTAAAAAATGATTGATCAAATCTTGGTCGGCTAAGGATAAAGGACGTTCCGCCTGATGGGCAATAAAGTAATTCAATGTTAACATCTCTGCTGGAATCGGATAAAGATTGAATGGGGCGATCGAAGCAGCCTGTAGGACACTTTCTGGAACGATGGTCAATCCCAAATTATTTTCTGCCAGAGCAGCTGCGGTGTAAATATTGCTGCTTTCCATGAGGATGGTTGGTTCTACTTTATATTTTTTGAGTAGTTGATCAATTTGACGGCGAATGGCAGAACCACTGGTCGTCAAAATCAATGGACTTTGTAATAAGTCTTTCATAGAAACGCTATCTTGGGCAAGAAACTTCTTGTTTTCTTGATACAAAGGTGAAATTGGCGGGATGATAGCAAAATAACTTTCACTCTTTGTAGCATAGGTCGTCAAACTTGGCGAAATGGTCTCTGGATTTTGGCCGACGAAGAAATCCAACTGACCGCTCAACAAACGGTTCTCATTGTGTTTAGGCAAGTCTTCTCGTAAAAACACAGTCACATCTTGATGTTTGGCAAGGTAGTCCGGCAAAAAGAGAGGGAGTAAAAAAGAGCCTAAACTCGATAAAATTCCCAGTCGCAGGGTTTTGGTATCCGGTGAGGTATAGCGCAGCAGCCGATGACGAAATTTTGCGGAGGCTGTTTCCAGTGTTTCTAAATATTGATAATAGATTTTACCCGCTTCCGTCAAATGCAAGACACCAGACTGACGAACAATGATTGCTGTTCCTAGTTCTTGTTCCACTTTTTTTACGGCTTGTGTCAGATAAGGTTGGGAAATAAATAAGTCTTTTGCTGCTTTAGTATAGTTGTTGTGTTTGAGTAAAGTGTCAATGTATTGGAGCATCAAATGGGAATCTTTAAGAGACATGGGGCAACTCCTTTCAAAGAGATAAGTCCATTATAACAAAAATGTTATCACAATATAATTAAATAAATATTTCACAAACCCGGAGACAGGGTCTAAACTAGAGGAGTAATGAATCGAGACAAAATCGTCGTCCGTTCCACTGTTTTATATCGGATAAAAGCAAGAAGAATTAAGTTTTCAACCGATTTCATTTCATGGCAGATGACAAATTGTACCGCAAACCTTTGGAATACTCGAAGGGTTAAGCAGTTATAATCGACTCGATTGTTAAAAAAATCACATTTAGGAGAGATGAGTATGAAACTGATCGGAATCGTGGGTACTAACTCTGCACGTTCAACCAATCGCCAATTATTGCAATTTATCCAAACCCATTTCAAAGACCAAGCTGAAATCGAGCTTTGCGAAATCAAAGATCTGCCGGCCTTTAATGAGCCGGAGGACAGAACAGCACCAGCAGCAGTTCAAGCGTTAGCTGAAAAAATCGAAGCTGCCGACGGTGTGATCATCAGTACGCCAGAATACGATCACTCCATTCCTGCCGTACTAAAAAGTGTCATTGAATGGCTTTCTTACACGTCTCGTCCACTTATTGATAAACCAGTCATGATTACTGGCGCTTCTCTTGGCGCTTTAGGCTCTTCACGAGCACAAGCACATCTTCGCCAAATTTTGGATGCACCGGAAGTCAAAGCGCGAATCATGCCTAGTGCCGAATTTTTACTTGGTCATTCCATGCAAGCCTTTGATGAAGAAGGATGCTTAAAAGATGAAGAAAAAGTTGCAGAATTAGAAGACTGCTTCAATGAATTCAAATTATTCGTTGAAATCACGAATCGCTTAGTCAGTGAATATTCAACTGCTAAAGAGCGCTCAAAGAAATTTTCTTGGGAACAGGTATAAGAAAGAGAGGAAATGTCCATGAAATTTGTCGGTATAATTGGTACAAATGCCAAAAAATCAACGAATCGTCAATTAGTGACTTTTATGCAAACTGCATTTGCTGATTTAGCTGAAATAGAAATTTTAGAAATCGATCAAGTGCCAATGTTTAATGAAACGGAAGATCAAACCAATAGTGAAGTGATCCAAACATTAAATCAAAAAATTCTAGATGCCGATGGTGTGATCATTGCTACGCCCGAACATAATCATTCCATTCCATCCGCACTAAAAAGTGTCTTAGAGTGGTTATCCTTTAATGTCCATCCGTTTGATGGCAAACCAGTGATGATCGTAGGTGCTTCTTACGATGTCCAAGGATCTTCTCGTGCGCAGCTGCATTTGCGCCAAATACTAGATGCACCCGGTGTCAATGCAACCGTGATGCCTGGTAATGAATTCTTATTAGGTCGTGCCCATCAAGCTTTTGATGAAAATGGTCAGCTAAAAGATCAACGGACTGTTGACTTTTTGGAAAGCTGTTTTAGAAAATTCATTCGCTTTACAGAAGTTGCCAACATTTTGAATGTTCCTGAAGAAGTGGTTTACCAACCTGGAGACTATACTGTGACTGCACCAGGACATAATGGCGACCTGCCAATGGTGGTAACATTAAGTGAAGAACGGATCGAAGCAATCAACATCGATACTTCTGGCGAATCAGAAGGGATCGCAGATGTGGTATTTGCGCGAGTTCCTCAAGAAATCATTGAAGGGCAAACATTGAACGTTGATGCGATCTCAGGGGCTTCCGTTACCAGTAACGGTGTCGTTGATGGCGTCGCGAAAGCAGTGAAAATGGCCGGCGCAAATCCAGATGTTTTAAGAAAACGTCCAAAAGCAGCCAGTGCATTAAAAACAGAAGATGAAACATATACCACAGACATCATCGTAGTTGGTGGTGGGGGAGCAGGATTGAGTGCCGCAGCAAGCATCCTGCAAGAAGGCAAAGATGTCATTTTAGTTGAAAAATACCCAGCAATCGGCGGAAATACCGTTCGTACGGGTGGACCAATGAATGCCGCAGATCCTGACTGGCAAAAAACATTTGCTGCTCTTCCAGGAGAACGGGCTGCATTGGAAGAAATCATTGCAGTCGATGAAGCAAGCATCGATGCAGAATATTTGGCTGATTTCCGCCTATTGAAAGAACAGATCACAACTTATTTAGAAGCAACAACTCCAGAAAAAGAATTCTTATTTGACTCTTCCATCTGGCACCGTATCCAAACCTATTTAGGCGGTAAACGGACTGACTTAGAAGGAAACGTCATCTACGGTCAATATGACTTAGTAAAAATCCTAACCGATCGTGCATTAGAATCTGTGAAATGGCTAGAAGAAATCGGCGTTGAGTTTGATTATAAGCATGTCGATATGCCAGTAGGGGCAAAATGGCGCCGTGGGCACAAACCATTGAAAAACGAAGGGTACGCCTTTGTTTCTGCTCTACACAATTTCGTCAATGAAAATGGCGGAAAAATCCTTACCGATACACCCGTCAAAGAATTGATCATCGAAGATGGACAAGTCGTAGGGATCATTGGTGAAGGTCGCAATGGCCAAAAAGTAACGATTCATGCCAAAGCAGTTATCTTAGCTTCTGGTGGTTTTGGGGCAAACACACAAATGTTGAAACAATACAATACTTATTGGACTGAGATTGAAGATGACATCAAGACCTCTAATTCTCCAGCCATTACAGGGGACGGAATCAAACTAGGGGAAAGTGCCGGTGCGGATCTTGTGGGAATGGGCTTCTCACAAATGATGCCGGTGTCTGATCCAAATACTGGTGCCTTATTCAGTGGCCTACAAGTACCTCCAGCAAACTTTGTGATGGTCAATCAAGAAGGCAAACGTTTCGTCAATGAGTACGAAAGTCGTGATGTATTGACACAAGCTGCGATCGATAACGGGGGATTATTCTACTTGATCGCAGATGAAGAAATCAAGAAAACAGCTTACAATACTAGCCAAGAAAAAATCGATAAACAAGTAGCCAACGGAACATTATTCCGCGCAGATACCCTTGAAGAATTAGCAGAGCAAATCCATGTGGATCCAACTGTTTTGAAAGAAACGATCGCTGCCTACAATTCTTATGTAGATGCCGGTAAAGACCCAGAATTTGGGAAAGATGTTTTTGATTTGAAAGTGACCACAGCACCGTTTTATGCAACACCAAGAAAACCAGCTGTTCACCACACCATGGGTGGATTGAAAATCGACACTCAAACCCATGTATTATCAAAAGAAGATCAAGTAATCAAAGGGCTATACGCTGCTGGGGAAGTAGCCGGAGGTATCCATGCAGGAAACCGTCTAGGAGGAAATTCCTTAACAGATATCTTTACCTTTGGTCGAATTGCTGGGAAGACAGCAGTTGCAGAAAATCTTTAATTGAATGAAAGAAATGTGCAGGCAAACCCGCTGCACATTTCTTTCCCAAGATTATGTGAAAAACGTAACATGAAGTAGCATTTATTCAATTTATCCAAACAAAAATATTTGGGGGTTAAAAAATGGAAACAAAAATCAATCGCTGGCTAATCTTGATTGTCTCAACCGCTGTCCTGCTTTGTACGGGGGCTGTCTATGCCTTTAGTGTTTTTGCCGGACCACTTAGTCAATTAAAGGGCTGGTCAATGGAAGAAATCATGCTAGCATTTACCATCAATGCCGCTGTCGGACCGATCACAATGATTTTAGGCGGATTCTTGACGGACCGCGGCTTAGCAAAATGGACCATCGCGTTTGGCGGTTTATTATTCGCATTAGGCTTCTTCTTAACTGGATTTGTAGAATCTCCTGGAATGCTTTATCTGACTTATGGTGTGCTTTCGGGTCTTGGACAAGGCTTTGCTTATTCGGCTTGTTTGAGTAATACGATTCGTTTATTCCCAGACAAACGCGGCCTTGCTTCAGGATTGATCACTGCCGGCATGGGTGGTGCTGCGATCATCGCTGCGCCAATCGCTAATGCCATTATTCAATCAAACGATGTGTTAACGGCTTTTCGGGTAATCGGTATCGCTTATATGGTCGTCGTCGTAATTGCCAGTTTCTTTATCAAAAAGGCACCAACGGATTATCGTCCAGCAGGATGGGTACCACAAGCGACTTCTGCAAAAGGACCTGCAACCAATTATTCATGGCAAGAAATGATGAAAACACCAGCCTTTTACTTAATCATTTTGATGTTAGGAGTGGGGGCATTCTCTGGTTTGATGATTGCCTCAAACGCTGCTGTGATTGGACAACAAATGTTCGGATTAACAGCAACAACAGCCGCTTTTTATGTCAGCCTTTACTCTTTGAGCAACTGCTTGGGAAGAGTAATCTGGGGAACTGTCTCTGACAAGATTGGCCGTTCCAATACATTGATGATTATTTATGGTGTTGTCGCTTTATCACTACTCCTTTTGACACTTTCAAGCGCAGCAATGATCTTCGCTGTAGGAATCATCGGTTTAGGCCTCTGCTTTGGCGGGGTGATGGGCGTCTTCCCATCAATCGTGATGGAAAATTACGGACCAGTCAACCAAGGTGTCAACTATGGGATCGTCTTTGTCGGCTATTCCACTGCTGCGTTCTTTGGACCAAGAGTGGCGGCAGGCATGGCAGCCAGCAACAATGGCGACTTTACCAATGCCTTCTATACAGCTATTGCTTTGGCAGTCGTTGGTTTCGTTTTAAACATTGCTTATATCCAATTAAAAAAATCTCGCAATCTTTCAACAGCAAAATAAATCGTTGCAAAAGACAATTGAAAAACATGACACAACTAACAGCTCATTGGTGAAGGTTTCCTCACTGATGGGTGGTTGTGATTCAGATTTAGACCACTGCACCATTACTTGCTTCAGCAAATTTCAAAGCAGTCTCTAAAAACATTTAAGCCTCCCTTTTTCTTTTTTTCATCTCCTAGTGCAAATAATGATTATAGTTTTTTGCGTCAAGATGATAAGATGAATACAAGAAAGGGAGGGTTATTATTTTTAAAAAGAAAAGCTGATCACCATTCTGCTGTTTCCTATGTAGAAAAAAGCAGCTTTCATTCTAAAAAATTGGAATCAGTAACCTTTTTCTAAGTGATATTCAAAAAATTCATGAAGCATTGAAAAAATCGATTTGTTAGTGTCAATACACGTCGCTTATGATAAAGAGGCAACGTGGATTTTAAATGACCATCAGCAGTAGAAGGGCTTGGGGAAGTCTCTTCTTTTGCTGGTGGTTTTGCTCGTTCTTATGAATTGAAATGATACGATGTAAATAGCAGGCAAAAGGACCACATCCTAGGAAAGGGGATTGGGTCCTTTTTTTGAGTCAAGCTGAAAAGTGGTGATGATGTTTTGGCTGACCACTTCAGGAGACAATTTGGTGTTGTCGATTTTCATCGTTTTTACTTTTGGGAAAAGGGAAGCGAGTTCCTCCGGCTTGCTTTCTAAACGGTATTTTTTATTAGCTGAAAGAAGTTCTTCGTGGGAAAAAGCCAGATCGCGTTTTGACGGTTTAGCTTTTAAACGTTCTTCCTGGCGATTGCGAGCAATCCGTTCTTCTAAATGAGCGACCAGTTCCACAAAATAGACGGCATGCCCTGCATGTAAAAAGATGTCTGAAATGTTGTGTAAAAAAGCCAGATCTTCTTTCTGATCAAACCCCACTAAAACAGTAAAAATAATGGTCTTAGCCGTATTTTGTTCATCTGCGACAAACGCTTTGAACAGTTCGATCCTTGTGGAATTAGACAATTGAAATGCCGCTGGGGTATATCCGAGATAATTGGCAAATAAATCAATGGTTTGATGATTAAATAGTAGCTTTCCATCAATTCTTTTTTCAAGTTCACGACCAACAGTCATTTTCCCGACAGCCTGCGCGCCAATCAAAACTAGTAATGGCATAGCATTCACTCCATTCTTTTCGTCTTATTGTAACAGAAGACTTAGCTTAAAAATGGATAATCTTCATTTTATCCTCTCTTCAAGTAATATGTTTCTCTTTTTTATGAAACAAAGGAAAAGTCTAGTACAAATTTTTTTAGCAGCTACGACAAAAAACGCTTTCAATTATATGCCAAGAAGAGGAGAAACACTTTTATAATGTAAAAGTCAGGAGGTAATTGAATGAACGACCGGATCCGTAAAATTCTTACACAATTGATCAAAAAACCTGAAATAAAAATGGCTGAATTGTCAGCTGAACTTTCTTTGACAAGAAGACAAATTAATTACGCACTCGCTCAATTTAATGAAGAACTAGTCGAGAATGGTTGGCCAGAAATCAAAAGAAATCATGTGGGAGATTTCATAATCCCTATGGAGGTGTTCCGACTATTTTCTATTCAACAAAGTGAAACAAATCAGCGACTAAAAGAAAATATATTATCCGAAGATGAAAGAGTCGCAATGCTCATCAGTTACTTATGTACTACGACAAGCTATGTTAGCTTAAATCATTTCTGTGATCTTTTAATGATTAGCCGAAATACAGTACAAGATGATCTAAAAAAAGCAGAAAAAGTTGTTAGTCATTATGCATTAACGATTCGCTATAGTCGTCAAACAGGGTATCAGTTATATGGATTGGAGAGGAGAATTCTGCAATTACAATCTGATTTAATCAAACAATACCCTATGTTTCGTCAAGTAGAAATCAAAGAGCAGCTAGCACCCTTAATTCCCGAGGAAGAAGTACTTCACCTTATCCACAATATGGAACAGATGCTTCATTTAAGCTATTCGGATGAATCAATTGATTTTTTGCAGTCTGCGGTTCGTTTGACATTACAAAGAAGTCAAGCGGAGTCAATTCTCTCTGAAGAATTGGGACAGACAGAAATACGTCGAACGCCAGAATATAAATTTTTAAAAGTGCTTTTGCAAGAAACTTCTTGGCAAGGTACTCAGGAGAAATATTTGACTTGGATTACTTTATTATTTTTGACATCGAACATCTATGAGCGAAAAACAACTCAAGTATTTGACTCTGATGCAGAGTTGAAACGGCTTATCCACAATATGGTTTCTGATTTTGAGAAACAAACATTGATCATTATTGATGATCGTGAAGCCTTCGAACGACGCATTCTAGGTCATTTACGTCCAGCTTGCTTCCGAATCAAATACAATTTGAGCTTAGGCTTCTATTCACTGGACAGTCTCGTTCAAGATAGCAATCATGCTATTTTAAATGAGTTAATGAAAGAACTGATCGTACCCACAGAAAACTGGCTGGGACGAGCATTTCCAAGTGATGAGCTAGAATTGCTTTCGTATTATTTTGGCTATCAGCTGACCACACCTCATAATGGAAGCTTATACAAACCACGAGCAGTTGTTGTTTGTGCGAATGGTGTCATGGTTTCTAAGTTGATGAGAGAAAACCTAAAAAAACTTTTTCCAGAACTACATTTTTTAGCCTCTTTTTCTGTTCGAGATTTTTATAAATTTGGTAACGATTATGACCTTGTTTTCACAACTACTTTATTGAGTAGCTGTGTGCCACAATTCATTATTGATCCAATCATGACCTACAAAGAGCAAATCCGTTTGCGCTATCGTGTTTTAAATGAATTGGGATTAAGTGAAGTTGATCATTCTGTCGATGAATTGCAACATATCATTCGTAAATATGCTGTAATTTCTGATGCAAAACCATTACGCGAAGAGTTGGAATACTTTTTGCTAAAAGAAAAACAGAATTCACCTTTGGAAAATTTCAAAACCCTTCCGGCTTTGACAAACTATTTGAAACCGCAATTTATTTTGCAGACTTCAGAAGAGCTAACTTGGCAACAAGCATTGATTCTTGCTTGTCAGCCATTAATCGACTACCAGATTGTTAACGAAGTGTTTATTCAAGATTGCCTAGTACAAATTGAATCTAAGGAATACGGTGGTTATTTAGGGACCCAAACATGTATCCCACATACAACTGTTGATCATGGTGTGCTGAAAGATGGAATTGGCTTACTGATTTCTAAGAAACCAATCACTTTCCCTAATGGACAGCAAATTCACTTTATTTTTCCGTTGTCTTTTTATGATTTGACTAAACATTTAAAAGCTGTTAACCAGCTGGCAGATATTTGTAAGGATCAAACCTTCTTAATAAAGTTATTGGAGTTAGAGGATAAGAAGACTATTTATCAATTATTACGACAAAGTAGCTAGGAGGAATCGTTATGAAAGTGACAGACTACCCTCGCTTTACGATTATTATGCGAGGCTATACTTACGAACAAGCAGAAGCAATTTTGACAGCTATGAAGGGATTTGAGAATGATTTTGCTGTCGAGCTGACATTAAACACTACAGATGCCTTGAAACAACTACAACAACTGTGTGCGAAGTTTGGCAAAACGATCACTATTGGCGCAGGAACGGTTCGTAACATATCAGATGCAGAAGGGGCTATTGCAGCAGGTGCTCAATTTTTATTAGGTCCCCATACATTTACTACCGAAATATTATCATTAGCCAAAACGAAAAAAGTGCTTGCTGTGCCTGCTGCAATGACACCCTCCGAAATCAATGAAATGTTTGAGAAAGGAGCTGATATTGTCAAAATATTTCCAGCGGCTGTCGTAACACCTCGTTTTTTTGCGGATGTACAGGCTCCATTAGGTCAGTTACCTTTAATGGCTGTCGGAGGCATTTCGGCGAATAATGCAAAAGAATTCTTTGATCAAGGCGCTAGCTATCTTGGGATAGGCTCAAATCTATTTCAATACCAAGATTTACAAACAGGAGATATACAGAGATTAGCAAAATCACTTCAGACATTGTTGGCAGCAGTTTAGGGAGGAAAAATATGATGGACCTGCAGTTAAATGAAGAATTAGTATTTCGTAATATTAAAGTGGACACAGACAAAGAAGTCCTTGCCTATTTAGCAAACAAACTCTATCAAAAAGATTATGTAAAAAAAGACTATATCGAAGCGATTCAAAAAAGAGAATTTGAATATCCCACAGGGCTTCCATCTACACCACCGATAGTTGCCATTCCACATGCCAATTATGAATTAGTCAGTCATACGACATTAGCAATAGCAACATTAGAACAAGCTGTTGATTTTCATAATATGGAAAACAAAAATGAAACCCTGCCCACAAAAATCGTTATCATGATGGCTATTAGCGAACCTCACGGGCAAGTTGAAATGTTACAAAAAATTGTTGGAATCATTCAGAACGAGACATTACGAAAGAGAATGATCTTAGCAGAATCGGATTTTGAATTACTTACTTTATTAAAACAGGCGATTGCCTAAAAAATAGGAGGAATAGAAATGAAACGAATTTTGATTGCATGCGGGAATGGAATCGCAACCTCAACAGTAGTAGCTTCCAAAGTAAAAGAATATTTAAGCGAACACGGTGTTGAAGCAACCACGACTCAAACAAAGTTGATGGAAGTTCCCAGCAAAGTACACGATTACGACTTGTTAGTAACAACTGGTCAATTTGAAGGTCAAACTGGAGATATACCTGTTATAAAAGGAATGCCTATATTAACAGGAATTGGGGCTGAACAAACGATGACAGAAATCTTGAATTATCTAAAATAAAATCAAGGGAGAAAAACGATGAATTATGTGATGAATGTATTCAATTTCTTTATTGACGCGGGACCGACCGTGATGCTTCCGGTGATAATTACGATTATAGGTATGATATTTGGTTTGAAACTCTCCAGAGCATTCAAGTCCGGATTGACTTTAGGTATCGGTTTTGCCGGAATCAAATTAATCTTAGATTTTATGACCACCAATGTTGGACCTGCAGCTAAAGCGATGGTTGACCGCACTGGCGTGCAGTTAGACGCTCTAGATGTTGGTTGGGGTTCAATTGCTGCCGTTACATGGGCATCTCCGATTATTGCATTGCTGATATTTGCTATCTTAATTGTAAATATCGTTCTTTTGATTTTGAAACGAACTCAAACGCTTGATGTTGACATCTGGAATTATCACCATATGGCGATTGTTGGCGTAATGGTTTATTTCGTAACAAAAAATGTTTTTTTAGGTGTTGGCGCTTCAATTGCAATGGCAATTATTACTTTTAAACTTTCAGATTGGTCACAGCCATTAGTTGAGGACTTCTTCGGTATTCCTGGTGTTTCTTTACCAACAGTTTCTGCTTTGTCCTCGCTAGTCATTGCTTGGTCACTCAATTGGCTACTAGATCGGATTCCTTTTTTTAGAAATTCTAAATTTACGATCAAAGATGCCCAAAGATACCTCGGATTCTTTGGGGATTCAATGATCATGGGCGGTGTGATTGGCATAGTCATCGGTTTTCTAGCTGGGTATGATATCAAACAAATCCTTCAATTAGGGGTGAGTATGTCCGCTGTTCTTGTGTTAATCCCGAAAATGACTTCTCTATTTATGGAGGGATTAATGCCAATCTCAGATGCTGCTCAAAAATGGTCGCAAAAGAAATTTAAAGGACGAAGATTATTTATTGGATTAGATGCCGCAGTCGTAGTTGGAAATCCTGATGTTATCACAACTGCATTGATTATCATTCCTTTGACCATCGCAACAGCATTAGTCTTACCAGGAAATCGTGTGTTACCATTTGCCGATTTAGCTGTAGTTCCTTTTCGTGTAGCCATGGTGGTTGCATTGACTCGCGGAAATTTGCTTAAAAATATTGTTATTGGATTAGTTGTCACTGCATCATTACTCTGGTGTGGATCAGCGACTGCTCCTGTTTTGACAGCAATCGCGAAATCAGTTGGGATCAATCTTGGAGCAAATGCTATGTTGATTTCTTCATTTGCAGCAACATCAATGATCCAAAGCTATCTTGTGTTCTTAGCGTTTACTTATAACCCACTTATTGGGATTCCGCTTCTATTACTAATATTTGGTGGTGTTTGGTACTTTTTTGAAGGAGTGAAAAAGATTAATCGAGAAATAGCTGCGGAATAGAGAAGACCATAGCATCTATTTCATGCTTGAAAAAGGGGAGAATCAACTTTGAAAATTTCTAAAATTACCGTATACAAGGTGAAACCTCGGTGGATATTTGTAAAACTTTCTACCGATGAAGGAATCGATGGCTGGGGGGAAATGATTTCTGGTACAAAAACGGAAACAGTTGTTGCTGGGGCATATGAAGTAGGAAATCGATTTTTAATTGGAAAAAATCCATTTGAAATTGAGCGTTTATTTCAAGAAATGCACCGTTCATTTTTCAGAGGGGGACCAATTCATGGAACGATTGTATCTGGATTGGAAATGGCATTATGGGATATCAAAGGAAAAGCTTTAGATATTCCCGTTTACGAATTATTGGGAGGAGCAGCGCGTGACCGCATCAAAGTCTATTCCTGGATTGGTGGTGATCGCCCTAATGAAGTCGCTGACCAAGCGCAAGATCGCTTTGATCGAGGGTTTACTGCTGTAAAAATGAATGCGACAGAAGAACTACACTATATTGACTCCTACGAAAAAATTTCGGAAGTTGTGGATCGGGTTTCCTCGATTCGGAATCGCTTTGGCAATAAATTGGATATTGGTGTTGACTTTCACGGTCGAGTTCATAAACCAATGGCAAAAGTTTTAGCAAAAGCATTGGAACCATATCATCCAATGTTTTTGGAAGAAGTTGTTCTTCCAGAAAATGAAGAATATTTTTCAAATGTAGCAAATTCTGTCGCTATTCCTTTAGCAACGGGGGAGAGATTATATACTCGTTGGCAGTTTAAATCGATTTTTCAACAAGGTGCGATCGATATTATCCAACCTGATGTTGCATTGTGCGGAGGTATATTAGAAACCCGTAAAATTGCAGCTATGGCTGAAGCTTACGACATTGCCGTTGCACCACATGCTCCATACGGTCCAATAGCTCTAGCAGCCACACTGCAAGTTGATGCCTGTACACCAAACGTTTTTATACAAGAGCAGAGTTTAGGTATTCATTACAACAAGGGATTTGACTTACTAGACTTTGTCAAAAATAAAGAAATCTTCCAATATAAAAACGGTTACGTAGACTTACCAACTAAACCTGGACTTGGTTTGGAAATGGATGAGGAACGCATAAAAGAAATCGCACAAGAAGGACTAATTTGGACAAATCCTCAATGGAAAAATTATGATGGTACTATTGCAGAGTGGTAAAGTAGAAGGGAAGATAGGATGGCTGAAGCAAGTATTATTCTCATTTTTTTGCTACTTCTTTTAGGTATCCAGATAAAAGAACAGTCTAAAATCAGATTATTTGCTAAGACTAGTAAAATTAAACGAAGGCTCTCTCTTTTTCTGATGTTGATAATACTCTTAACCTTTTGGCCCCAAATTTTGGCTGATCAAATTAAGTTGATGGCTTTCGCAATCATGATCGGTTCGATTGGCTTTTTAAAAGAAGGATTGGGAGAAAAGCAGCTCATTAAATTTGGGCTCTTAAATGGTATGTATCAGCAGTTCACGACTATCCAAATTGAAGCAACATCAGAAAAACAGACCATTGTTACCTTTTATAAGTTTAAGCATAATCAGCTTTCTCTCTTTTTTGAAGAGGAGTTTTCAGTAATAGCAAATTATTTTATCAAATTAGGATTATCTTCCAAGATTACGAGTGAAAAAATAGCAGATACAAAGAAAAACAAATAAAGAATCATGTAAGATAGATGTCGCGGGTAAAATTGCAAATTCTGAAGCTTAGGTTATTTCTTTTAAAAGTCAGATTAAAATTGACTTTTAAGAGAATAGCTTAAGCTTTTTTTGCTAAACTGTTTAGCTCAAAAAATATTTCTTTGAAGAATAGAAAAACACAAATGGTTCAAATCATTATGTCATAGTTTCCCTTTTGAGCTAATCTTTTTGTTGGGATTGGGCATTCAGCTATACTTAAAGCATACTTGAAAAGCGGAGGATATTATTTATGAATGAGATCATTCAAACATTTAGTGAGCGGAAGGAGGAGTTGTTGCGAGCGATCTTTGAACATTTAGCCATTTCATTGAGTGCGCTGATTTTAGCGATTCTGATTGCGATTCCATTGGCGATCTTACTGAGCCAAAAGAAACGAATGGCAGAATTTGTTTTACAGATCACAAGTATTCTGCAAACCATTCCCTCGTTGGCATTATTGGGATTGTTGATTCCTTTTGTTGGTATCGGCACCGTTCCAGCCCTTATTGCACTGGTGGTTTATGCCTTACTGCCAATTTTTCAAAATACGTATATCGGACTTTCTGAAATTGATCCATCGATTGAAGAAGCAGCGGATGCCTTCGGTATGTCTCGCTTGCGAAAACTATTCAAAGTGGAATTGCCTATCGCGATGCCGGTGATTATTTCCGGAGTACGGACAGCGTTGGTATTGATCATTGGAACGGCTACATTGGCCGCATTGATTGGTGCTGGCGGCTTAGGGACCTTTATTTTACTGGGGATCGACCGCAATGATCCTAGTCTGACACTTCTCGGGGCCATTAGCTCGGCTTTATTAGCGATTTTATTCAGTGGGTTGATTCGTTTTTTACAAAATCGCAGTATGAAAACAACACTGATTTCTTTGGGCGTTCTTTTTCTAGGGATTGGCGGGATTCTTTTTGCCCAATATAATCCAATTTCAACGAAAACAGTAACGATTGCCGGCAAACTCGGCTCGGAGCCAGATATCCTTATTAATATGTACCAAGCTGTCATTGAAGAAGAAGACCCTAGTTTAACGGTTGAGATCAAACCCAACTTTGGGAAAACCAGCTTTTTATTTAGTGCCCTTAAAAATGACCAGATCGATATTTATCCCGAATTTACAGGTACCGTATTAGAAAGTCTGGTCAAAGTTCCGGAAAAGACCAAAATCGATGGTTCTCCAGAGGCAACGTATCAAGAAGCAACAAAATTACTTAGTGACCAGTTTCATATGCGTCTGTTAGAGCCAATGACTTATGAAAACACCTATGCCTTAGCCATGCGTCGTGAGCAGTCAACAGAGTTAGGGATCACCAAAATCTCCCAATTAGTTGCCCACGAATCAGAGCTGCGGGCTGGGTTTACTTTAGAGTTCATCGATCGAGATGATGGCTATCGTGGCATCCAAAAACAGTATGGATTGACTTTTGATTCTGTCCAAAGTATGGAACCGGCACTACGTTATCAAGCAATCCAGAGCAAGGATGTGGATGTGATCGATGCTTATTCAACAGACAGTGAGATCAAACAGTATGATTTGGTGGTGTTAGAAGATGATCGCCAACTTTTCCCACCGTATCAAGGCGCCACATTGATGAAAGACGAATTTGCAGCTGAACATCCGCAAGTTGTCAAAGCATTGGAAAAACTATCAGGAAAAATCACAGAAGATCAGATGATTGACATGAACTATCAAGTGAATGTGGAGAAGAAACAACCGGCAGATGTTGCTCGTGATTTCCTGAAAAAAGAAAAGATTATTGGGGAGGGAAACTAAATGGAGCCAATTATTGAATTTAAGCAAGTTGCCAAAGAATTCGAAGGCCAAGTCGTATTAAAAGAGTTAGACCTCTCCATTCATCAAGGAGAAATCTTCGTACTGGTAGGTCCTTCTGGAAGCGGAAAAACCACCTCCCTCAAAATGATCAATGGACTGATCGAACCGACGGAAGGCAATGTTTATTTCAAACAAAAACGAGTGAAAGACTATCAACTGCAAAAACTACGCTGGAAAATCGGTTATGTGTTGCAGCAGATCGCGTTATTTCCAACCATGTCGGTCAAAGAGAATATTGAAATCATTCCAGAAATGTTGGGATGGGATAAAAATCGTCGCAATCAACGGGTCAATGAACTGCTCACGGAAGTTGGGCTTGAGCCAGAAACCTTCAAAAAACGAATGCCGGCAGAACTTTCTGGGGGACAAAGCCAGCGGATCGGGATCTTGCGGGCGTTGGCAGCAGAACCTGACATCATTTTGATGGATGAACCCTTTAGTGCACTTGATCCGATCTCTCGCACGAATCTGCAGGATCTCGTATTGGATTTGCATAAGAAATTAGGCAATACGATCGTCTTTGTGACCCACAATATGAACGAAGCCTTAAAACTCGGGGATCGAATCGGGGTAATGAACGAAGGCAGGTTGGTTCAATGTGATACACCTGAAAAAATACGGACAGAACCTAAAACGGAGTTCGTTCGGGCCTTTTTTGATGAAACACAAGGAGCACAGAAAAATGACTCTCTTCAGGCAATTATTGATGCTGGCTATTATCAAAACGTTTCTCCTTTGCAAGAAGGGATAGCTGTTGATGTGAAGACGCCTCTATCACAGATATATCAAATCTTGACCAGCCATGAAAGTCTGATAGTGACAAAACAAGAACAAGTCGTCGGTGAAGTTCGTCGTTCGGATATTTTTCATTTTTTAAGTCAGGAGGAGCAAGATGAAAAAATATGATGTCATTGTTGTAGGCGGTGGTCCTGCTGGTACTGCTGCAGCCTATTCTTTTAGTGAACAAGGCAAGACTGTTGCAATCGTTGAAGCCGATCTCTGGGGAGGGACTTGCCCGAATCGTGGTTGCGACCCGAAGAAGCTGCTGATGAGCGCCGTTGAAGCACAGGCAAAAGCCGCTCACCTAGTAGGGAAGGGAATCACAGGAACGCTAGGCATTGACTGGGAAGACTTAATGGCTTTCAAGCGCAGTTATACGGACCATGTGCCTACCAGCACCAAGCAAGGATTAGTTGATTCCGGCATCGACGCCTATGAAGGAGAAGCAACATTTATCGATGATCAAACGCTACGGATTGGTTCAGAGACCCTTTCAGCGGAGCAATTCTTACTGGCTACTGGCCAACGGCCTGCAGTTTTACCAATTAAAGGACAAGAATACTTGCATTCCAGTACCGATTTTTTGGCATTGGAAAAACTACCTGACAAAATTACTTTTTTAGGAGCGGGGTATATTACTTTTGAGCTTGCTGTGATTGCGCAAGCGGCAGGAGCAGAGGTGCATATCATTCATCATAATGACAGACCACTGAAAGCCTTTGATCAAGAATTGGTGCACACCTTTGTTGAACAATTAGAAGAACAGGGGATTTCCTTTCACTTTAACGTCGAGATTGAAGCCGTCACCCAATCGAAGAAGGGCTACACATTGCAAGGAAAAGACTTTGCTTTAGCGACGGACTATGTTGTCGGTGCCACCGGTCGTATCCCAAATGTTGAATCCTTGCACTTGGAGAATGCCGGTGTTGATTATTCCAAAGGGGGGATCAAAGTCAATGACTATTTGGAAACGACCAACCCGCGAATTTTTGCTTGCGGCGATGTAGTGGCGAAAAAACAACCTAAGCTGACCCCTGTGTCAAGCTTTGAAGCAAAATATGCCGTCGCTTCTATGAGCGAGAAGGATAACCGAACAGCAATCAAGTATCCGTTGATTCCGACCATCGTTTTTGGTGATTTGAAACTGGCACGGATTGGTCAAAGCGAAAAGGAACTGGCAGAAAACCCTCATGTCCATAGTGAAACGATCGACCTTACTAATTGGTTTACCTATCGTCGTGTCAACGATCCTGTTGCTAAGCTGAAACTGGTTTACGAAGGGGACAGGGTCGTTGCGATTACCTGTCTTTCAACTATTGCAGATGAATTGATTAATCTGTTCTACTTGATTTTGGAAAAACAGATCAGTCATGAAGAGATCGCAGCATTGATTTTTGCTTATCCAACTCCTGCAAGTGATTTATCCTACATTTTATAAAGAGAGAACTACCATTATGACAACAAGCAGAAAACCTGCTTTTAGGTTCACCTTTTCTACTGATGCCACAGCTCAGTAAGAAAAGGTGAGCCTTTTTTGTCTCTTTTTCATGGTCTCTCTTAAAAAGAACGAATGGCTATTCGTGAAAAAGTTTCAAAAACTGCTTGACTTAAAGTTAAGGTGAAGCAGTATACTGTCTAACAGAGAAGGGAGTTTTTTGATGCTATTAAAAACAATCACAGATCCAGCGGATTTGAAGAAATTATCCATTGCAGAATTGCAACAAGTGACAGACGAGGCAAGAACCGTCTTATTGGAAAAAATCAGCCATCACGGAGGGCATAATGGCCCCAACTTAGGTGTAGTTGAAATGACGGTGGCATTACATACCGTATTTGATTCGCCAAAAGATAAAATGGTGTTTGATGTCTCTCATCAAACTTATGTGCATAAAATGCTGACTGGTCGGGGAGAAGCTTTTTGGGATCCTGCTCATTATAGTGATGTTTCTGGTTACACCAATCCTAAAGAAAGTGACCATGACTTGTTTACAGTCGGTCATACCTCTACTTCATTGTCTTTGGCAAATGGTGTTGCCAAAGCGCGGGACTTGAAAAATGAAGAGGGAAATGTGATCGCGGTCATAGGTGACGGCTCATTGTCCGGTGGTCTAGCTTATGAAGGTTTGAACAATATCGTTGAGACTGGAACCAATACGATCGTGATCGTAAATGACAACGATCAGTCGATTGCAGAAAACCACGGAGGTCTCTACAAAAATCTTCGAGACTTACGTGCAACGAAAGGGCAAGCAGAAAATAACTTTTTCAAAGCGTTAGGTTTCGACTATCATTACCTTGACAATGGGAATGATCTCACCGCATTGATCGACCTATTTACTCAAGTTAAAGATAGCGACCACCCAGTTGTCTTGCACATTCATACCATTAAAGGGAAAGGCTTCAAGTTTGCGGAAGAAAATCGAGAAAAATTCCATGCTGGTGGACCATTTAGCCTTGAAACAGGGGATTATCTTGCTGCTAACGCCGGTGGAGAAACCTATTCGACAGTAACGTCTAACTATCTTTTAGAAAAAATGGCGCAGGATCCAACCGTCGTCGCTGTGAATGCAGGTACGCCGATGGTCCTCTTTACCCCTGAACAACGGAAAATTGCGGGCAAACAATTTGTTGATGTAGGGATCGCAGAGGAACATGCCGCAACCATGACTGCAGGTCTGGCAAAAAATGGCGCAAAACCGGTTTGGGCAGTTTTTTCTACCTTTATGCAACGGAGCTTTGATCAGATTTCTCATGATCTATCTTTGAACAATGTGGCGGGAACGATCTTAGTTTATGGGGCTTCTGCCTTTGGTATGAATGATGAAAGTCATTTAGGAATCTTTGATATTCCATTTTTGAGCCATATTCCTAATCTGGTTTATCTCGCACCAACCACTAAAGAAGAATATTTAGCGATGCTGGATTGGTCCATCGATCAAACAGAACATCCGGTAGCAATTCGTGTTCCAGTTGGTCCCCTTGAATCAGGAGCAGCAGACCAAACCGACTATCGTCAACTGAATAAAAATCAATGCATTCAAATCGGCAGCCAAGTTGCCTTACTTGGTGTAGGGAACGCTCTTGGATTAGCTAAAAAAGCAGCTGCTACACTAGAAACAGAACTAGGGATCAAACCGACGGTCATTAATCCTAAATTTATTTCTGGTTTAGATACGGAGACATTGTCTGGTTTAGTCACTGACCATCAATTGTTGATCACACTTGAAGATGGACTGCTTGAGGGCGGCTATGGTCAAACCGTCGCTAGTTATTTAGGAAAAGCACCGATTCGGGTGATCAACCTTGGCTTAGATAAAGCCTTTCATGACCGTTATCAAGCTGGCGAACTATTGCAAGAGAATGGATTGACCGTTGATGCAATTCTTCAAGCCGTTCGGGAAGAATTTTCTAGTACACACTAAGCAATTTTACAGTTAAGAAAAATCAAACTCGAGCAAGCACAAGAAAAAGCGGCTCTTCAATCAACCATTGAAGAGCCGCTTTTTTGATAAATGTCGTCTGCTTTAGTTTCCGCTAAAACAGACTGTAAATCATTATGTCACCATCCATTATGTCATAGAAACCTTAAAGTAACCATAAAAAGAGTTTGACAGCCTTTTTTGCAAGCAAACCAACACAGCTCTTAATAACTCTAGGTTCTTTTAGCAGCTTCGTCACTAATTTTATTTGCACAGCCGCCAAATGTTTGAAAGCATTTGATAATTGGCGGAAAAAGTGGTTAGATAGTTTTGAGAGGATATGGACGACTGCGACTTGTCGTCTTGAGTAAAAAAGGAGCGTGTTCATGAATTATTACCATCGATTTGTTGCCAACGTCCCATTAAGACGGTGGACCGTGTTACTATTTATTTGTGGCGTCTTATTTCTATTTCGCAGTATGATGACCATTATTTTGTTAACCTTTATTTTTACTTATTTAATTTTCAAGTTGGTTCAGCTGATTCGTAAGAAAGTGAATGTTTCCATCAAATTGCTTTCAATTGTGTTGTACTTGATCGTGGTCTTCTTGGTATATTTAGTTATTACCAAGTACGTACCAGTCATTCTGGATCAGTCTGCCCAATTAATCAAATCAGTCACTGATTTTTATCAAAAAGCAGACTCTAACAACGAATTATTGGAGTATTTGCTGCATATGGTTCAAACAAGCGATTACGTCCAAAAAATTCAAAATGGGGTAGTGGTCGTTATTAATTATCTCTATAATTTCGGTGAGTTGGCGTTAACGGTATTGATCTCTTTCTTGTTGAGTTTCTTCTTTATGATCGACAATAAAAAGACCGTCGCCTTTTCGCAACTTTTTTTGCAAGGGAGCGCTTCGTGGTTTTTTGAAGACGTTTATTATCTCGCAAAAAAATTTACCCGCGCATTCGGTAGTGTGATCGAAACCCAGTTATTGATTGCCGTTGTTAATACAGTGATTACGGTACTGGCATTAGCTATCATGGGCTTTCCTCAACTGTTAAGCTTGGCACTGATGATTTTCTTTTTGAGCTTGATTCCGGTAGCAGGAGTCATCATTTCCTGTATTCCATTAACGTTCATTGCCTATACCGTCGGCGGACTCAATGATGTTGTCTATGTGTTACTGATCATTATTTTTGTTCATGCCCTTGAGTCTTATGTACTCAATCCACGACTTATGTCCCACAAAACGGAGATTCCAATGTTTTATACCTTTATCGTCTTATATTTAGGCGAGCATCTCTTTGGGATTTGGGGACTGATCGTTGGGATTCCATTGTTCACCTTTTTATTAGATTTAATGAAGATCAAACAAGTGCCGTCGATCCGGGATGCGCTTAAAAAAAGCGCGCCGAGTGAAGGAGACTGACTGAACAATCAGCTACCAGACGGAATGCAGAAACGCCTAGATTGATTTTTCTCAACTAGACGTTTCTTTTTGTTTTCTGGTACACTTGTTTGTAGTAAATCGCCAATTTAGGATGGGAGAGCGCTATGCAAAAAATATATCTTGTAGAAGATGACACCACGATCGTTTCTGTTTTAGCAGATTACTTGAGACAATGGGGATATGCGTGTCATCCCGCAAAAAAATTTGATGCTATTTTGACAGAGTTTCATGAGGTAGATCCTGATTTGGTGCTTTTGGACATCTCACTGCCTTATTATAACGGGTATCACTGGTGCCAAGAAATTCGCAAGGTTTCTGAAGTACCGATCATTTTTCTTTCGTCGATGGACCAGCAAATGAATCAAATCATGGCCATGAATATGGGCGCGGATGATTATTTGACGAAGCCCTTTGATTTGGCTTTCGTTTTGGCAAAAATCCAAGCACTGTTGCGTCGAAGTTATCAATATAGTCACCAACAAACATTGACCTTCTCATTAGGTGAACTCACATTTTACCCAACTGAAAACTTGTTAAAAAATGAAACGGAGCATTTGCCCTTGTCGCCGAATGAATCTCGGATTCTGTCCCTGCTTTTGCAACAGCAAGGGAAAATCGTTCCCAAAGAGACGATTATTGAGATGCTTTGGAATAGCGAAGAGTTTATCGATAACAATACATTAGCCGTTAATATGACCCGTTTGCGAAAGAAATTGAGCCTCATTGGATTGTCTGATTTGATTCAAACCGTCAAAAACAAAGGCTATTTGATTGAAAGGGAACAAGCCTATGAATAATCTAAAGGAGTATTTTTTACTGTACGGCAAGTTCTATTTGTTTTTTCTCTTGTTTAGCGGCGGACTCTTCGGGTTGTTTTTTCTCCATCATCTCCCCTTAGAGCCCTTCGTAGATTATCTGGTGTTTACGGGAGTGATTTTAGGACTGCTTTCTATCTGGCAGTATATTCGCTATGCTCAAAAAAGACGCCAGCTACAAAATTTGTTGGCCAAAAAAATGCTGACGGAAGCGGCGCTCGCCTTTTTGCCTGCTGCTAGGAATGGGATCGAAGAAGAATACCAGCAACTACTCAAGCGGCAAGCCAAAGAAAAAACTACTGCTGAGTACAAAGCCGCTTTGAAAAACGAAGAAATCTACGAAGACTTTGGGCTGTGGCTGCATCAGATCAAAACCCCATTAGCAGCAATGGACTTATTGGTGCAAAGCGATGGATTATCGCCAACTGACGTCAAAGCCGAATTATTCAAAGTGAATGATTATTTGCAGATGATGCTGAATTATTTACGGCAAAATTTAACCAATGAGGATTTTGTTTTCGAACCGATCGTGTTGCAGCCCCTCATTCGCCAAGCCATCAAAAAATATGCTTTGTTTTTCTCAAAAAAAGACTTGCAGCTGGATTTAGCCATTGACTTGACCGTGACTTCCGATCGAAAATGGTTGACGTTCATTTTTGAACAAATTCTTTTTAATAGCCTGAAGTACACGGAGACAGGGGGAATCCGAATTTTCACTCAGGACAATGCCCTGTTGATTCAAGATACCGGGATCGGCATCCGGCAAGAAGATTTACCGCGGGTTTTTGAGAAAGGCTATACGGGACAAAACGGGCGCTTTCAGCAACGAGCCAGTGGCTTAGGGTTATATTTGAGCCAGCAAGCGGCAGAAAAAATCGGCTGTCAGCTCACGATTGATTCCCAGGTAGGGAAGGGAACCACTGTGGCAATTCATTTTCCCACGAAAGACTTCTTTTGAACGCAAACTTTCAACACTGTAAGTTTGCGTTTTTTATTGTAAGTCGCTTTTTTCTTCTCAACGGCTTATGCTAAAAAGGAAAGGGGAGAGAGTAATGCCACTATTAAATATTCAACAAGTTAAAAAAGTCTATCAAAGCCAGTTAAACGGCCAACCAGTGGAAGCATTGAAAAATATCACCTTTGCCGTAGAACAAGGGGAATATGTCGCAATTATGGGGGAATCTGGTTCTGGAAAAAGTACCCTGTTGAACTTGATGGCAACACTGGATCAGCCAACAGCAGGTGTGCTTGAGCTAAACGGTGTCGATTTGACGACGATCAAAGAAAAGGATGCCGCCAGTTTTCGTCGAGATCATTTAGGATTTGTTTTTCAAGATTTCAATTTATTGGACACCTTCTCCGTCAAAGACAATATTTTGCTGCCATTGGTCTTATCGAAAGTGCCCGTCAAACAAATGGAGCAACGATTACAACCATTGGTACAGACACTGGGAATTGCCGACCTCCTGCAACATTATCCCTATGAATTGTCTGGCGGCCAAAAACAACGGGTCGCAGTGGCACGAGCCATCATCACAAAACCCGATCTTTTACTAGCAGATGAACCGACTGGCGCTTTGGACTCAAAAACCTCGGATCAATTGCTGGCACTGTTCCAACAAATCAATCAAAATGGGCAGACAATCATCATGGTCACTCACAGTTCCATCGCAGCAAGCCGAGCACAACGGGTATTATTCATCAAAGACGGACACGTCTTCCATCAGCTTTATCGCGGAGAACGAACCAATACAGCTTTTCTAGAAGCCATCTCGGAAACCATGACGGCTGTCTTTGCAAAGGAGGAGTAAGGAATGTTCTTTCAAAAAATCGCCTTCTCCAATTTACGTAAGAACACCAAGGCCTATGCACCGTTTTTACTGTCCATGAGCCTGCTGGTGGCGGTTATTATGATGACGCAAATCATTGTGAATAACCCCGGGATGAATAAGCTGCCAAGTAGTCAAAGTGCTATTTTTATGTTTCGACTAGGAAATATCATTTTAATGATTTTCGCCGCCATCTTTTCCTTTTACACCAACAATTTTTTGATCAAACAACGTCAAAAGGAGTTTGGGCTATACAATGTATTAGGACTAGGAAAACGAGAAATTGCATTGGTGGTCTTTTGGGAACTTTTTTATAGCTGTCTCATTAGTCTGGTCGCAGGACTAGTTGGTGGTCTGTTGTTTGCACGACTGGGATTTCTAATTTTAAAAAGAATTCTAGACGTGGGAGCCTCCTTTGTCTTTGAGCTTTCTGTGGAAAGTATCGGCCTTGTGATTCTCTATTTTTTGATCGTCTATGGCTGCTTGTTTCTATTTAATATGCTCCAAGTCCGGAGAACCAAGCCAATCGAGCTTATGCAAGGAAGCAAGCGTAACGAAAAAGAACCGCGAGCAAAAGGTTTTTTAGCCCTTCTAGGAATCATCTGTTTGATAGTGGGGTATACGATCTCTGTCACCATCCAGTCGCCGATCAGTGCATTGGCTCTCTTTTTTGTTGCGGTGATTCTTGTGATCGTTGCTACGTATCTGCTGTTTATTTCCGGCAGTATTAAAGCCTTGCAATTTTTAAAGAAACGTTCCACGTATTATTATCAAACGACCCATTTCATTAATGTGTCAACGATGCTTTATCGGATGAAACAAAATGCTGCAGGTCTGGCTAGTATTTGTATTTTGTCGACGATGGTTTTAGTGACCGTTGCTACAACAGCCAGCCTTTATTTTGGCCAAAAAAATGTGGTGGAAACTCGGTATCCTTATGACTTCCAAATCGAATCCGAGGCTGATTCACAACAATTGAACAGCACCATCGATGGTCTGGAAGGGAAAGTAACCCTCAAAAACCGACACCAAGTAACTACTACTAAAAACTTGCTTTTCACCGTAGATGGAAATACTCTGACTCCTTCGACTACATTTGAAGATAACAGCGAACACTTAGAAAAAGCTGTCTTTCTCATATTCCTGACAAGTACAGAATACCAACGAATAACGGGGAAAGAAGGACCAGGGAAAAATGAATTATTGGTATTTCCAGAAAATTGGACAAATCAAGCCTTGCCGAAAGAGCTAACGATCGATAATAGTTCGTTCACTCTTCGATCACTCACGGAGTTGCCACCTTTTACCCAAGCAGAAAATCCTGTTCAACAATTGGTATTAGTCGTTGATGATGCATGGCTTTCAGAAAAACTAAGCACATGGTATCAGGAAAAAGATTTTCTGATGTACCAACAGCCAGCAGTAATCACCGTTTTTGATTTTCAAGAATCCGATGGCAGTAATCGAGAAGCCCTCAGCAAAGAGATTCAAGAGAAATTGCGAAAGACTGATCCCAATGCGAGCATCGAATCAAAAGATCTTTTCCAAATACAGACGAAAACCTTCACAGGCGGATTCTTTTTCTTAGGTTTGATCTTTGGACTGATCTTTATCTTAGCAGCTACATTGATCATCTATTACAAGCAAGTCTCTGAAGGAATGGAAGACAAAGAACGCTTTGAGATCTTGCAGAAAGTCGGATTAAGCCACAAAGAAGTCAAACAAGTGATTCAACAGCAAGTATTGATGATTTTTTCTTTTCCGCTGATAGCAGCCATCATCCACCTTGCGTTTGCGTTTCCTCTGATTCAAAAGTTACTTTTACTTTTCGGACTTACCGACCGCAACTTACTGATCAGCGTGACGGTTATTTCCGTCGTGGCATTCGCGGTGGTTTATCTACTGGTGTACCTCATTACAGCAAAAGTCTATTACCGACTTGTAGAACGAGAGCAATGACTGCTGTTGTTGCTATAAGCTAAATGGCGCAATAAAATACCCAAAGGAGAGACGTTTCTTTAGCGTTACAGAAACGATTGACTCTTTGGGTATTTTTTATTTTTGCTTAGATAACTCTGCTTGTTTTCACCGATTCATTACGCTAGAAAAGATGATCCCTAATCACCGCCAGTAGAACCAGAAGCAGCCTCTGCAAAACAAGCAATCCGGATGCTTACGCCGAAAAAGAGGCGAGGGGCAATAACCTGATTTTTGAACTATTTGTTTTTTCGCATCGTCATCACCACTAACGGAATGGTTAATGTGATGTAACCAATAATAGAGGCCACCAGTACATAGAGCCACGTATGGGAAATATGGAAGACATTCGTTACTAAAACAGCCACGCCCATAGATACAAGATAGCAAATAAACAATTGAACAAAACGTTTGAGATTCATCGATTTTCCTCCACAACAGCAAATTTATTAGGAATAAACACAGGAATAGAAACAGTTAGGTTGAGTCATTGATCGGATACTATTGGATCACTTCCAGCATAACATCCATCTGATCGGCAGGCACATTGCCAGCATAGTTCGGTGTTGCGAGAGAAAGACCACCCGTATGGTTGAAAAACAGATACATTGCCCCATGGTGATCTTGACGATCTTGCCTACCATCCAACACTTCACCGACTGAAATCTAGGTATTGAGCTTGACTTCACGGATTTGATTCGTTCCTTCACTAAACACATGAATCGTTTTTGTAGGAATTGTGGTAATCGTTGCTTGATAGCGACTGATGAGAGAATCATCTGAGAGGAATTCTTAAAAGTCACTTCCGAATTCTTTTGATCGATTGCAACAGAATCAGGGACATTGTATCCTTCAAAAGAAAATATCAGCAACGACGCTTGTTGAGTCATATCCACTTGATAAGGATAGGCGCTCGCAGATTCTGTTGTCTTTGTTGCCACAGTTTCGTTTTGAGACGGGCTAGTAACTTCAATCGCAGGATCCGTTTCAGCTAGCGAAGCAGACGTAGAAGA
Source organism: Enterococcus sp. (assembly GCF_022711995.1). Taxonomy (GTDB): domain Bacteria; phylum Bacillota; class Bacilli; order Lactobacillales; family Enterococcaceae; genus Enterococcus_D. The sequence goes on from NZ_JALAHI010000030.1 coordinate 56,297, forward strand.
AGATGATGATTCTATGGTTTCGCTAGTCGCTGGGCTTTGACTACTGGGATATTCCGTGGCTTTTTCTATTCCTTTTGAAGAACAACCGCTTAACAGCAAGGTAAAAGCAGGGGAACAACTAACTTTCTTTTCACGGAATAAATAGGTCTTCTCTCGCTAATTTTTGATTATTATAACATATTTAGTGTCCAAAGTAAGGCAGAAGATAAATCATCTCAATCAAATTACGATAATACCAGTCTTTAAAAATACCAACTCCAAATACGATTCCTAAAACTAAGCCAATGGCTAAGAGAATCAGGAGCATATTGACCAGCATCATAAACCGATAATTGAAGTGCCAGTTACTAACGATATAATCTAGAGGATTTTTCCGTTGTATATTTTCAATGATCGGAATTTTGTTCAGGGCAGGAATCGTATCATGAAAATGTTGGAACAGAACAAAATCTTTCTTTGTCAACACATCACTAAAAATGTTGTTATCCGATTGAAAATCAAAGTAAGCCCAAAACATGATTTCCTCATCTTCCGGCTTTTCATAGCGATTTAATTTCCGCGGCTTCAATGAAAATGCCGAGATAGAAGAGTAGGGATAACTGAAATAGGTCTGACTGTCTAAATAGTCAATAATAACCAGAAACAGAATACGTTTTTCTGTAAAAACAAGTAATTGATTGTTTCGGGTATCCTTGAACTCTTTGACATACTGCTTTGCCCGTTCTGTGCGTGCGTAAGATAAACCGCTGATTCCTTGCTTACTGATAGCAAGATTGCCAGAACTTGTAAGAGGAAGATAGCCTTGAACAGTTTCGTCTTTCTCTAAAAGAGATTGGATATCCATGATCAGATCCTGAAAAAAGATATAGGTTTTGCTGTCCTCTAAAAGATGACTTTTCTCTTCTGATGTGACCTCATTTCTTAGCCGACGATTTTCTGAATCTACGATCTGCTTAAAATTCATCACTATTCATCCTTTCTTTCCAAATTTTTTTAAGAAGTTTTTTGCCGCGAGATAGGTGGTTATAAATTGCTGTTGTCTGTAAGCCAAGCTGTTGGGCGATTTGATCGGGACTTTCCTGATAAAAATAATACAAAAGAAAAATTTGTTGATCGACTGCAGTTAATTCTTCCAGCCAAATCAGAAATTCTTCCTCCTTCAATGGTGACTCTTGGAAAGCCAGCTGGCCGTGCTCCGCGATATCTTCTTGTTGAAACGATTGATTCAACTTGCGTTTGCGGTCGATTGCGCGGCTTCGAGTAATTAATAAGACCCAAGTGACAAAACTGCTTTTCTTAGGATCATAAGCTTCGATTTTCCGCCAGATTTCATAGAATACTTCATTTGCTACATCCGGCCAATCACTCTGTTCATGGGGAGCCGGTAAGATTCGATGAATGGTCATAAGAATACTTGATCCATAGTTGTCAATCAATTGTTCCAAGCCGGAATAATCTTTGATTTTAATCAAATGAATGAGTTGTTGATCGTCCATTTCTTCACCTCTTTATCTATTATACGAAGGCTTCGACTATTTCCTATCACCGTTTTAGAAAAATCTTTTATTAATAAAAAAAGCTCTTAAAAAAGAGCCAATGAGCGTTTATTGATTATTGAGAGATTTCATTCATCCAGCGAAATCATTTAGATAAGCAGCAATCCGCTGACGGATCACTAAATGCTTCTCTTCATCATAGGCATCAAGGGGACTTGTCCAATGAGACGCTGAGTATAGCCAAACCGGTTTGGAACGACGTTCTTCTTTTTCCCATAGATAACGTGGAAAAACGTGTGCATGTAAAAATTGATCCGTATTACCAAGAATATCGTAGTTGACTCGTAACGGTGAGCAAGCCGCTAAAATGGCATCCCCAAGAATACTCATTGAAACGAGGAATTCCTGTCTTTCTTTAAGTGAAAACTCATTTAAGCTGCCAACTGTTTTTTTAGGCAACAAGACACAGTAACCTGGCAAAAATTGCGTATCACCAAAAACCGCAAAACCACCTATTAATTCTTTTATAAGCATTGGATTTGTACCAGTTTGACACGCTTTGATCCGATCGTTACGCCAATCCATCGAAACACTCCTTTAACGAATTATTTTATCATACAGCCAACGAATGCTAAATCCTTGGCAAAAATGATCCCACAAAAACGCACCAAAAAATGCACCTATAAGGTAAAGGGTCCAAGCCGCAAGTTCAAAGGGATTTCCAAATAAAAGCGACAGGATGCCACCACCAATGAAAAGGACTGTTCCTATCAGAAACCTGCGCCAGACAGCAGGGAGTTGCCGAATGAAGAAAGAGAACAAAAGAAAGAAAAGATAACCCAATACTTGCAGCAAATCAATAAATTGAAAATGATTGGTAATAACTTGCTTCAGAAGATCTGCCCCCATAACAAGAAGAAAGATAAAGAGCAAGTTTATCCATACTGGTGGATGCTGTTTCATGAAGACACCTTCTTATATAGTAATTATCTAGTCTGAAAACTCTTAATTAATTATAGCAGAGATTCGCAGCATTGACAGAAGATGGTGGAAAATACTTCATGCAGAAATTTTCATAATTTAAGAAAAAAGCAGAAGTAAGGTAGGTGAGATAAAACCTCCGTTACTCTAATAACAAGTGCATTGAAGGACCTCTCACTTGATAGAGATAAAAATACAGCGGGTTGTTTACCGACATAATATTATGTAAACAAAAATCGCCACCACCATAATTTTTTTGAAAGCATCTGTCTTGGGTAACACAGATCGATCATTCCCTCAATGAATGATCGAATAGCTGATCCATGATCATTCGCGGATGTATTTTGTAAAAAATACGCGATCCATACCAGCAATGATTGGACTCGTATGATCTGATAGCTGATAACCGAGTTTTTGATAAAATGAAAGTAAGCGGGTTTCTTGCAAAATCGTACTTAATTGCCATGTTTTCACAGACGAGAATTTAGCTTCGACTAACCGTAAGGCTGTTTGCCCAATCCCTTGGTTTTCATTCGCAGGCAAAATACAGATAGGAGCCACTCGTCCCACAAGCGAGGGGGCTTCTGAGAGAACGATCCGCACAAATCCGACGGCTGATCCATCCGCTTGAATCAAATAAAAATAATTATTCTCCCGTTGGTACTTTTTAGAGAAATTCTCATACGTTTCCAGATATGGGGAAGTCTTCGTATCCTGATAGTGTTCAAACAGCTGCTTAAAACTTTCTTTTTGTATCTGATACGCTATCGGTAATGTTTGGTAGGTAACTTTTTCTAACTGAATATCCACTGATTATTCTCTCTTTCATTGTTTGATTGACGACACGTTCATATCCTTCTTACTTTTTTACTGTCATGAAAATCGGGCCAAGCATTGATGCCGTCGCCTTTTTTTCGAGGAATCAAATGGATGTGCAGATGATTGACGGATTGTTGAGCGGCAGCACCATGGGCACTTAAAAAATTGATCCCCTCAAAGTTACCAGACTTCACGCAATCGGTCGCCACCTTTTTTGCTGTCTTAGTGACTTACGCCAACAAGTCTTCGTCACAGGTGAAAATAGACGTTACATGTTGTTTTGGTATCACTAATAGGTGGCCGTCTACAGCGGCATTTTTAGGAAGGATTACCATCGTCCATTGATTTTCATAAACGATTGTTCCAGGAAGCTGTCTGGTTACAATCTGACAAAAGGGACAGTTCATTTTTTTCTCCTTTTTCAATCAATCATAGCCCATTCCTTCTAAAATGATAAGCGCTTTTTTCAGCATTTGCTTAAATAAAGCACATAATATAGCTGCAAAAAGGGTTCTTTCTTCCATCTATTGATTTGTTTGACTATAATGGAAGTATCATGAAAAATGGGGGCGTCAAAATTATGCTAACAATTGCTTATATTGGCAATGGGAAAAGTACCAATCGCTATCACTTGCCATTTGCTACTAAATTATCCGATAAGATCCACGTGAAAACAATCTATTCCCGAGTGATTCGCGATACGTGGGCCAAGCTTCCGGGCACGACCTATACAACTGATATCAATGATATCTATGATGATCCAGAAATCCAATTAGTTGTTGTGGCTACGCCTAGCCATCTACATTTTGAAACAGCCAAGGATGCATTGCTGCATGGGAAAAATGTATTAGTGGAAAAACCTTTTACTGAAACCTATGACGAAGCGCAAGAACTCTTTGCTTTGGCAAAAGAAAAAGGTTTACTGGTTCAATGTTACCAAAATCGCCGTTACGACTCTGACTTTCTGACTGTTCAAAAAGTGATAGAAAGTGGTGTTCTAGGAGAATTGCTTGAAGTTGAAATGCATTTCGACTACTATCGTCCTGAAATTCCGGAAAATACGCAAGAATTCTCCATCAATGGTAGTTACCTCTATGGTCATGCTTGCCATACCATTGATCAAGTGCTGTCTTATTTTGGTGAACCAGAAACCTATCATTCAGAAGTTCGGCAACTTTTAGGTCCAAATCGCATGAATGATTACTTTGATCTAGATTTCTTCTATGGTCCGTTGAAGGTATCGATCAAATCTAGCTATTTCCGCATCAAAGAACGGCCAAGCTTTGTCGTTTATGGGAAGAAAGGGATGTTCGTCAAGCAAACCAAAGACCGCCAAGAAGAGCATTTAAAAATGTTTTATATGCCGGACCATGCGGACTTTGGCGTCGATTTGCCTGAGCATTACGGCCTCTTGACTTATTATGATGACGAAGGAGGTTACCACGAGGAAAAAGTTGTTTCCGAAGTAGGGGACTATAGCCGCGTTTATGCTGGTCTATACGAAGCTATCATCAATGGCAAGCCTAAAACAGTCAAGGACGAAGAAACATTAGTCCAAATGAAGATCCTTGAAGACAGTATCAAAGAAATCATTCCGCACTGATTCAGCAAAGAAAAAAGCTTTCTGCTTCTAAAAAATTAGAAGTAGAAAGCTTTTTTCAATTAGCGTTTTCTATTTTTTTGCTTAACAAAAGCAATATATTCCAAGATGTCCGTGATTTCTTCTTCGGTCATATCTTTGATTTGGTTGGCTACTCGCCATTGGTTTTCGTCATACTGAATTTCTTCATTAGGAACAGATTCACCTATCAATAATGGGAGTGGAACAGAAAGTGCTTTTGCCAATTTTTTCGCAGTATCTACATGGGGAGTTTTACGCTTACCATTTTCAAAGCGAGAAATTTGCGCTGCACTGACTCCAGATTTCAAAGCCAATTGATTGACGCCGAGTTGTTTTTCTTCTCGGAATTTTTTTAGATTTTCGCCAAAACTCATACCAACGCCTCACTTTTTTTCTTCTGTTCTTTTCATCATAAAGTCAAAAGAAAACAAATGCGATGAAAAGCCAGCGACTTCTTCAAAAACTGTTGTTTACAGGGAATTTATCATTTATACTATTACCTATAGGGAATGAAACGTTTAAATTTGCAAATTGTTCGTTGCTTTTGTCTTCTACCCCCAGGAGGAAAATATGATTAGAAAAGATCGAATTCTACTATTTATTGATGCTTATCAGCAGGAACAGAAGCGTTCACCGTCTATCCGCGAGATTTGTGCTCATGAGGGAATCAAGTCAACGTCGCTTATTCATCGCCATTTACTGCGAATGGAGAATAAAGGACTCATCACAAGAGAGAAGTTTCCAAAGTCCCGGACATTGCGTTTAACAGAAGCAGGCAGTAATTATGTCAATGAGTTACAAAAATCTTGTTAGGAACAAGCACTTTCAGTGAAATCACGAGGAATCTTCTCAAAGTAAAAAAGCCCTAGGGCTTTTTTATTTTGGTGCTCGATAACCAGCAGCTTTTGCTTCCCCAATCGTTTTGAACCATTCCTTTGGATTTGTTGTCTGTTCATAGCCTCTTGTACCTGGCAAATGATAAATGCCGTTTTTCGATCCTTTGATCAATCCATTTCCCTTTGCATCCACATATTCTTTTTCATCTTCAGAAGTTGATGCACTGTTTTTTGTCGTAGTGCTGGTCGTAGCGGAGGTTTCTTCAGAAAGAACGCTTGTCCCATCTTGGTAATGGATCGTTACACCGTCTTGAATATTGAAAATATAAATATTGAAGCGGATAGTGTCATCCCCAATCGATTGGGCTTGCATCTGAACACCACGAGCCACTAGTTCGTCTCCTCGGTAGATAGGGGTCACCGAATATCGAACATAATGGTTGGGGTCTTGTTCCAAGTAATACTTGATATCCATCTCATAGCGCAGCATCTCGGGATTATTTAATTGCTGCGTTCCTGTGATCAAATTCTTCCAATTGGCATTTTCTCCAGCTAAAGCAAAACCGATCAAATGCGTCCGATTATAAAGATAGCCTTTCTTCAGCTTTTTATTGTGCCAGCCAGTCGGTGTGACACTTGAGATGTCCCCGCGCTTTTCAGTAGGCATAAGCGACTGATTCAACATAGCTTCCGCAGAAGTGGCTCGATTTAAATGATCGAGGTCTCCATACTTTTCCCAGGCACCGGTTTTTGTAGAGAGGGTCTCTTGAGAGAAAGTAGGAACATTGCCGTTGATAGGAATCGTCTGTGTTCCTTGGTACACCAATTCAGCTAAATCATTTGCTGATTGAGTTTCTTTTGAAGACGTTTCTGGTACCTCCGAAGTCTGCGAAGTCCCTTTGGTTGATTCTTGTATATTTGTTTGTATAGAAGAATTGCTTGATGGGGCAGGGGTCGGTTCTTTTTGGGTTTGGGTATATAGTCCGATACCAAGGACAGCAGCCACCAAAAGACCGATCGTCCCAATAAGTTTCTTTGCCATGATATGCTCCTAACCTATGTTTTGCTCCTTTTTTGCATAACCGTCTTTGACTGACTGTTTGCCAGCAAGTTTCAATAAAAGGAGGAAAAAAATATTCTGGTCCTATCATACCACTTTTTAAATAACAGGTGAAACGAAGAATCTCATTTTTAACGGTTATTTCGTGAAGAAAGCAATAAAAATAGGGAAGTTATATAACGCAACCTTCACAAATTCACTCACCGCCAATCACAAGAAGGGGAATGCCGTTCAATGAGGAAGGATACAAGGAAAGATAAACAACAGGGAACGAAAAGAGGAGAGGGGCTGTACAATTTTTAGGGGAGGCTCTCTGGCATACCTGAGGAGAAGAAAGGGGACCCGAGCACCAGAGGGGAAATCAACCAATATCTAGCCAATCACTTAGCTAAGATGCTATACTAGAGATACATCAATAAGATACATCAATCGATGAATTTACTCACGAAAGGAGAAATGTCATATGAAAACTTATAGTGTACGTCAATATCACGGAGGTTTCCCTTTATAGAGTGATGCCTCCAAATATAATGGAGGGAATTCATGGAAAATCAAGGAATCGTTATCTTTCAAGCAAAGGATCTGGCAAAAGTCGTCTTGCCCTCAGGAGAAGAACGTTATGCCCGCGTCTCCGGGAAGTTTCGCCAGCAAGCAATAGCGTTGAAAGACTATCCCATCGTGGGCGATCGGGTGGTGGGCCATTGCTATGATCAAAATCAGTTTTTAATTGATGCCGTTTTGCCCCGAAAAAGCTTCTTGCAACGAAAGGTTGCTGGAAATCGCCTAGATGAACAAGGAATTGCAGCAAATGTCACAACTGTCTTTCTTACAACAAGCGCCAATGAAGAATTTAATCTCGCTCGATTGGAACGATTTGTCACGATTGTTTGGGATAGCGGGGCTAATCCAGTCATTGTTTTAACGAAAATCGATCAGATCGATGCAAAAGAAACAGCGGCAATCGTTGATCAGCTGAAACTGACATTTGGCTTGCCGGTGTTGGCTACCACCATTTACACTGATGAGCGGACACAATTTGACCGCTTTTTAACGCCAGAAAGCATTGTTGCTTTTATCGGCTCTTCCGGTGTTGGCAAATCCTCTTTGCTCAATCAACTACTGGGTGATGAGCGACAGACAACCAGTGCCATCCGTGAAGAAGATGGACGGGGGCGCCACACGACAACAAGCAGACAATTATTTCGTTTACCGAATGGCGCAATGGTCATTGACACTCCAGGAATGAGAGAAATTAGCTTAGAAACCGTAACTGCTTCTTCGTTGGATCGTCATTATCAGACGATTGAACGATTAGCTGAAAACTGCCGCTTTAAAAATTGTCGGCATGAAACAGAACCGAATTGCGCCGTCAAAGAAGCCTTAGCTTCCGGCGAACTCTCTCAGGAATTGTTTAACCGCTATCGCAAAATGGAGAAGGAAATGGCTTATTTGAAGCGAAAAGAAGATTTTCAAGCCCGGAAAAGAAAATAATACTACCAAGTGTTGAGACTGAGCAAAGTTCCTATTGATTCGAATCTTTTCGATTATAAAAAGAGCCGAATCAATAGGTGACTCTTGCAAAAAAGTCTTAGCGCTTTTTTTAGTGATCTTAGAAAAAAAGAAAAAATCCGCTGAACAAGTCCTGTCCAGCGGATCGAAGCAAATGGTTTGCCCCTGCCAAGGTAGCCTAATTATACGTAATCAAACAACGAAACGCAATCCCTCTTGGGAAAAGTCTCAAGAGATTAAGTCCGAAAAATTTTCTCCAAAGCTTTTCCTTTAGCTAATTCATCAATCAATTTGTCCAGGTAACGAATTTCTTGCATTAAAGGTTCTGAGATTTCTTCTACACGAACACCACAGACTACACCTTTGATCATTCTTCTGTTAGGATTCAAATTAGGTGCCTCTGCAAAGAAACGCTCCATTGATACTTCTTCAGTTATTTGATAAGACAATTCTTCTTTTGTATAACCGGTCAACCAAATAATAATCTGATCCACTTCTTCTTGGGTACGATTTTTACGTTCTGCCTTCTGTACATAGAGGGGATAAACACTTGCAAAAGGCATTGCAAATAGCCGCTGATTTCCCATTCCACACCTCCAATAAAACTGCTTTATTGACTATAGTATAGCATAGACTAACAGAAAGTCCTTAGTTGCTGATGGTAAAAGAATCAGAGAATGATCTGCCGATTTTCTTCACGAAACCCATAGACCTTTTGCCGTTCTTCACCGTCCCAGTAGAGCAGAGGCAAGTTTTTATGCAGCATTAAGCTGGTATAAAGCTCTTTGATCGATAGTGGGGGACGATTGGGTTCAAAGAATAGAACCAAGTTCCCAGAAGTATCTTGTGCAATGGTAGTAAAAGGAATCAACGTCTCCTTATGACTTAAATAAATGCCCTGATACTCTTGTTGCGTTGTGGTGGTTAATGCTGTCAGCAAATCCCGCGCCCTCATGAAAGAACCGCCTTTCTTCGTTGTTGAGACAATTGTTCAATGTCCATCATGATTTTTGTTTTCCCCCGTACAGCGTATTTACGGACAACGAATTGTTTCCGCTCATTCATTTCACCAACTGCCACTAAAAACATGCCTTCCGTGACATCTGCCAGAAACGATAAACTATGGCGATTGATCAAACAATTCGTCGTTCCTAAAGTAAAGCGGACAAGGGGCGAAGACGTAAACGTCAACAACCGGATCTTTGTCACTGTTCCTTTGATTGTTTGCATAAGGGAAGACCTCCTCAAAAATAGATTTACACCTTTTTACTAAAAGACACACTCATCTGCTGGACTGCGCTTATTCTCATTCATCCAGTGCGAACCATTTTGTGTCTTCAAAAAAGGAAATGTGGCGTATTTCATCGTAATGTATTTTGCGTCCATCAATATAAATACCTAAAGAATCATAACTTTGAATCATACCAACGACATCCGGCGGGTATAAGCCTTCTTCATTGACTTCTTCACACTGGATCGCGACTGCTCGATTTTTGATCCTGGCTAAACTCAATACATCATTGATGGCTTCGCTAGTCATGGCTGGCTTTGCTGGCCAAATAAAATGACGCTGACGCTCATCCTGTCCAACTTCTGTTGTGTGTTCCGATAAAAAAAATCCTTGCCATTTTAATTTTTTCCGATCTTCGTAGGGTTGAATCATGCCCATAAGAATCACCTCTCACCACTATAATACAAACATTAGTTCGTATTTGTAAAGCGAACAGTTCTTTAAATTTTGCCACCAAAAAACGTGACCACCTATACAAAGAAAAATGACGTGCACGTCGCTAGGGAAGCATAGGAAGTATTGTCGATACAAAGAGATCGAAAGTAGAGGGGCATAG
>NZ_JALAHI010000031.1 GCF_022711995.1 Enterococcus sp.
AGATAGCACGATTGACTATGACACGACCGAAGTGCCAGTGACTGTAAATGTGAAAGATAATGAAGGACAACTGGAAGCAACAGCTAGTTATGAAGGCAATGCGGTCTTTACCAACGACTATATGCCAAAAGCTGGCAGTGTAGTGTTGGAAGCTGAGAAAGTGTTGACTGGCCGTTCACTAGTCGCAGGAGAATTCACCTTTGAATTAGTCGATCAAGAGGGGCAAGTGATTCAAAGTCAAACTAACGATGGTAGCGGAAAAGTTTACTTTGATGCGATTCCGTACGAAGAGGCTGGTGACTACAATTACACGATCCGTGAAAAAGCCGGAGAAGATAGTACAATCACTTATGATGACGCAGAGATTCCAGTGACCGTAAATGTCAAAGATCAAAACGGAACATTGGAAACAAAAGCAGCTTATGGCAGTGACCCAACCTTTACTAACAGCTACACGCCAGAAAAAGCTCCTGATCCAGCGATAAATCAGAATACAAAAACACCGACGAAGAAAAATGAATTACCAAAAACCGGTGAAACGTATCAAATCAGCTGGATGCTGTTAGGATTGCTGCTAGTAGGCATCGTAGTAGTGGTATTTCGCAGACAGAAAAGAAAGTAATTAGCTAAAGAATGAAAGATTCCTTGATCTGTTTTCCAAACTGGAAACGGATCGAGGCGTCTTTTTCTTTTGGAAAAGAACTTCTATGAGCAAAAAAACTCTGCTTACCTTTTGGAAAACAAAAGATAAACAGAGGCACCCCACCTTGTCAAACCAGCACTTGGTCGTTAATTGAAAAATATAAGTTGTACGCTTGTAATTGATCAGCAGTCATTAAACTGGTCCCTGCCAGACCCCATTGGTGTACATATAAGCCTGTACCTGCTTTGTGCTCGCTTTTGACTCCCACCCAGCTGTTTTATAAATCAACCAGCCAATTTGTTTGTTGAATCTGTCCGTCTAATTCACGTAAGGCTTTTGCGGTTTGATTCAAACGGTCGGTGATTTGCTTGGTATCGATCGTTCGGATCATGCGAATCTCATTACGTCCCATCCGGGGAGCAATCTTGGCTGCTTCCAAGGTTGCCGTCAGCATCGCATGCTGACGCCTAAAAGCTTCCCGTTTCTCTAATGCAGCAGCAATCGTTTCTTGTTCACCGATTTTGGCAACCGCGTTTCGCTGATTGATTGCAATGACCAACTGGGCAAATTCTTGGTTTGTTGTTTCATAATCCAACAGTAAGTCGTTGGTGCTGCGGTCTAACGTATCGCCTTCTTGGATCACGGCACTACTGGCAATCTCTTCTCGTAACAGAGTGAGTCTGGATTCAAGATCTCTTCGTAGTAATAATGCTTCAGCAAGTTTCATTGATTTCATCCTTTCGAGCAAGGTTTCTTTTCTTTATCCTAGAAAAAAAACACTAAGCTGGCAAGTATTTGCCCTCCAAAAAGTCTCGAAGCCATTGTTGAAAAAGATTGAAAATTCTAAAAATAGTTTGACTTGAAAAACGAGGAATAGTATACTCTTATCAATTCAGTAGAATATAGGACATTGATGAGAAGAGTAGCTTTGATGACTGTTTAAAGAGAACCCGGGTTGGTGAGAAAGGGGACAGATCGCTAAGTGAAGATGAGCTCAGAGTCTTTTAACTGGTTTACGCTGGTTAGACGGAACGCAGCCGTTATCCTGCCGAGTATGAATACGTACTGATGAGGTGTTATTTGTAAAAATGACACGAAAAAGGGTGGTAACACGAAGTCTTCGTCCCTTTGTTGATCAATGATGATCAGCAAAGGGACGAGGATTTTTTTATTTAATCAAGCTTGCAACTTGCAAGTGAAAAGGAAAGAGGAGAGTAAATGAAAAAGGGCTTGGTTGTTGTGGGGATTTTAAGTTTTTTGTTAGCAGGATGTAGCACGACTGGATCGTCCGCAAAGGAGACAGATCCAGAAGTTCAAGAGATTTCGGTCAGCTTACCGGCAGAGCTGACGACATTAGATACGACGCAAACAACGGATAAAGTTACGTTTACCGTCATCCAGCATCTTTTTGAAGGGTTGTATCGTTTTGATGAAAAGAGTCAGCCAGTTCCCGGTTTGGCAGAAGAAGCAGTCATCAGTGAAGATGGCAAGACATATACCTTTAAATTAAAGGAAGAAGCCAAATGGAGTGATGGGCAGCAAGTGCAGGCAGCAGATTTTGCTTATGCTTGGAAGAAGTTGGTTGATCCTAAAACCATGGGACCTAATGCGTATCTTTTAGACAATGTTGTAAATAGTCAAGACATTCGCGAAGGAAATGCAGATATTGCGACGATTGGCTTAGAAACACCGGATGAAAAGACCTTTGTCGTTCATTTGGAACAGCCGCAACCTTCTTTTTTATCGGTGGTGTCGATTGGCTGGTTAGCTCCGCAAAGACAGTCTTATGTTGAAGAAAAAGGTACGGCATATGGGAAAACAAGTGAAGACTTGCTCTATACGGGACCTTTCATTCTGAAAGATTGGCAACAGACCGGCGCAGAATGGACGCTTGCCAAAAATCCTGAGTATTACGATCAAGCGGTAGTTAAGTTGGATAAAATCAAAGGTTCCACGATCAAAGAGGAGAATACGGGAATCCAATTGTTTGAAAGCGAGGAGTTGGATCTGCAAAAAATCAGCGGACTCTATGTGCAACAGTACCAAAATAATGACTCCTTAGTCACTCAAAAAGATATTGCCAACTACTTTTTAGATTTTAATAAACAAGCAAATAAACCGCTGGCAAATGTCCATCTCCGTAAAGCAATCGCTTTGGCAATTGATAAAGAGAGTCTCGTGAATGATGTGTTGAACGATGGAGCAAGCGTCTTGAATGGCCTTATTCCCAGTGGGCTTTATACCAATCCGAATACCAATGAAGATTTTCGCGCTTATAGCGGGGACTACAATGAATACGATAGTAGCAAAGCACAAGCAGAATGGACACAAGCGCAATCAGCTATCGGTGACAAAATCGAACTGACTTTATTGGTAACAGATGATGATCATGGGCAAAAAATCGGTGAATATCTGCAAAATCAGCTTCAAGAACATTTGCCTGGTTTGACGATTACCATCAATAAACAACCACGAACGAATTTGAATCAATCACGAGCAGATGGTCAATATGAGTTGTCGATTTCTGGTTGGATCGCTGGCAGCAGTGACTTGGACTCTTATTTCAATTTATACAAAACAGGCTCTTCTTATAATTACGGTGGCTATGCCAATGAGAACTATACGGCATTGACAGAAAACGCACGTACCGTGGATGCCAATGATCCAGATAAAGTATTTGAAGATTACAAAGCAGCAGAATCCATTTTGTTAGCAGAAGATGCAGCTCAAGTTCCCCTCTATCAAAGTGCATCCAACTATTTGATCAAATCAACAATCAAAGATATCCAATTTCCCGCATACGGTGCCTATTTTTATTTCCGTACGGCATCTGTAGAGAAGTAATCAAAAAACGCAACCCTAAACGGAAGTCTCTCTCCAAAAATCAGACGAAAAATCGAACTTTTGGAGGAAACTACACGAAAAAGGGGTGCGTTTTTGTGAGCTGCGCTTAATAACCACGAGCAGTCAATGATCAGTAGTTACTCATTTTCTGTGGTCGTTTCAGCTTCTTTAAATAGGAGAACTTTACTTTCCGGATAGGTTGGAAAATGATTCATTGGAATTTCCCAATCTTGTTCAGGAACTTCAAAATGATACTGATTGACCAATAAATCACTGAACACGCGTAACGTATGCAAGGTGATCCATTCGCCAGCACAGCGATGCATCTTACGGAAGTCGCCGCCTCCTTGTGCGATCATTTCATATTCTTCTTCATAGGAGATGGCTTGCGTACGACCGACAAAGCGATCCACTTTAAAATCATCTGGTTGATCAAAGGTTCGCGGATCATGATTCGTGCCATAAATATCCTGAACGACCCAACTGTCCTTTGGTATCAGATAGCCATCGATGACAACATCTTGCAGACTGATAGCTGGCATCATTGGAAAGAAAGGATAAAAGCGGCGCAATTCTTGAATAAATGAATCTTGCAAATCTGCAAAGTTTTGTTTTAATGCTTCGTAGATTGTTGTCGTACTAAAAAGCGCATGCCCCATCAAAGCGATCCAAACGGTCAAAGCAACCGTAGGGCGGATAATATTTAATAAATCGACGGCTGCGACTTCGATTGGGAGTAAATTGCCTTCAAGATCAGTGGCAGTAGCAAAAGTATAAAGGGCTAACGATTCTTTGCCAGCAACAGGATGTTGACGAGCTTCTTCAATCAGTTCTTGGGCCCATTTCTCTGATTTTTTGCGGTCTTCGACACCTTTTAAATGGGCAACAGGGGAGGTGACGGTCCCACTGATCATTGCTACTTGGTAATCAGCTAAGTCACTGATCTCTGATTGAGACAGCGAGGCTAAATTGATTCCAGACCATTCACAAATCGTTTTGAATAGCACATTTTTTGTGAGCGAAAAAAGTTCAAAGGTGCCAGATTGTTTATCTAGCTCACGGGAAAGGTTTTGTTCCAGCAAATCATGGTAATCGGTCATTCGTTCAGGTGTCATCAAGTCCATAAAGTAGTTCTTCCGATGATGATGGGCCTTGCCATCTAAAGTTTGTACGCCTTCTTCTCCCAACAAAGTTGATCGGACAAGTTTAGGCATTGCTCCTTCACGTTTAAAATTTCGTGGATCATAAAAAATTTTTGCTGCTTCTTTTCCATAGATGGCAATCACTTCTTGATTCAGAAATTTTGCTCTAACGACTGGGGCATTTACCTCAGACCGTAATTCTCCTAAGATTTCATAACCCGCATCAAAGAGTTCTTTGACCTCAGTTAGTTTGATTTTCGCTGTTGGTATTTCTTTCATTGGATTTCCTCCTGTCTTTTTCCTATTGATATACTTCTAGCTTAAGCTTTTTTATTTATTTAGACAAAAGAAACACACAAAAAAGAGCAGATCATCCAAGATGATCTGCTCAAAATGCGGAAGATGGGAGTTGAACCCACACGAGATATACTCACACGCGCCTGAAGCGTGCGCGTCTGCCATTCCGCCACTTCCGCGCATAGATAACATTAGCGCATTTTGCGAATTTTGGCAAGAAAAAAATAGGTCTGCCAGCGGGGACTGACAGACAAGGAGTAAAAAATGAAAAAGTTGGGTTGTTTGTTGGGTTACTTATATAGTAACCCGAAAATATGAAAAAATTGTGATCAACTCTTAGCGTTTTAAAGAAAAAAACAGTTGAAAAGTTAAGCGAACTTAATTTTTCGTGTTATAAAAAAGGGCCTGCCAGCGGGGACTGACAGGCAAGGAGTAAAATGAAAAAAGTAAGGTTTGTTAGTATGAATAAACTATACCGCCGAAATGTGAAAAAAGAATGACTAAAAAAGAACGTTTTTGTTACGAACCATAGACCAAATCAAGATTTTTTTCATTGAAGGTGTCTCCATGCTCCAAATCACCATATTTGAACCCCCGATTAAACCATTCAACCCGTTGTTTTGAAGTCCCGTGAGTAAAGCTATCCGGCACGACATACCCTTGGTATTCCTTTTGTAACGTATCATCGCCGATGGCATTGGCAGCGGTGATCGCTTCTTCGATATCACCAGCTTCTAAAATCGGCTGTCCATTATAGGTTTCTCCTTGCAAATACTTGGCAAATGTACCGGCTAAATAATCGGCTTGTAATTCCAAGCGAACACTATATTGATTGTATTCTTTTTCAGAAACCTGTTGGCGGATCTTATCGAGTTGCTGCGTAATCCCAAGTTCGTTTTGTACGTGATGGCCAACTTCATGCGCAATGACATAGGCCATGGCAAAATCTCCATTAGCACCATACTTTTGAGAAAGTTCAGTTGCAAAACTTAAATCCAGATAAACGTTTTGATCGGCTGGACAATAAAAGGGACCAACTTGAGAAGTTGCATTCCCGCAAGCCGATTGGACACTTCCTGTAAATAAAACCAGTTTTGGATCTTGATACGCTGTCTGTTCTTCTTTAAAGACACCATTCCAATAATCTTCCAAATGACCAAATACGACAGCAGAGAATTCTTTTTCCTCCGTATATTCATCTGAAGCCACATTTTCTGTTTGATAATTGGCTGCTTGTCCGCCACCCAAAATATCAGTAACAGAATTTAAATCCCCTCCGCTAAAAAGAAAAAAGAGGACAGCAATAACAATTGTACCGATACCACCACCGGCCATTATTTTTCCTCCTGAACCTGCGGCACGACCCGAACGGTCCTCCACATTGGAACTTTGTCTACCCCCACGCCATTTCATTTTGTTTCCTCCTCATTTGATTGATTAGATTTATTATAAGAGAAAACGAAGAAGATGAGAAAAGTTTGGCTTGCTTTAGGAAAGGAGATGGAAAAACAAGGTGCTCATTTCGAAGTGAAAGGGTGTACACATCTTTTAATCATTTTTTAATCTAACAATTGGTCTTCATATTTGTTAAGGTGTCACTAGAATAAAGGTAGAGGGTGAGCAAATGAAAAACAATTATTCTTTGATCGAAGAACGACGCATGCAAATCTTTAAACGGCTGATCAATGGCGAGCACTTGAGTTACCAGCAACTTTCTGATGAGTATTATGTTTCCAGAAGCAGTATCGCCAAAGATATTGCTTATCTAAAAACACTGTTTGTCAAAGAAAATTTACTGTTGCGTTTCGATAATTCTGGCACTTATTTTCACGGAAGCGAGTCCCAGATCCAGCGAATGTTGAAGCGATTTATTCTTCTTACCATGGAGCAAGGGGAGAACCTTTCAGTACTGACGAATGTGTCCTTATTTGAAAAAATAAATGCTGCCTTTCGCCATTCAATTACTGAAAAGCAAATGGAGATTCCAGAAAGTTATATTCAAAGCATCGTGGTTTCAATCTTGCTAATTGTCGAGCGTTCGAATCAAGCAAATCAGCTGGATATAGAAGAGAAGCGTCAATTTGGAAAATTATTTTTAGAATTTGACAAGTATCCATTGATTTATGAATTATTGAAAGAAATTGAAGAACAAGGGATCTACCGTTTTTCATCAAAAGAAGTTCAATATTTAACCTACCTCATTGTAGGTAGTGGCTTACGCTTTTTTATGAAGAACGAAGCAATTCCATTCTCCTTTCGTGGGAAAGTCAGAAATCTGATTCAAAAAGTCAGTGAGGGAATCCAGATTGATTTGACGCAAGACAGCCGCTTAGAAGAAGATTTGACCATTCATTTATACCAGCTACTTTTGCGCATCGAAGCCCAAACCACTGTAGTTAACCCGCTGCTAGATGAGATCAGGCAGCATTATCCGGCATTATATGGAGTCGTTTGGTTTTCTTTGAACGATTTTCTGAAGGCATATCCTATTGGAATTTCTGAGGATGAAATTGGATTTGTGTCGATTCATTTCCAAGCTGCAGTAGAACGGATGCGGCAATTGAATAAAATCGTTTTTGTTTGCCCGAATGGTGTTGGTACCAGTTCTTTTGTCTCTGCCAAAATTCGGCGAATATTGCCTAATGTCGACAGTATTGAAACCGCTTCTGTTGCTAAGCTCAAACAGATGGATATTTCTGCCATCGATTTCATTATTTCCACGATCGATTTACCTGATGTCTCCAATCCAGTTGTTCGGATTTCGCCGATGGTGACCAATCGAGACATGAAGCGAATCATGAATCACTATATCGATTTGATTATTGATAATGAACCGATTGCGGATAAGGTGAAAATCCTGCAAGATACGCGGATGCTGATTGCACCGAAGATTTATTTTGAACGATTTGAGACCAAAGAACAAGCACTGGATTTTCTGATCAGCCAAAATGACTTTTCGTCGGAAAATCAGCGAACGAATTTTCAGCATTCCGTCTTAGAACGAGAAGCATTGCAGTCGACCTATTTAGATAACGGTTTTGCCATACCTCATGGCAATCCTGAGTTTGTTTCAAAAACGACCTTTTCTGTATTGATCTTGGATCGTCCCGTTGATTGGGGCAACCAAAAAGTCGATATCATCGTGTTACTAATGATACGAGAAGATGAGGCGCAAGAAGTAGAACCTGTCATGAAGTTGATCATGCAAGGGATCGAAGACAAAGAATGGTTCATCTCAAAAATGTTGGAGGTAAAATCATGATCAATTTAAAAAAATTACTGCCTGAAGATCATATCGAGACCACGAATCAACTCATTACTTGGCAAGAAGCAGTTCAATTGGCAAGTCAGCCGCTATTAAATGAAAAAGCCATCGCTCAACAATATGTCACCAATATGATCCAAAGCGTTGAGGAGAACGGTCCGTATATGGTATTGGCTGATTACTTTGCATTGATGCATGCTCGCCCAGGGGAAGGGGTTTATCATCAAGGGATGAGTTTGTTAGTGACAAAAAACGAAATCGATTTAGCTGGCAAGCCGGTCCGTATTTTTCTTGTTTTAGCTGCAAAAGACAATCAAAGTCATTTGCAAAGTTTACAGGAAATCATGGAAGTGTTTATGGATCAGGAAAAGTATCAACTTATTTTAAATGGTGACAAAAAACAGATTTGCCAATTATTCCAATAGGAGGAAAAGAAGATGAAAATTTTAGCTGTGTGTGGATTTGGTGTTGGAAGTTCAATGGTGTTAAAGATGACGATCGATAAGGTGATTAAGGAACTGGGGCTGAATGCGACTGCTGAGAATACGGATTTGTCTACTGCAAAAGCAACTCCTGCAGATGTTTATTTTACAAGTCACGAATTATTGAATGACCTGCAAGCTTCAGTCAAAGCACCTGTCTATCCTGTCAAAAAATATATGGATGTCGCTGAAGTCAAAATGCAAATGGAAAAGTTTTTAGCTGAAAGAGAGGGATAATCATGAGTTTTATCACAGATCATATTTTAAAGAATCCGCCAGTATTGCTGGGGCTGATTGCGATGATCGGGTTGGTGGTGCAACGAAAACCTTTTGCCGAAGTGGTGAAAGGCTCGTTGACAGCAGCCTTTGGGATGGTAGCATTGACCGCAGGGGTCAATATGCTGACGGGAACGATCGCGCCAATCAACACAGCGGTTCAGACACAGTTGGGGGTTCAAGTAGCCGATGGACTTTCTGATGTGACCTTCACAGCAGAATATGGGGGAACTGTTGGGTTAGCCATGTTTTTCGGATTGATATTGCACTTATTAATTGCTCGCTTTACGCCTGTTAAGACGATTTTCTTGACGGGTCATATGTTATGGTGGTTCCCATTTGTAATCGTTGCGGGTGGGGTTGAAGGTGGAATGTCGGGGATTCCATTATTGATTTTAGGAGCTGTTTTATCTGCTTGTTATTGGTCATTTATGCCTTGGATTATGCGGAAATATGTCTGGGATGCCACTGGCGATGATTCGTTCTTGATTGGACATCCTACAGGGATCTTATCGATGGTGTCTGGCTTCGTGGCAAAACGAGTAGGGAACAAAGAAAAATCGACAGAAGATTTAAAAGTACCAGAAAACCTGTCCTTTTTCCGTGAAATTTCCATTACAGGTGCCTTGGTGATGTTTTTGATGAATATTGTTGTAGGAATTATCGCACCAGTTCTTGTTCCAGAAGGTGGGAATCTGGTCATGTTTGCTGTCGAAGCAGGCTTGAACTTTGGCGCAGGACTCTTGATTATGCTTTATGGCGTCCGCCTCTTGATCAACCAAATTATTCCAGCTTTCCAAGGGATCGCCGAAAAAGTCGTCCCTGGAGCCAAACCAGCGTTTGATGTACCGATCCTTTTCAATTATCGTCCGAATGCGGTAATTATTGGCTTTATCGTAGCAATGATCACCTCAACGATCCTTGTGATCATTGTCAATACGACGAATGTTTTTGGAATCTTGATCGTGCCATTAGTGATCACCAGTTTCTTCGAATGTGGCGGCGCAGCAGTTATTGGAGAAGGGCAAGGCGGCTTGCGTGGCGCAGTCATTGGTACCATTGCCGCATCTTTTGTGATGGTCTTGTTAGTTGGTGTATCTGCTGTTCTATTCAGCACAACGATTCAAAACTGGATTCTGATCTTTGGTGGCAATGACTTGTCACTTTGGGGAATCATTGGCCGTGGTCTCGGCAGTCTATTTGGGGGAATTTAATATGTATCAATATGTTGATAAAATTCACGCGTTATTAGAAATTGTTGAAACAAAGGAACAGCATGCAATCGATGAGGCGATTCGTCTCTTGACTACAGCAAATCTAGAAAAACGTTCGATCTATATTTTTGGGGCCAGTCATGCGGGGATCTTGGCAGAAGAAATGTATTATCGCGCGGGAGGGATGATGACGATCAATGCGATCTTTGGGAGAGAACTGATGTTGGATCGCAGTCCCATCACCTTTACTAGCAAAATGGAACGACTAGAAGGTTACGGCACCGCATTAGCGGAAATCCAGCCCTTCAAAGAAGGGGACGTGCTGATTTTACACTCAGTTTCAGGTCGTAATCCCGTCATAATCGATTTAGCACTAGCAGCAAAAGAAAAAGGCGTCAAAATTATCGCTTTAACAAATAAAACGTATTCGCAATCAGTCACTAGCCGCCATTCTTCGGGCCTTCGCTTGTTTGAAGTCGCAGATCTTGTGATCGATAACCATGGGGAAATTGGTGATGCAGGTTGTCAGATTAAGGGGATGGATCAAAAAGTGGGGCCTACTTCAACGGTTATTGGCGCTACAATCCTCAATACCATTATCGTCGAAGTTTGCCAACACTTGAAACAAGCAGGAATCGATTATCCACCCATCTTTTATTCCGCAAATATGGATGGCGGCGATGAATTGAACCAATCATTGTTTGAACAATACAAAGAAGCCATTCATTATCAGTTGTAACGATATAAATAACTCAATTCTTTATGAAAAATAATCTGAACGACAAATTAGTTTACTTCTCAGAAAACGAATTTATTTGAGAAAATGATTTCGTTTCAAGCAGAAGTCGAATGTTGTTCAGATTATTTTTGTGTAAACGAATTTTTTAATCCTTATTGCATCTTGTAAGCACGAAAAGTTCCTGGAGTTGTTCCTTCAAACTGTTTAAACACACGGATGAAAGAATTAGTATTTTTAAAACCAACTTTGCGGGCAATCTCGTTAATGGATCCTTCTTCTTCAATCATCAGCTGTTTAGCTTTCTCAACACGCAATTGATTAACGTAAGGTTTGAAAGACATGGATAGTCGTTCTTTAATCAGTCGACTTAAATAGGCCTCACTTAAATGAAATTGCTGGGCAATATCGGTTAAACTGAGATCATTGCAATAGTTGTTATTGATAAATTGAATGATCTCGTCTATCTTGGACACACTCATCTTTTCATCTGCTTTGATCAAGGTTATCAACTTGTCAAATATAGTATAAATAGTCTGCTTCACTTTTGGATCAGAAAAGCTTTTCTTTAAGTAAAGAAAATGATTTTTATTCTGCTCATAAAACTCTTGGTAAGAAATTTCTTTGACCACTGCTATTCGTTTTATTGTCAAGGTAAGTGCTGTCGAAAACTCCTGAAGAAAACCTAATGAACGATCATTGGAAATATTGGTCTCGACAATTTTTTGTAGCAGTTCTCTGGCGTGGATAAAATCATCAACTTTGAAATATTGGATCAACAGCTGCTCCTCATCAACGGTATAATCAATTTTGTGAAAAGCATTCGTTGCCAAAATGGGTGTTTGATGGAATCGATCTTCACTGAGAAATTCGTCCGCCCAATGACAGGTTTCATGAAATACTTCAATAAAATGTTCGAGTGAATGAAATGGCTTGGAAAAGAGATAGGTCATTCTCAAATTTAAGCTGTTTTCAATTGTTTTTTTTAGTTGATCAATCTCCTTCATAATCTGTGAATATTTTTGATCGTAAAAGAGAATGACAAAATATTTTTCAGAAAAACTGATAATATCAAAAGGTTCGATACAAATGTTTTTTCTAATCAACTGTTTGCGGACTTGAATGATCTCTGCTTCATTAAAATCAGCTTCTTCTGCCATCTTACCTGAGAATGTCAAAAAAACAAAGTTGCCACTCTTTTCAATTCCTCTAAGATTAAAAGATGGTAGCAGACACTTGCTCATTTTGTAGGTATATTTTCCAAAAAGTAGGTTCTTTAAGAAAAGCTCCTTTACTTCTTCAGAGACAGGGGACTGTAGCTGATTGATTGAACTTGATGATTCGATCATCTGATGCAATGCTAAGTTGATATCATCTACAGTTAAAATATCAACATTGCTTTTCTTGATTTCATTTAAGATATCTAGATAGGGACGGTACATTCGCTTACTTAAAAAGAAGACAATCAAAGCACCTAAAATAATCAAAACGATCAAAGGAAGGAGAAAGGAAGAGAGCGTGGAAAGAGGGAAACTTCCTTTGGATATTGTCTCTAATTGATAGTATGCAAAAGGAATTACTTCAGAATTTTTTGTAAAAACTATTTTGGATGATTGTTTATTCTGTTGAATGGTATTTTGTGTAAAATCAGTAAGCTTTGGTGTATCAGTTTCATTAATATAATACTGTTGATCGATTACTTGTAGTTTTTGATTTATCGGAGACAATAGTTCGTTTTTTTTCCAATAAGCAAAGAAATAGAGTGTCTGAGATCCTACTTGTTCCTTATGAAGTAAAATCAACCGTTGATTGAGGGTTTCGAATATGGAAGAGCTGAAACTGGCATCTAAGAGCATTTCAGAGAGAAGACCAGTTTTTGTTTCAATATTTAAAAAGGAAAAAAAGTCGTTGTAAAAAAAATAGCCATCAGAACTGACGGTGATATGGTTTTCTGGATTTAGGATTCCGATGGAATATTCAAACTGGTTCATTAATAAGTAGTTTTCGCGAATTTCATCATACATCTCTGAAAATAGCGCATAATCATTTTCTGTACTTTGTGAAAACTGAATAATACTTTCTTTTGCCACTAAAGATTTCATTGAATTCAGTGCAAAGCGGAGTTGCTGATCAATACGAAATGCACTATTATCTAATGTCATTATACTTTGTGTGGTTTGCTCTGTTTTTCGCTGATTGATTTCATTATTGATAACAATCATCATAATAAAAATAGTATAAATAATGATTACCGTTAAAAAAGTTAAGAATATCTTTTGATATGTTTTTGATTTCATAAATACTCCTTTCAAACTTTTGATAGCGTTTACATTTATTATAGGGATAAATTTGATTAAGTAAAATCATCATTATTTGAAGTTGTATACAAAACATGATATTTAGGATAAGAAATGTAGATCTCAACGAATAATGATGATATTCAATTTGCTCTAAACAAGTTATATTTAAAGCGCTTACTTAAGGCGAGCTGAAATGAAAAAATGATTTAGGAGGAACAACTATGCCAATGAAAAGAAAAGTTGCATCTTTATTGACCTTACTGACGATTCCAATGCTTTTAGCTGCATGTGGTGATAGTGGAGGATCTTCAAAGGGGAAATCGGAGGGGAAAACCGAGATAAAGATTACTTGGCGCAATACCGGGGAAAACGATAAAATGACCCAATATTTAGAAGAAACATTTATTCCACAATTTGAGAAAGAAAATGAGGACATTAAAATCGTGCTTTCTCCGATTACCGCAAGTGAGGGGGATTATTTTTCAAAAGTTGCTCTTTCTATGCAATCGGAAAGCACAGCACCTGATGTAGTGGCAGAAGATTCGTTTATGTTGAATTCTGATGCCAATGCCGGTTACTTAACCAATCTTGATGAATATGTTGCTGACTGGGATCAATGGGATAAATATACAGAAAACTTAAAGGCTGGTGTCATCGCTGAAGATGGTAGTACGTATGCCATTCCAGGAACTTCTGATTCTCGCGGGATTTGGTACAACAAAAATGTCTTTAAGAAAGCCGGTCTGTCTGAAGACTGGCAGCCAACAACTTGGGGGGAGATTATTAAGGCAGCTGAAGCAATCAAAGCTTCCGATGAGAATGTGATCCCCTTAGGATTAGGTGTGGCTAAAGCTAATGGTGAGTCGGTTTCCATGCAGACTTTCCAGATGCTCTTATATGGTACTCAAGATACATTATTTGATAGTGAAACGCGTAAATGGCAAGTGAATACACAAGGGATCATTGACTCTCTGGCTTTTATTGATGAAGTGTATAACCAGAAACAATTAGGTCCTTCTTTATCTATCGCTATTAACAGTAATTATGGATCTGTGATGTTCCAAGATAAATTTCCTAATGATGAAGTCGGCATGCTTTTAGATGGATTTTGGAGTGCAGGTAACTGGGCCGAAAATGGGGCAACTCCTGTTGAGAATATGACAGAACGCTTTGGTTTTGCAGCCATGCCTACACAAAATGGTGGTGAACCGCCATTTACGACCATGTCCGGAGGTTGGACATGGGCCATTCCTGAAAAAGCACAAAATAAAGAAGCTTCTTGGCGCGTGGTTCAGGCCCTTGGTGGAAAAGAACAGCAAGCTGCTCGTGCAATTGCTGAAGGGAATTTAACCGTCCGAGATGATTCAGCTGAAATTGACGAGTACAAGAAGCAACCTTTTATTGAACAAGCAACCTCTTTCTTGCAATATGCCCATTTCCGTCCTGCCGATGACAAATATCCAAATGTTTCCGTTGAGATTCAAACAATGGTAGAGGCGGTGGCCACTGGTAGCAAAACGCCAGAAGAAGCTGCTCGAGATTATGCAGCCAATGTGACGAGGATTGTTGGTGAGGATGCCATTGATTAAGTAAATATAGGAGAAGGACTTGTTGAAAACGATCCGACTAGGGTCTAACGTTCCTTCTCTTTTTACTAAGAAAGGAGAAAAGAATGGAACATTCGCTAAATCGAGAGCAACAAATGTCCAATAGTAAAAAAGCGTTGATTTTTTTATTTCCCAGTTGGCTCTTACTGCTGATATTTTTTGTTGGTCCAGTTATCTTAACTTTTATCTTTTCCTTCACGAACTTGGCTCTAACCGGTGCTGAAGCAAGTCAATTACGGTTCATCGGCTTTGAAAACTTTGTACGCATGTTCAATGATCCGGCTTTTCAAACTAGTGTCGTAAGAACCTTGATTTTCGTCATTTTTTCTGCAGTGATTGGTCAATGTTTCTTAGGTTTTTTGATTGCATTTATGATGCGGGAGAAAAATCGTGCCTTTCGACGAGTCGTCGGTCTGATCATCATCGCCGCATGGGTTACGCCGGAGGTCGTTGTATCCTTTTGCTGGGTTGCTTTTTTAGGGGACAGCGGAACAGCTAATTGGCTGATGGGACTGATGGGATTAGAGCCGGTTGCCTGGCTGTTTGCGTTTCCTATGATCAGCGTTGTGATTGCCAATATTTGGCGAGGAACCGCTTTTTCAATGATGGTGTTTCAATCCGCTTTAGATGAGATTCCTAAGGAAGTGGAGGAAGCTGCAGTTATGGATGGCGCCAGCCGCTGGCAAGTGATTCGAAAAATTACGATCCCGATGGTCAAAGGTACCATTGCAACGAATTTGATGCTCGTCACTTTGCAGACATTGGGTGTCTTCACGTTGATTTATACTATGACTGGTGGAGGTCCCGGTAATCAGACTGCGACCTTGCCGGTCTTCATGTACAAACAAGCTTTTGTGAGCTATCAGCTAGGATACGGAACAGCGATTTCGCTGGTCTTACTGCTGATTGGTGCTGCAGCAAGCTTGATTTATATGAAAATGCTGAAAGTGAAAGTGTAGGTGGAAAACATGGTAAAACGCAGTGAAAAATTGGAGACCATAATTCATTATCTGCTTTTGGCAGTATTAGCCTTGTTGTTTTTGCTCCCACTGTTGTGGATGCTGATTGCTTCTGTTGATCCAGGCGCTATTCAAACTTTGAAATTACCTGAAGCAGTTTCATTTGAAAATTTTACTTCGATCCTTTCTGATCAAACCATTATTCGGTCATTCGGAATCGGCTTGCTTTTGTCCGGCTGTCAATCGATTTTAGTTGTTGTCTTATGTGTTTTGGCAGCATATCCTTTGTCAAGATATCAGTTGAGATATAAAAAAAGTTTTTTAATGGCGGTACTATTCATGACCTCATTACCGATGACTGCTGTCATCGTGCCGGTCTATCAACTGTTTATCTTTTTGAAGTTTCAAGATTCGTTACTGGCAGTGACATTCTTCTTGACGGCGTCCTCACTGCCTTATGGTATTTGGATGATGAAGAACTTTATGGATTCAGTACCAATCGACTTAGAAGAGTCCGCTTGGGTCGATGGAGCCTCAACATGGCAAGGGGTACGAAAAGTCGTAGCGCCGCTGATGGTTCCAGGTATTTGTACGGTTGGTATTTTTACTTTTACTGGAAGTTGGGGCAACTTCTTTGTTCCTTATATTTTGATTCAATCACCCGAAAAAATGCCGGCATCAGTCTCCATCTTTCAGTTTTTCGGCAACTTCGGTATGGTCAATTATGGCCGTTTAGCCGCTTTTTCGGTGCTGTATACCTTACCAGTCGTCATTTTATATGCTTTGTCACAAACGTACATGTCTAAAGGATTCAGCATGGGAGGAGCGACGAAAGGATGAAAGATCCATTTCATACGACAAAAAAATTAACGAAACGAATCGCTGAATTAAAAGCGTATCGTTTTCAAAAAATACAAGACCTGACAATGTGGTCGGCAAAAGAAGATAAATCAAAAACGGAACAACACCCACCAGAAGAGTGGGACTTTACACTTTCAGTTGGCGATTTCTGGCAAGGGAGAGACCGTTACATTTGGGCTCATTTTGAATTGGCGGTTCCAGACGAGGAAGACTTATGGCTGCTGATAGATTTTGGTCGTACAGGTGGTGGCTATAATTCAGGCTTTGAGTCCTTGCTGTTGATCGATGGTGAACCTTATCAGGGGGTCGATTCGAATCATACAGAGATTTTTCTGGCGGATCATTACCGAGGAAAAACCATCCGACTTGATTTAAAACTATGGTCGGGATTGGAAGGCGGTGGGGCTGAAGTCATTCAACGCCATGAGTTTCGGCAAGCTTGCTTGGCAAAACGACACTTAGCTGCTGATGACTGTTTCTTTCTCGCTGATATGATGGCGAAAACTATCGATGGGTTACCAGAAAATGATCCGATACGATACAAGCTATTGAACCTTTTAGATGATGCCTTTCGTTTGATTCAGTGGCAGGTACCCGGATCTATCTCTTTTTACCATAGCGTTGGGGAAGCTGATCATTATTTAAATCAAAAACTGCAAAAAATACCTAAACTTTCGGAGATCACTGTGACAGCTATCGGCCATACACATATCGATGTTGCTTGGCTGTGGCGGCTCAAGCATACAGGAGAAAAAGCTGTCCGCAGTTTTTCAACGGTTTTACGTTTGATGGAACAATACCCAGAATATATTTTCTTGCAAACCCAACCTCAGCTATACAAATATGTCAAAGAAAGCTATCCAGCTCTTTATGAGAAAATCAAAAAGAGAATCAAAGAAGGCCGTTGGGAAGTGGACGGAGCCATGTGGCTGGAAGCCGATTGCAATATACTGTCAGGCGAATCATTGGTCCGTCAGATACTCCATGGGAAAAAATTTGTGAAGGAAGAATTTGACAAAGAAATGCATTTCTTGTGGCTTCCGGATGTGTTCGGTTATTCTTGGGCATTGCCTCAAATTTTGAAAAAATCAGGTATTGAGACGTTTATGACGACCAAAATCAGCTGGAATCAATATAACCGGATGCCTCATGATACCTTTTATTGGCGGGGGATCGATGGGACAGATATTTTGACGCATTTTATCACTACACCAGTTGATGGTAAAACTGATGAATGGGCGGAAGAATGGTTTTATACCTACAATGGAACGCTTTCTCCTGAGACCGTTCAAGGTATTTACGACGGATATCAAGACAAGCGTTTGAATCAAGAATTTCTGCTATCTTACGGTCACGGGGACGGCGGGGGCGGCGTCACTAGAGAGATGCTGGAAAATCGCCGCCGCCTTGACCAGATTCCAGGATTGCCGCAAGTCAAAACAGGAAAAGCGAAAGCCTTTTTTGAACGACTGCATCAGACAGTAGAACAAAATAAGCCACTGGTCTCTCGTTGGGATGGCGAATTGTACTTGGAATATCATCGAGGAACCTATACCTCGCAAGCGTTTGTCAAAAAAATGAATCGAAAAGCTGAAATTGCGTTACGGGAACTTGAGATTCTCTATACATGTTTAGCAGCCAGCAAAGAAGACGAGTATCCTAAAGCGCTGCTTTTTGAAACATGGGAGACGGTTATTCGGAATCAATTTCACGATATTATTCCTGGTTCTTCGATCAAAGAAGTTTATCAAGACCATAGAGCAGAGTTTGCCGTCGTGACTCAGACGATTCAACATTTATTTGAAAAATTAAATGAACCTGCTAGTCAAAAGTATACAGTCATCAATACAGCTGGCTGGTCACGGAATGAATTGGTTGAACTTCCTCTTTTACAAGAAGGCCGCTTTATTGATTCACAAGGAAAAGAACTTCAAGCTTATTTTGATGGAGAAAAACAGGCTGTTCTTGTGGCAAATGTTCCGCCTATGAGTCAGGTGATGATAGAGTTTCAACCGATAGCAGAAAGTAAAGATATCAAACCGCTCGCTGTGTTCACAGAGGGGGCGCTTGAGACTGATCGTTTGCGAATTTTATGGGAAACATCGGGAAATTTAATCAGCATTTTTGATAAGAAATTGAGTAGAGAAATGTTGAAAGGAAAAGGGAATGTTTTTCAGCTATTTGAAGACAAACCTTTAAATTATGATGCATGGGACATCGATAGTTTTTATCAAGAAAAAGGAACAGTGCTTCAAGCCGATAAAATACGATTGCATTCAAATAATGCGCTTTACGCTTCCGTAGTATTTGAGTATACGTTTGGTAATTCGCAGATACATCAGGAAATGCGGGTCTATGCTTATACACAACGAATCGATTTTTTAACAAACGTTTCATGGCATGAACGCCAACAGCTGTTGAAGATAAACTTTGATGCAGCAATTCGATCAACTGATGCAGTATTTGATATTCAGTACGGAAATGTAAAACGAGCTACCCATGCTAATACCAGCTGGCAATTGGCTCAGTTTGAAACAGTAGGCCACCAGTGGGCAGATCTTTCAGAAAAATATTGTGGGGTAAGTTTATTGAATGACTGTAAATATGGTTATACTGTTAAGGAAAATCAATTAAGTTTGACCTTGCTTAAAGGCGCTATCTATCCTGATCCAATGGCTGACGATGGCGATCACGAATTTACTTACAGTTTTTATGCCCACGAGTACGATGCCATCGATGGGGGAACAATGGAAGAAGCATGGTCCCTCAACTCGCCATTAACGGTTATTAACGGAGAACATTCTTGGTTGCTTCCGTTGCAAATAGACTGTGAAACCTCCGTTACCATCGACGCCATCAAGCAAGCAGAAACCGGCAAAGGGTGGATTTTACGTTTACATGATCACACGGGAGGAACTAGAAAGGTTACATTGCAGTTGCCAAGCAGTTTTTGGCAAGAAACAGATTTAATGGAGATACCTTTAAATAATCAGCAGTGGAAAGACAAAGTCTCATTTACCTTGTCACCCTTTGAAATAAAGACATTTCATTTTGAGTTGAGATAAACTAAAACCAGCAGCTTCTCCATTTATAGCGGAGAAGCTGCTGGTTTTGTTTATTCAAACTCTTCATATTCATTTGGATCTTGACCTTCAATACGGCCGTCTTCTTTGTTCAAGCGATTGATTGCTTTGATTTCTTCTTCAGTCAATTCAAAGTCAAAAATAGCTAAGTTTTCTCGCTGATGGTTTAGGTTTCGAGATTTTGGCAGTGGGAGAATGCCACGATCAACGTGCCAGCGTAAGATGATTTGTCCCGCCGATTTTTGATATTTATTTGCTAGATCAGTGATGATGGATTCTTTGAGCGCCGCGCTGCCGCGACCTAATGGACTCCAGGCTTCAGTAATGATCCCGCGTTTTCTGTTTTCTGCTACCATTTGTTCTTGGACCCAGTACGGATGGATCTCGATTTGATTGATGGCTGGTGTGACACCAGTTGCTTCAATAATGGCATCTAAATGTTCAGGCTCAAAGTTAGACACGCCAATGGAACGAATCAATCCTAATTTTTGCGCAGTCACTAATGCTTGCCACGCTTCGATGTACTTACCGCGTTTTGGCAGGGGCCAGTGGATCAAAAAGGCGTCAAAATAATCCAATCCCATGCGCGCCAGCGATTCTTGAATGCTCGTCAATGCATCATCATACCCGTGATATTTTCCTGGTAATTTTGAAGTGACATAGAACTCAGAACGAGGCACGCCGGATTGGTGAATCGCTTTGCCGACGATGCCTTCATTGTCATAATTGGTTGAAGAATCAATCAGACGATAGCCGTCTGTGATTGCTGCCTGCAACTGATTTAAGCCTTCGCCGCCGCGGATTTGATAGGTGCCGATGCCCACGGCTGGACGTAAATTGCCATCATTTAGTGTAAGTAAAGGTGCTTTCATATAATGATTCCTCCTTTTTTTATACATTCTACTCTAACGCTTTTTTAGCTTTAAGGTAACCAACTTGCTCAATGAGACAAGAAAAGAGCAATGATTCCTTGTGAAGGGAATCATTGCTCTTTTTATTCGTTTCGATCAATTTATTTTTCAGGGGGTGTGCCGTACATTTTTGGTGTGACAGGATCTAGTTTTGGTGCTTTGCCTTCAACTTTAGGAGTAGAAAGCCATTGGTATTCACCTTCGCCATCAAGTGCTTTTCCTTTTGCCCAAGAGCCTTCTTTACTTTGGTCTCCTTCAGAGAAATTGTAAAAGTCATAGGCGATATCTAAACGCTCTTCGTTACGAGGGAAGGTACTTGGTACAAGAATCGTACCTTCTTTTTCTTCCAGTTCTTTGACAGCTTGTGCCCAAAGGTTTTGGTGATAGCTGTCTCGAGCTAATAGCACGGATAATAGATCTTTCACTCCACGGTCATCGATCATTTCATAGATACGAGCGACTTGTAATCGTCCTTGTGATTCTGCGTTTAAGTTAGCGCGGAAGTCTGCCAGTAAATTACCGCTGGCAATGATATATGCACCACTCCATGGATTCCCGACACTATCAGCTGGACGAGGTCCTAAGCCAGCAACGATTGCGTGTTGTGGGTTCATTCCAGAGATAATTGCGCCAATTGTTGGGTCTTTTTTCATTGCGGCTTCCTGATCTTCTACAGGGGCATCTTCTAGTAAGCGAGCGACCATGGTCGCAAGCATTTCCACGTGACCGATTTCTTCCGTTGCGATGTCCATCAACATATCTTTATATTTTTCTTCTCCACGGCAGCTCCAGCCTTGGAAGAGGTACTGCATTGCTACACTCATTTCGCCATACTGGCCACCGATCAATTCTTGAAGATACTTCGCAATTAACGGATTTGGTTTGTCTGGTTTTGCTTCGAACTGTAGTTCTTTTTGATGTAGAAACATAGTTGTCCTCCTCTAAAATGATTTTTATTGGGCCCAAAAATATTCTCTCACGTTTATTTAGAATGGTCTAATCAAACGCTTGCTTTGTTTTCATATTGATACAAATCGTTGAAATAGCGCTTTTCTTGACAAAAAGCAGTCATCATTAGATAGTTGAAGAGAAGTGAAGGAGTTAAAGGAGAGAGGCAAAATGTATTCGTACTATAAAATCGAACAGAACCAAATCAGAGAATCATCCGAAGACGATTATAATTGGTTGGTAGTCAAACATGGGAATGAAGAAGAGAAAAAAGAGTTGCTGACACTTTTTGATTTGCCGGAAGATATTTTTATCGGTTCCGATGAACCAGAAGAAGTTTCCCGGTTAGAACATTTGCGAGACACCAAATTAAACAATCCGTTTCTTTATACATTGATCGATCTTTCTGCCAATCATCAAGAACGCATTGAAAAACGCCTAGAACCTGTCACATTTATTCTTTCCAAAGGATTGATGATCACCTATGTTTCTAGAGAATCAAATCTCGTCGAGCGGTTGATTGAGAAACATGGGAGTGAAATTCGACGTTTTGAGGATATCATTGCTTATGCTACATTAATGATCTACACCCACTACATCAATGGGTTAAAAGAGATAAAAAAACAAATTGATCAATTAGATGCGGCTGCTCGTAAAACCACCGAAAATAACGAGCTTTTTAATTTAGCGGATACAGAACGTGATATGGTTTATTTGGATCACACACTGAAAGATCAAAATCTGACTGTAGATCATCTGATGGAACGCAAAGAATTCTTGGAACGCCTTGATAATGATTCCCTGGTTTATGATATTAAATTGCGGCAGAAATTTGCAAATAAGCTAGTTACGATCTATCGTGATTTATTGGAAACTATCGGTGGTCTCTTCTCTGATATGATGGATAACAATTTGAACCATTTGATGAAGTATTTAGATTCAGCTGCATTAGTGGTGGCAGTCCCATCGCTGATTGCCGGACTCTGGGGAATCAACACCGGCGGATTACCGGGAAAAGATAATACAGTGGGAACGATCCTAGTCTTCGGATTAGCTGTTTTAGTTGCCATTCTTACGGCTATTTATCTTTCAAAGAAAGATTTTTCAAAAACGAAATAATCAAGCAACTTTGCCTAGTATTGAATGCTGGGCAAAGTTTTTTTGTGGCAAATGTGAGGAGCGTTTGGGTTCCAGTCTTGAAAAGCAGGAACCATCAGTTGACGTTGTACTGTCCAGATCAATAGTCAATAAAGGTGTCTGCCTTTTCAATCAATTTTCATTTGATGGCTAGATCGCTATGAAAGAAGCCATGCTTGTCAATTTTAGATGATCCAAAGATGCGCATCTTAGCTTTACGCGTTGTCTATACAGTTTTGAAAACGGGATTAAAAATGGAAACAAGCGCTCATCTTTCGTTTACAATGCTTATAAAAAAGGGGATATTAAAAGAAGGAAGGACAGCACAATTTCTCTCTGATTTTTTTGTGATAAAAAAACGGTTTCATCAAATTGTAGTGATTTTTTAACCCGGAAAACCGGTTGTTATCGATTACAAAAATATGGCTTAATCCTTTATAT
>NZ_JALAHI010000032.1 GCF_022711995.1 Enterococcus sp.
ATCATAAATAAAACCCATTCTCACTTATACCCTCTCATTCTCAATAACGACTTAGGATTATTGCCAAATGATCGTGAGGCAATTTTCCCACCGATAGGACCGAATAGAAAAAACACCTGATCAATCTTGCACGTTCTACTGAACTGCGGATCAATCAAGTGTTAATATACTAATTAGTAAATTTCTCTGCCGGACCCCTTCAATGCCTTTTTTTCTTGTGGGGCAAAAAGAAATCTTGCAAAACCCCGCCTAAAATGAAGATCACCCATGAATACGCCCAACTTTGTGTTGAAAATGACCAGATAAAGTAAACTACAAGGATCACTGGCCAATAGACTGTATTAAAAAAGCGAACTTTTCCTGCGGATTCTCCATAGATGTGTTGCGTTGCACGTGGTCCAGGTTCATCTTCATTGGAAATAAAGTACACGCCATCTGCCATTTTAGCAAACCCAGTCCGAATGATACTAACATAAACAATAAAGAACACGCCCAATGCAACTGCTGCAAAAAACAAACCTAAAGCGAAACCACTTGGAATGTAAAGAATCGCTTCCATCAGGAAAAACGGTGTCACTGACAGAATACATGCAGAAATCCCAAGCACCAGACCGAAGCGAAAACTTTTTTCATAATCTTCCAGTTGCTTCCGTGCTTCTCGTTTGACTTCTTGCTCAAAGGGGCGATCATTCAATCTGCGTTTTGATGCAGAATAGTTCAACCCGGAGGTAATAATAAAGCCAACACCTAAAGCAATAAACACAAACATCCCCAACAAACCTAACCCACTATCGACTTCATTGGCAAAAAAGATAAATATTCCCAGTGACGCGATACATAATGCAATCCCTAAAGAAAGTGAGAAGGCAAAGTGGCGAATCTTCCCCCAAAAATCAAAGGCTTCCTCGATCACAATCGCATCTTGCCAGGCTTCTTCCGGGACTTCCTCTACTTGGAGTTCTTGGAGCAATTCATCGATGGAACCAAACTCACTGATAACCGCTCCAATCGCTTCATGCTCACTTTTTCCTTGATCGATCAATTCATGATAATGGTCTTCCATGATCGCAACCAAATCTTCTTTGGCTTTGATCGTTTCTGGCGTCTTGGGTACATTTAAAAATAGCGTATCTAAATAATCTCGGATGGTTTTCATTTTGTTCCTCCTTGTAAAAAGCGCTCAACAACGATCTTTGTTTGTTGCCACTCTTGTTTTTTCTCTTCTAAAAATTCTTTACCTGCATCGCTGATCTGATAATAGGTGCGTTTCTTTCCATGCGTTACTTCTCCAGGATACGACCGGATCAATCCTTGCTTCTCCAGACGTGTAAATGCCGAATACAACGTTGTTTCCTTTATGATGTAAAGTGAATCTGTTTTTTCACGAATCTGTTTTGAGATTTCGTATCCGTAAGAATCATCTTTGGAAAGAATCGATAAGATAATTGCATCATTGTATCCCCGAATCCCATCGCTGGATATCACTCGATCCCCTCCCAATAAATTACTTTACCTGTCGTAATAATTATAAGACAATTACTACGACAGGTAAAGTAAATATGCTATTCTTTTTGGAAATCAGTCTTGAGACCGAGAAACACCCGCTAATGGTTGAACATCAATTATCGGTAAAAACACTTCAGCAAATTTTATGAAACTCCCACCTTCTGTGAAAACTTTGATCTGCTGTCCTTCTCGAAGCTGCCAACTGTCCTTGCTTTCGAAATAATACTCACCAAAATCGGATGAATAACGTGATTCCGCGTATTTCTTCGTCTGAAAACATGTATAACCATCATCATAGACTTTCATGACCGTCCCTTCGACCCATTCCTTTTGAGGGGGAAAGAAAATCACCTTTAAGCAAATTATCCAAACCGCAAGTAAACCCACACCAAGCAGATAGTTTTTGCGCCCCGGATTGGATGGCCAGTAATAGGAAACCAAAGTCAGCAACAAAATAGCTAGTCCGCTGCCCATCAAGACTGCCCCCCATTTTGGTGCCAGCCCCACCTCTCTTTGTAACGTGATTTTTTCTGCCAAAGTCAATAACTCAAAGTCTGCGATCGGGATCAAATTTACCCAAAGTAATAATCCCCCTGTTAACAGCATTCCCCCTACGCCAGCCGCCAGCAAATATTTGTGCATTTCGGAGTCCGCTCCTTCCCTTTGAACCTAGCATACCTGAAAGTAACTAAATTTGGTTTAAAATTAATAAATTATTTTCAATATAAAAAAAGAGACTGCGCCATAAGTCTCCTACAAGTAAAAATATCCGAACAGTCCTTAGTATTGCTCCTGCGGTGCAGGGGCTCCTCGTCGCAAAAGTCCGTGGAATCTAATGCAATAGCATATGTTTCGGTTTATCTTGTTGGCTGATGACTTATGTCACAGTCCCTTTCTCATTTGGGCCATCCTTATCCGAGAATAAGCCCTTACTCTTTTGCAACAGCTGGTTCAACATCGGACAACATAATATCCAAAGATTCGATCCCAGATCCTGCTAGATACCAAACTTGTGGGTTTAATTCAATCACTTTGCCATTTTTGCCAGCAGTTGTTTGCTGAACCAATTCATTCTCTGTCAACTCACTTTGGCTTGTATCTCCACCGATTGCTTTTGTCCGATCAATAACAAAAATAATGTCGGGATTTTTTTCCAGTAAATATTCATAAGAAATATTTTGTCCATGGGTCGAAGCTTCCAATGTATCATCGACTGCCGTAAAACCAAAGGTATCATAAACGATACTATACCGTGAGCCCATACCAAAGGCCGCAAGACTTCCTTCATTCATCATAACAACCAGTGCTTTCTCGTTGTCTTTTGCCTTTTCAGAAAGAGCAGAAATTCTTGTTTGCAGAGCCGTCAACTTTGTCTTAGCTTCCTCTTCTTTACCGAAGATTTGTGCGACGGTCTGAATATTGCTTTCGATGGATGACCAAGTATTTTCGTTATCGACACTCAGAAAAATTGTTGGAGCGATTGCTTCCAGATCTTTCTGGAAATCTCTTTGCCGACCAGAGATGATAATCAAATCAGGTTGGATTTGATTGATTTTTTCTAGATCAGGTTCTTTGATGCCACCGGCAGAATCAACCGAAGCATAATTTTTTAAATAATCCGGTAGATTACTAGTGGCTGCCCCAGCGACACGATCCCCGACGCCTAGCGCATCCATCGTATCTAATGCACTATTGTCGAAAACAACCACTTTTTTTGGTGAATAAGGAACGGTTACTTTCCCATTGCTATCTGTCACTTCAATTTCTGTAGGTGCAGCTACTGTCGATGAAGCAGTTGCGGATGAGTCACTTGTTTCCGTCTTCTTTGCTTGCGCTCCACACCCCGCTAAGCCCCCGATCATTGCGAATACAGCCAAACCAAATACTATTTTCTTCATATTTTCCTCCTATGATCCTTTAATTAAAATAATAACAAAAGCGCTGTCCCTCTACTTCGACGATCTTAACTTCCAAGTCATAAAGCTCTTTTAAGACAGGCTCTTGAATCACTTCCTCTACTGTTCCTGTTTTATACAGGCATCCTTCTTTCATCGCTACGATATGATCCGCATATCGAGCAGCAAAATTGATGTCATGTAACACGATCAATACGGTTTTCCCATGATCTCTGACTAATTTTTCTAATAAGTGCATCAATTGGTTGGCGTGTTTCAAATCCAAGTTATTCAAAGGCTCGTCCAATAGAATATACTCGGTATCTTGCGCGAGAATCATCGCCAGATAGACCCGTTGCAACTGTCCGCCGGATAGTGCATGGATCGAACGTTTTCGAAATGGCTCCAAAGATAAGAGTGCTAAGGACTCTGAAATGATTTCGTCATCTTCTGGTTTGGTTCGCCCGCGATTATAGGGAAACCGCCCAAAAGCTACCAGTTCTTCCACCGTCATATCAACTGTGAAGCCGTTGCTTTGTTGTAAAAAGGCCAGATTTTTAGCTAGCTCTTTGGAGTGCCATTGACGAATATCCTGTCCTTTGAAATAGACTTCCCCGTTGGTTTGTTCCAACATCCGACTGATAATGGACAGCAGTGTACTTTTTCCGGCGCCATTTGGACCGATAAAGGCAACCAACTGATTTTCCGGCAACTGTAAGGACAAATCAGTCAACACGCGTTTGTCTTGATACACCTTTTCAATTCCTTTTGTCTCAATCATTGCCCTTTCCTTTCTTTGATCAATTTTCCTAAAAAGAACATCCCACCTAGAAACTGAATCACGGTATTGATGGTGGTGTTCCATTGAAAGACTTGCTCCACAAAAAGCTGTCCGCCAACTAACAATAAAAATCCTAAAAGAGTTGTTGCCACAAATAATGTGCCATGCTTATAGGTGGGAAACAATTGATAAGCAATCGTTGCCACGACAAATCCTAGAAAGACGGAAGGTCCCACCAACGCCGTAGCAGTGCCAGATAATAAAGACAGCAAAAACAAGCAGCATTTTTGCATTACAGAGACTGAGATCCCCAAACTTTTTGCATTTCGAAACCCCAAAACCATCACATTCAGTTCTGGAATCAATAGGGATAATCCTACTACGCCAATGAAAATGATGCCGGCTGCTAGCAACAAGTGTTGACTATTGACATTGCTAAAACTGGCAAACAGTCGGCCCTGCAGCAAGTCATATTCGTTGGGATCCATAATGACTTGCAGAAACGAGCTGATGCTAGAGAACATCGTTCCACTGACCATTCCGGCCATCAATAATAAAAACAAGTGATTGTTTGCCTTTTTGTAAAAGGTTTGAATAATGACACTGCTCAAAATCCCAGTAGCCAAAATCGAAAATAAAAAAACGAAAGGCGTCTCCTGACTCAACATTCGGATTCCTCCTAAGAAGAAAAACAACAGGGTCTGGATCAATACATACAATTGATCCAATCCTAAGATTCCGGGAGTCAGATAACGATTTTGTGTCAGTGTTTGTAAAGTGATGGTGCTAAAGGAGACTGCGATTGCTACCAAGCCAAAAGCCACTACGCGCTTGCCCCGCAGCGCCAACGCAAAAGACCAGTTTCCGTATGTATTGATCAAAAGATAAGCACTGACCGCGATTCCGATAAGTAATAGTAGACATGCATAACGTCTGGCAACTCTCATACCATTTTTCTCCTCATCAATAAAACTAGAAAACTGATACCGCCGATGGTGCCGGCGACAACACTGACTGGCAATTCGTAAGGGGCAATCACCATTCTTGCCAACAGATCACACAAAAGTAAGAAAGCACTACCGGAAAAGCTGATCAAGAATAGATTGTTTTTCACATGGTCCCCCACAAATAAAGCAACGATATTTGGGATGATCACACCTAAAAAAGGCACGTTCCCCACCAAAAGTAAAACGACGCTGCTGGCAAAAGCCACCAAAGCAAACACTAACAGCCGCAACACATGATAATTGATACCAAGATTTTTGGCTGCCGTTTCTCCTAACCCAGCGATCGTTATTTCATAAGCAAGAAAATACAATAAAACAAACACAGGTAGCGTCAAATAAATCAATTCATAATTGCCTTCGATCACAGTAGCAAAATTACCTTGCAACCAAGAAGAAACATTTTGCACTAACTGGTAGCGATAGGCCAAAAAGGAGCTGATGGCACCGATCACATTTCCAAACATCACACCTGTCAAAGGCAAAACCATTGGATCTTTTTTAGGAATCAAACGACTTAACCATAAGAAAAGCAAAACTCCGAGATAAGCAAATAAGAAAGCTGCGGTTGTCCGCAGAAGCCCGGAGGCATTTGGAAGCCATAACATGACGATCAAAATGCCTAAGCGAGCACTATCGGTCAATCCAATCACATCTGCTGCCACAAATTTATTTTGCATCAGGTGCTGAATGATTTTCCCGCACAAGCTCATGACCGCCCCTGCGAGTAAAAGACTGATGGTACGAGGGAGCCTCACTTTCAGCAGGATCATCCAATGACTTTCTTTGCCTGCCATCAATCCAGCAAGGGACATCTCATGAGCACCAACAAATAGCGAACCGATGATTAATAAAAGCACCAAAATGCTCAAGCTCATTTTCTTCATAGTCAAACTCCTTCTATTGAGAATGATTATCATTCTCTTAAGTTAGTTTAAGCGATTCCGCTTTTAATGACAAGCCTTTTTCGCAAAAAAAAGATAAACCTACTATTAACGTAGGTTTATCGAATTGAAAAAAACTTAATATAACAAACACTTAACTCTTATGTGTTTTCAGAAGCCCTTCAATGGCTAACTGATTCAAGAAATGCAGCGGAAAAGAGATCGTCGGATTGAAAAAGTAATCCATCGTCGCCAACTGATCCAACGTCATGTAAGCTGTGATCAATGTGGAAACTGTATTGATGATTTCCAAACTTCCACGATCACTTGTAATGATCTGCCCGCCCATAATGACCCGTGAGTGCCTATCAAAAACCAGTTTCAATGTCACTTCAAAGTCGGTTTCTGTTTCAAAAAAGCTTCGCGAATGAAAAGTTCGGGTCACAGAATCCACATCAAAGCCATAATAAGGTGCTTCTGTTTCGTTGATTCCGGAGCTGCTCACATAATACCCAAAGAGCTTACTGACCACGGTTCGCTGCATCTTTGGAAAAGGAATCTTGTTCGCAGACAAAATATTGGTTGCCGCCACGATACCCGTTCGATAGGCATTGGTCACTAACGGGACATACAATGCACTATCTGAATGATTGAACGGAATTGAAACCAAATCGCCAATAGCGTAAATGTTTGGATCTGAAGTTTGCAAAAATTCATTGGTATCGATCGTTCCATCAGGATTTAGCTTCAGAAAATCAGCCACCAAATCGACATTCGGTCTTGGATTGACTGCATACACAACGATGTCTGCTGGTAAAAAAGTACCATTGGCTAGTTCGATCCCTTCCAACTCACCTGCCGCCCCTTGCTTGGCTGCCACCACACTACTGTTAAGATAAATTTGGAGATTTTCTGGAAACCGTTTGATCAAAATCTGTGAGATTTCCTGATCAAAGTAACGGAAAAGCAGTGTATCCATCCGATCAATCAAAAAAACCTCTTTCTCCTGGCCACTCAATGATTCTGCCAATTCAAAGCCGATCAATCCTGCACCGACAATGGCTACTTTTTGTGCTTCTTGCACTTTATGAAGGGCCTCTCGTGATTGACCAATCGTTTTGTATGTCGTGATATATTCTTTGACCTCTTCTGTAAAAGCATTCCGAAAATTGCTGGACCCCATGGCTAAAATCAACGAATCATACGCGATAGTATCCTTTTCGATGCAACTGGCGGTTGAGGTCTCGAAAGAAATGGTTTTTTCTGCTGCCGTGATTGCTACGACCCGACTGTTGAGCATCACATTGATTCCTTCTGATAGTAACTCGCTAGCAGTGACCGTACGAGAATCTTCAAGATGCTCGATATACCCTTCTAATACCAAGTTCAAGCTGCTAGCGATATAGCCCAAAACATTAGATTTTTCAATGATGATAACTTCGATCTTACGATCCATCTGTTTTAAATGACGGGCTGCTGCTATACCAGCATGAGAGCCTCCAATAATTACAATCCTCATAACTTCTCCAACTCACTTTCAAGATTTTCCCTGCGGATTTCGGCAATGACTTGATGCAACCGCTGTTCTTCAAAACGATCAATCACACCTGTCAAAATCAAGAGCTTTTGATAGCGATAGTTCTCCGCAATCTGTGGTTGATCCACGATCAGTAAATCATAGACCGTTTCTTGTGCAGCTTCCACCTTCATGTAAGGATACCCCGAAAGCTGTTTCGTCAAAAATCGCCGCAAAACATCTGCCCGCAATCGATTTTGGGAAAGCAGTACACCAATTTTCATTTCTTTTTGCTGATTTTCTTGCAGCCATTCAATAACAAATGACAAATCATGAGTGAGCTTTCTTCGTTTCTCATCAGAAAACGGCGCCATCCCTTGAGCAAGTTGCTCAACGGCTAGATTGGCAGCTTCCATCATGGCTGCACCTCGCAGAAAATGGGGCGGGAAATCAGCAAATGAGGTTAAAGCCCCTGTTAAGTACCTCGCTTTGAGAATAATGATAACCAAAAAACTGCTGATTTCCGGATAGTGTAGCGAGATGTCCGGGGTATCATCACTGAAGGTTTGGATCAATGTCTGACTTGCACGGGTCAATTCAAGCATAAATTCCGAGGAAGATTCATCCGAGCTATCAATGACCAATAAACCTTCCATGATCAAAAATAAATAGAGATAGACGGCTTCATAATCACTCCATGAAAGAGCAAAGCGGCTGAGATAGCGCCCCAAGATGTTTCGTAGCGTTTGAAACGTAGGATCTGTTTCTAATTGCTTTAGGAGTTCTTTTGACGCACCATGCTGCTGAGAACTTCGAAAATCAAAACGAGCTTCCATCAAACCAAGCCACAAGACCATTTTCCACCGATTCAAGGGATCAATGGCTATGTCAAGCTGCTGCTCAATCACATGGATCACATTGCGAATGG
Source organism: Enterococcus sp. (assembly GCF_022711995.1). Lineage (GTDB taxonomy): Bacteria > Bacillota > Bacilli > Lactobacillales > Enterococcaceae > Enterococcus_D. The sequence continues at coordinate 8,515 of NZ_JALAHI010000032.1, forward strand.
CTGGATTTCGAAAGGTCTGCTCAATTTTTGCTAGCGGGTAGCTCTGGGAAAAAAAGGAATAAAAGAAAAAGCGGATTTGTCGCTCATCGCCGATCAGTTTCTTGTTCTTCATTTGCAGCTGAAATTCCTCCAACAAGTGATTGATGGTTTTGAAATGCCGAAAAAGCGAGGCTTCACTCAGCATCAAATCCATCATTAATTTCGTTGTCGACCCTTCTCGATGAAAAAACAGATACTCAATAATTTGAAAGTCCACGGCTTTTGATAAGTATTCGTAAAAAAAATGCTGAATAGAAAAATCAAGGGGCAATATTAATCTTAGCCGATCATTCTCTTTGATTTCCAACGATGCTTTTGAATGGAAAGCAGACAGATTTTCCCCCAGCTGTTGAAGCTCCTTTTGTAACGTCGGTGAAGAAATCGATAATGTATTTGCCAGTGTCTTATAAGAAATTTCCGAGCCCTGCTGAAAGAAAATAGTCAGTATCTGAAAATGGACTTGCTGATTTTTTTCTAATAATTGCATCAAATTCATCAATTCTGCTCCTTTTTCAATCTAATTCTAATTTCCCAGTAAACGCTTCGTTTGTCAACCTTATTGAATGCGCCCATTCCAAAGTATGTTTTTAAATCAAGGATATTTCTTTGCTTTGTAAAAAGAGTCCATGGTAAAATTTGAACGAAAGGAGTTCTCATGTCAAAAATAATCACATTTTTTCGAAACGACTTATTATTCACCATTTCTTTCTTTTTGGCGCTTATTGCGAGCTTATTCGGTCGTTTTGATAGCCGCTTTATCGATTTTCAAGTGGTTTTAACCTTATTTGGTTTAATGTTGACCATTAACGGATTGGAAAAAGCCGGCTTATTAAATTTCATTGGTCAGCGTTTGCTGTCTACCAGTCATTCTCTCCGGGCATTGATTCGAACCATCGTTTTACTTAGTTTCTTCAGTTCCATGTTTTTAACCAACGATGTCGCAATTCTTACTTTGCTGCCTCTCTATCTGATGATAACAAAAGCCCTGAAAGAACGGAAAAGTATTCTTCTCGGGGCAGTCTATTTAATCGTAGCAGCAAATTTAGGCAGCAGCTTATTCCCCTTTGGGAATCCGCAAAACCTCTTCTTGTTTACATTTTATGATTTGCCTTTAATTACTTTTTTACAAACAACGGGTTTGGCGGCGCTTCTTTCACTGCTTTTATTGCTCGGATCCATTCAGCTATTACCAGCCTCGCCTCTAACCATCGACAAAACCACACAGTCGTTTGAAAAAAAATACGCGGTGCTTTATCTGGGGTTGATGGCCCTTATGATAGCAGGAATCTTTCACGTGATTCCTTTTATCTTTGCGACAATGATCGTGGCTGTGGTCATTTTTTTGGTGCAAAAAGACCTCTTTCGTACAGTGGATTACCGCTTATTGCTGACCTTTGTTTGTTTCTTTGTGATTGTCGGCAATATCAGTGAACAAGAAAAACTGATTGCCATGATCCAACCCTTTTTCAAAAAAGAACAGCAAGCGTTTCTAGGCAGTATTGCACTGTCTCAAGTCATTTCCAATGTTCCAGCAGCGATTTTGATTGCCCCTTTCACAAGCTTCAAGAAAGCTGTTTTGCTGGGGGTGAATGTGGGCGGCTTAGGGACACTGATTGCTTCACTGGCCAATTTGATTGGATTCAAACTGATCAAACAAGCTTTGCCGCAAGAACAAAAGCTGTTCCAACAAAAATTCTATTTGGTTAATTTTTTCTACTTATTCGTGATTGGCTCTATTCTTTATTTCTACTTAGGGATCTGATCATACAAAATCGCGCTACCCCGGCTACTGCTCCTGTTTACAAGAGTAGCTAAGGTGGCGCGATTTTTAAACGATGAGAAGCTCATAATCGATCTCTGTCTTGCTGATCGTCTCTTCTTTGTTCCCAAAAAGAGACTGACACAATTCTCTTGCCTTTTGTGGTGGAAAATCCTCTTGGAAATAGTCCATAAAAAAATCCCGCTTGATGATTTCTTCATAACTATAAGAAAAAATATGAGTAGCAAAGCTGATTTGTTCCTCTTGCAACCATTCCTTATAAATAGACAGCCATTTTTCCTCTGCATGATCCAACTGTTCCAAAGGCTGGAATATATTTTCCTGAGTACGAACAATACGCAAAATCAACAATTTAGCACTTTTTTTCACTAAAGAAAGCAACTGGTCTTTTTCGGTCAATGCCGGATTCATTGCGGTAAAAACCAATGGATAGCGGCTTTGATCTGCTAGAAAATCTGCTTGTGTTTGCAAGCGGTAGACCACTTTTTGTTGTGGATCTTTCACATATTCCTTCGCCTGCTTCAGCATTTCTTCAGAAAAATCAATCGCCAGGTAACACTCGACTTCCGGTAAGATCGCGGGAATATAACGACCACTTCCCGCAGCCAAATCGACAAAGCAATTGCTAGGTAAAAAGCCTTCTTTCTTTAAATACGCTCCTACGTCTTCGGCAATCGGCAATCTCGATTCTTGTTGAATCTCCGCATATTCTGCTGCAAACGCGTTCCAAAACTCTTGTTCATTCAATGGATTCATTCATCCATTCCACCGGAAATAACTACTTTTCCAGGTCCACCCTTTTCCACTAACGCAGTTGCTTGAATCAAATTTTCAATGGTTAGCCCTGTTTCAAAACAACTGGTCATCGTTGAATGAATTTTTTTCTCTTTGACTAAGTGAGCAATTGCTTTTAAGATTGCCCCTTGACTTTCAATCGACACTTGAAAGTCCGTTTTTGTAAACATATATTCCCAGTAAAAATCAACCCCGATATTTTTAAAGGGATTAAGATCTAAAGACTCACGAGTATTGACAATCATGCCAATTTTCCCAAAAGGTCGAATCAAGCCAGCTAATTGACCAATGTAATCTGTTACGTCATAAAACACCGCAATATAGTCGAAGGTCGTTTCTACTTGATCCTGTAGTGGATAGTGATAATCCAGTGCCTTTGTAACACCATTTTGGTACAACCACTCGTGATTTTTGGGACTGGCTGTTCCATAAACCTCCAGACCAGACCAGCTAGCCAGTTGCGCTGCGATTGAGCCCACACCGCCACTTGCATTGATCATCAAAATTTTTCCTTGGTTGGCGTTTTCGTCAGCAATCAAACCGAATTTTTCAAACAATAGTTCCCAAGCAGTAATACTTGTCAATGGCAATGCTGCCCACTGAGCTAAATCATCTGTAGTAACTTTCGCCACCAACCGGGCATCCACCGCTTGGTACTTCTGATTTGCCCCATCACGTTGTGTGGTTCCAGCGTACATCACTGCATCCCCTACTTGAAAATCAGTCACTTGATTCCCGACTTTCTCAATGATGCCGCTCGCGTCATACCCCTGTATGACAAAATGAGCGGAATTTGTAGTAGTTTGGCGACGCTTTGTATCAATCGGGTTGACCGACACAGCGGCTACTTTTATCAAAAGATCATTGGGCTCCAAGGTAGGCAGACTAAGATCCTTGATTTGAAACACATCTTCGTGATCCAAGGGCATTCCTTCATAAAATCCGATACCACGATTCATCATTGCGTATTTCCCCTCTCTTAAAAAAGCTAAAATAACCTTACAGGCTATTTTAGCTCTTATTGTTGCTTATTGCTAATAACTAGGTACGACCAATGGGACTAAAAATTCATAAGAAGTAAAGAAATCCAGCAAGGACCGCTTCCGACGATCTGAATCAATAAACAAGTGGGTGTTTTCTTCAGCCATACGGATAGTCAAACGTTGCTTTTTATCAAGGAATATTTCATAGTCCTCATCTTGAGCGGTAACAAAATCATAGTCTTTGTTTTCCATCGTGGTAATGAATATTTGATCCAAAATCTCTGTTGTGATAGGAAATTCTGTCTCCAAATCCACCGCAAGCTCCTGTGTGTTATCAATCAAGCTTGGTGAAACGGTAAAAGAAGAAGCTCGAAAATGAGCCAACAGTTGATTGACATCATAATTAAAGAGCGACAGTTGATTGACGGTAAAGATTTTGTCAGTATACCATTGTCGCAATAGATGTAAGATCTGATGGTCGTTGACCTGTACTTCTCGCGTATCGGAATAGATCGTTAGCAGAGGCAGGTAGTGAGATTCATAGTGAGAATTGATTGGATTCAATTTGAAATACAAATCCAGTGCTTTTTCCTCATTCAATTGAAATTTCACTAAGAAATGCTTGGTCTTCCAAATATCGTAGTTATCCGTTGCGGTGAGACCAATCGACCGCAATGGTTTCAAAAATTCATAGGCATAGTATTCCAATAAGGTCTTCTTCGCAATAATCGAAATCTCTTGGTTGCCAATGATCAATGTCTGATAGTGCTGGCACAGTTCATTGAAATCTGCTTCCATAATGTCTTTGCGCAAGCGCAGGTCAGCCAGTTCAATTTCTGCTTGTTCAATCAGACTCTCAATTCTCTGATGATCTTGTTCCTTCGTTTCATAATATTCATCAAAGGATTCTGATACTTCTCGTTCTGTGTTTTGTTTTTCCCTAGAATACGCTTCAAGATCAAGATCAGGTGTTAGTTGCACACGATCTGACTCAAGAATCACAGGTTCATTCAATGGAAGTTCTTCACCAGCATCCGTTACTTCCGGTATTTCATCTTTTGCAATAGTTTCTGATTCGTTTTTTGATACTTGTGTTTCTTGGGTTTCAGCAGCTAATTCTTGGTTCAGCTCAGAATTTTTTTCTTCCTCGTTATTCATCGACGATCGACTCCTCTCCGATATAGTTCGTTAAGAAAGCTGCCAATTGTTCATTCATTTCTTTGATAGAACCAAAGTAGCGGTCAATTTGGCGAAATTCTTTTTCAACGATTGCTTTTTTCAGACGTACCATATGGTATTGTTGTGCCAACCGCTCTTTTTCAAGCAGCACCTCTTGCTCATTTTTAGAATAGCGAGACCACTCTTTTTGCTTGGCTTCGACTTTTTTTCTTTCTTGAATCAACGCCTCTAGTTCTTCATCGATTTTCCCGCGATTAAAGAATCCTTTTGATTCCATCAACTCATTTTCACTACGCTTGATGCGATCAATTTCGACTTGCAGTTTTTGAATTTCAGACTGTGCCGAGATCGCTTTCGCATCTAGATTATCCATCTGCTGTTCAATTGCGACAAGCATTTCGCGATTATCTCGCTGGAATTTATGCCACTCTTCATCAATAGACGGAATCACAAATATTTCCGGAACACTCGCGTCAATGCCAATGGTCGGACGTTCATGATAGTATTCGCCAATTTTGTAATAATGGACTGTCGGCGAAATTTTTTCGATGTGCATCATAAATGGGAAAGCAGCGACAAAATTATCATGAATCTTCCGAGCCAACAACTCATCAATTTCATGATTTTGATTCGATGTTTCTTTTAATTCCTTGTGTAGTCGACCATTATAGATTCGGTAAATTTCAGGAATATCTTCCTTTTCAATCGCTGTCTCAAAAGCTTGTAGGTCTTGAAGCATCTGTCCAATATTTTTTGAAGCAACTTCTTTGATTTCTGTGAATGGAACGGCAGTTGTTGGTGTTTCCAGCTCATTATCTGCAGATTCCTGTTCTTTTTTAAGCTCCTCAGTCATACTATCCCTCCTAAAAACTCTTCATAAACAGTGTATCATTTTTTCGCAAAAAAAGTTATTTTAAGTCACCTAAATTTTTGATAAAGTCATATGAATGCTCTATCAGAAGGTGCTGCAGTTAAACACAAAAAAACCTTATATCATTTGTTTGATATAAGGTTACTTGCGTGGCGACGTCCTACTCTCACAAAGGGAAACCCTTCACTACAATCGGCGCTAAGAAGCTTAACTTCTGTGTTCGGCATGGTTACAGGTGTATCCTTCTCGCTATCGCCACCACACTATTCAATTGAGTAAGTTTTGCTC
>NZ_JALAHI010000033.1 GCF_022711995.1 Enterococcus sp.
ATAGAAAAAATGAAATGTAAACGTTTTTCCAGAAAACAAAAAGGCTTTTTCCCGACGGCGTCCATTCGGAAAAAAGCCTTATTTTATTTGATTAGCATTTTAGATTTTTTTCGTAGATATAATCGTCCATGACAAAGCCATTGCCGATATCAACAGTTCGTTCCCCCACACGGACAAAGCCGCGATGCTCATAAACAGCAATGGCTTGCTGATTGCCTTTGTTGACGTTTAAGAACAATGTCTTGCCAGCGGCTAAAGACTCGTACCAATCGAACAGCTGACTGGATAACCCTTTTCCCCGCATCGAAGCCGTCAAATAAAGTTTGCTTAAATACAAACGATCGGTCTTTTCTTCATAAGCCGTATAGCCGATGATTTCATTTTCTGATCGGAGAACTAGGTAAACTACCCCTTCCTCGATTTCTTGTTGAATCCTTTCTGGCGATTGGTAGGTCGCTAACATATATGCTACTTGTTCAGACCCGATGATCGGTGTAAAGACCTCGGACCAGATTTTTCTGATGACAACTGCTAATTCTTGAATTTCCTCACTCGTTGTGACTGACTGAAATGTACAATTCATTGTTTGCTCCTCCCCCTACTAATGACTATGTCTTTCCATTATAGCCAAAGACGATTCAAATAGAAAACCCTTTTTTCCACTGTGGCTGCCATGTTACACTTACTGTATCAAAGCACGAAAGGAGAAAGAATGATGGATGGAGAAGTTTTCTTGCTTGTCGGTTTGATCATTACCAGTTTCTTGCTACTTATTGCTTGGCCGCTACGCTTTACCAATGGCTTGTTTTTTGCGCGTTCCCCACAGGGCTTCATGAGAGATCGGAACGATCCCCGGTACGAGAAGGAACGCCAAGCTGGTAAGAAACTGGCACGCTTGGTTTTCCGCTATATCCCACCTTTCTTCCTGATCTTTTTGTTTGGCTATCTCTTATCACTGTTGATAAAGTCCTATTAATTCTGCAAAAAATAATCAGAGTGTGTTATACTAACTACAAGAAAATACATACTGCCACCGGGTAGTTTAAAGAGGACGATCATTCCAGTAGGTCTTAGAAGGAATGATCTTCCTCTTTTTGTTTTCTAAAAAATTAAAAAGGAGGAAAATAGGATGGCTTGGATCGAACTATTGCTCGCGGGAATATTGGAAGTTTTCTGGTCAACGACGATGAAATGGAGTGAAGGATTTACCAAACTAAATTTTACGATTTATACGATTATTGGCATGATCGCCAGTTTCTTTTTTTTGTCCCAAGCAATCAAACAACTTCCTATGAGTTTGTCTTACCCTATTTGGACGGGAATTGGGGCTGTGGGCTCAGTCATTATAGGTGTAGTCTTATTCCATGATAAGCTCAACCCAGCTACATGGCTTTTTGTAGGACTATTATTGATCAGCATTATCGGAATCAAAATGACCAGTGGTCATTAATCGTTTCTACGTCTTTTAACAGACCTTTTAAAGTCTTTTAAAAGACTTTTTACAGCTGGATTTAGAAAAATACACGATTGATAAAAACTCTTTCAAAAAAGCAGCAGCCTTTTTACTAAATAGTAAGGCTGCTGCTTTCTTCTAATAGAGCTTTATACAAGCTCAGCTTTTTTTTCTTGGATTTGTTTTTGAAGAAAAGATAATGTCTTTCTATCCTCTACCGATAAAATATAGCTTTTACAAATTTCTAGAAGAGAATTTTGTTCCACTTCTCTGTTTTTTGCTTGAAACTCATTGTTCTTTATCGTTTTCATAGAATCCCTACTTTCTCTTTCTTATACGAATAGTTTGCCATTCTTTCGAAAAGAAAAGAAGCAACGGGATGTTTACATACTAGAAACGTGCAGTTTACACTGTTTTTTTTAACTTTTACAACATAAAACCACCTTTAAAAATGCGTGGTGACTCACTCAGGTTCAATATGGATATCGGTATCATAAACATTAAAACGATCCGATAGCAACGCTTCAATGGCATCTGCTACAGCGTGACTTTTTTCAACAGTCAGATATTTATCCATCGTAACAACGATATCAAGAAATACATTGGCGCCATACATTCTTCCACGAATACTTTTGACGGATTTTACTTCTGGAAAATTTGCGACAACTCGTTCATATTCATTGACCAAGTCTTGATCAAAGCCATCCGACAAGGAGAAGGCACTCTCTTTGAAAATATCGACCGCTGTTTTGATAATCAATAAAGCAACAATAATTGCCGTGATACTATCAAGCCATCCCCAACCAAAAGAAGCGGCAAAAATAGCGATGGCGGTACCAATACTCGTCCAAGCATCACTCCGATTGTCCTTAGCAGCTGCGAGCAATGCAGAACTTTTCACTTGGGCAGCTAAATTGCGATTGAAAAGATACACCCCATACATTAAGACAGCAGAGACAATCCCAACGAACGCAGCTAACATATCTGGGCTTTCTGTTTCTCCTTGGATCAACGACCAAACGGAAGAGGATAGGACTTGCAGACCGACAGCAAGCATGATCAATGAAGTAATCAAACTGGCGACATTTTCTGCCTTCCAATGACCATATTTATGCTCTTCATCTGCCGGTTTTTGAGCTAAGCGTAATCCGATCAAGACAGCGATGGAGGCAATGATATCTGTCGCATTATTTAAGCCATCCGCCCACAACGCTTCCGATCCTGCCATATTCCCGATCAACAATTTAACGAATGAAATCAATAGATACGCAACGATACTGAGGAGCGCGCCCTTTTCAGCTCGCTTCAATTCTTCATATCTCGTCTCTCTCATTATTTCCCCTCCCGTATCAAAATAACAACTTGAAAATAATAACCGAATTTCTGAAACTTTGCAGTAATTATTGGAGAGATATAATCTTTTAGGAAGAACAAACATTTGCTTTCTGCCCCACGAATGACTCCTACAGGGTGAACAAAAATATTTCTTCATTTTGGGCTGCTATTTCACAGGCTGTGACAGTGACTTCCAAGCTTGACAACATCTCTCGTCAATGGTCAAATCCCCGGTCGTCTCTTTAGAAAGAGATGGATGCCCTGTTTTTTTTTAAAGAGACAGAGTTTCCAATCAACACGCCTGATCGTTTATCATCCCACTTCTCTAGAGGTTATTTTTCTCATTTAAAAGAGAGGTTTTCTGGTAGCCACATTCGGTTGTCACGTTGTCTTTTTCTTGCAGGAAATAGATTGTCTATTCTGTCAGATTTTTTTGCTTATTTTTGATTAGTGAATTCCTTTTAGATGCCCTCCACTTGTGACAATTTGTGGTACAGTAAATCGGTGAGCTTCTTTTCTTACCTGAACAAGAGAATCGTTTTCTAAGATAAAAATGAACAAAAGATGATTATTTCTAGTGAAAAATCACCATTTTATTTTAATAATTACTTACTACAAGGTATACTCAAAGAAAGTAGGTGAAGAAATGGAACCAGAAAAATGTTATGCCAAAATGCAAGACGGCTCAGTTCTCTATTATGAAAAAATTGGTCATGGAAAGCCATTATTTTTATTGCATGGCAATGGAGGCAGCAGTGCGTACTTCGCAAATCAAATCAACGAGCTAAGTCAAAAGCACCAGTTATACTTGATTGATAGCCGTGGGCATGGCAAATCAACGAATACCCGCAAAAAAATCAATTTTTTTTTGATGGCAGATGACTTGTACACCATTATTCTAAATGAACACCTGACAAAGGTGGCACTTCTTGGTTTTAGTGACGGCGCAAATTTAGCTATGGTCTTTTGCTTCAAATACCCGCAATTAGTTAGCTGTTTGATTTTAAATTCTGGCAATACAGACCCTAAAGGTGTGCGGCTGTTTGCACGGATCGGCAGTCTGATCCAATATATCATCGTTTGGCTTTGTGCCCCATTTGACCAAGGTATGCGTGGTTTTTTACCGATTCTTGCATTACTCTTTCGCAATATCGGATTATCAGCCTCCGATTTAAAGAAAATAACTGTCCCGACACTGATTTTGGTAGGAAAAAGAGATTCGATCAAATTGTCACATTCATTTTATTTAGCAAATCACATACCAAATGCCAATTTCATGGTAGTGAAGGGCCAAGGGCATAGCTTTGCTCGTAAAAATCCAACAATATTCAATCAGAAAGTTCTTTCTTTCTTAGATAAGGTGGGACAATAAAATGAAACTTTTTACTTGGATACGCAATCACCTGTCCTTATTCAAAGGACTCTTTTTAATCGCCGTAGCAGTGATCGTTTTAGGGGAGTTACTCTCTTTAAGTAAGACGATCTCCGTCGATCAATTAACGATACTGTTTTCCGAATTAGCGGTTTGGCGCGTTGCATTGATGCTTTTGATCAGTCTGATTTGTATCGTGCCAATGATTGGTTATGATATCATTTTGAACCGTCTCTTAGGACAAAAGCTCCCTTCCCGTTATTTAGGTGAAACAAGCTGGATCATCAATACAATGAATAATCTGGTAGGATTCGGCGGTTTTATCAGCATTGGTCTTCGCTCAGAATTTTATGGCAAAGAAAAAAGTGGCAAAGATGTTGCCCAAGCAATCTCGAAAATTTTTATCTATCTGATGTCTGGGTTATCGCTTTTATCATTATTGGCTTTAGGGTTCGTCATCTTCGGCCCGACAACCGATTATCTACAGCAATATTGGATTTGGTTATTGGGAGGCAGTTTGTACTTTCCAGTAGTCTATGTTTTAAGTTTGTCGAAGAAGAATCGCTATTTAGGCGGTCTTTCTCCAGTTGATCGTGGACAGTTGATCTTGGTTTCTTTGTTGGAATGGCTAGGTGTATTTACGGCCTTTATCACTACTGGTATGCTGATGGGCATTTCTATAGATATTTTTCAAATTCTACCATTATTTATTGCTGCATCAGTGATCGGTATCGTTTCGATGATCCCTGGAGAATTAGGAACCTTTGACGTCATGATGATTATGGGAATGGCTTCACTGAATATTCCCCGAGAAAGTGTCGTCGCATGGCTACTACTATTCCGTCTTTTCTATTACATTATTCCTTTTTTGATTGGCGCGCTTTTGTTCTCAAAAAATATCGGTGTCACATTAAACACACGCTTTTCTGGTATTCCAAAAGGATTGCTCTTAGAAATATTTCATAAGATCGAGGTGCTGCTTCTCTATTTGACTGGTACCATGCTGATTCTATCTGCAACCATTCCAGAAGCCTTCGATCATATTCAGTGGCTGGCACACCTGAATCCGATTCGTTTGAACTTTGTCATGCAGTACCCTAGTATTTTCTTGGGTTATTTGTTCATCGTTGCTGGTCGCGGGATTTCGGCTCGTGTTTCTCGCGCCTATTTCCCAACACTGTTATTGCTAGTAGCAACGATTGGTTATGCGGTCTTAGCTGGTTTCCGAATCTCAACCATGTGTTTTCTTCTGTTCTTATTGGCGATCATCGTCCTGTCAAAGAGCGAGCTCTTTCGAAAACAACTGGTTTATTCTTGGGAATGGCTAACCATCGACGGGCTATTGATGGGTTCGCTGACTGTCCTTTATGTGATCATCGGCGTTTATAATATGCCCCATTTAACTCGTCATCCCGCCCATCGCTCCATTGAGTTTCTGTTGTTTCCCTCAGAAAAATTATGGTTGCAGGGTTTTCTGGCGATCATGATCGTCGCTGTTGCGGTCTTGCTTTTTTCACGCTATTTAATGGGGCCGAAACATCAAATTGGGCAAAGACCTGAAAAGGAAAAAGTTCTGACTCTCTTAGAGACCTACGGGGGTACCAGTGATAGTCATCTCGTCTTTTTGGGTGACAAAGAGGTCTATTACTATCCAAATGAGACTGAGCCTACGGTCTTGTTCCAGTTTACTACCTACAACAACAAATGTTTGGTCATGGGAGATCCAGCAGGTAAACAAGAAGATTTTGCAGCAGCATTAGAGGCATTTATCACAGAAATGGACCAGTGGAATTACTTGCCGGTCTTCTATGAAAGCAGTGAAGAAATGGTCATGCTGCTTCATGAATTCGGCTACGACTTCATCAAATTTGGCGAGAAAGCCTTTGTGGATCTACAGAATTTCACTTTGTCCGGCAAAAAAATGAAAGGTCAACGGGCCTTAAACAACAAGATCAATAAAGAAGGCTTTACTTTCGATGTTCTACAACCACCGTACAGTGCTGAGACATTTGCTAAGCTGCGAGAGATTTCTGATCGCTGGCTAGATGGCCGCAAAGAGAAAGGTTTCTCATTAGGATTTTTCTCCGAGGATTACTTGAGCACCGCTCCAATTGCCGTGGTGAGAAATCAGCAACAAGAAATCGTGGCCTTTGCTTCCTTTATGCCGACTTATCAAGCAGGCTGCGGGTCTATTGACTTGATGCGCCATGATCCTGAAAAAGCACCGAATGGGACGATGGACTTTTTGTTTATCAATCTCTTCGACTATTTCAAAAATCAAGGGTTCGTAGAATTCGACTTAGGGATGGCTCCGCTGGCGAATGTTGGGACATTCAGAAGCAGTTTCATTCAAGAACGGATCGCCTATTTGATCTATAATTTTGGTTCTCACTTTTATTCGTTTGAAGGATTGCGAGAGTATAAGAGTAAGTATGCAGCAAATTGGTCCCCCCGTTATATTCTCTATTCCAGAGATAGTTGGATCGGCTATGTGATGGTGGCATTGCTGATTGTGGACAATCGGACGATTGGAACCACTCCTTCTCTAAAAAAATAAAACTGGCTTTTTGCCAGAAGGTGTCCTGAAATGAACAAATCTGAAGGAGTGTCACCCTTGCTTTTTCATCTATTTGCCAAAAAAATGTCCTTCAGAGATTCAGGTTGTCGCAGAATGCATTGTCTTTGAAGTTGGTTTTCAAAACCATCCACTTTTTTGCTAGTGAGGCAAGATCAAGTTGTATTCTATTAAACAATAAAAAAACAGCTCCTCCCATTGATATAAACATGGAGGAGCTGTTTTTAGTAGGTCCATCGGGCTATTTTATGATTTGTCTGCTTGATCTGTTTGTTCCCAGAGTTGTTTCACAACTGGAATGTTGCCTAATTCGGTCATATTTGATGGTAGAATGACTGTATTGGTCTTACTGTTGACGATATCTTTAAAGGCTTCAATGCCCAAATAAGAGAGTGAACGTTCGTCTAATTGACTTTCTTTGATTGCTTCATTGATGGCTAAGATCCGTTTACGTTCTGCTTCAGTAATTTTAGCAATTCGTTCTGCTTCGGCATCTGCATCGATCCGCACACGTTTAGCACGAGCTTCCGCATCGATCTGTGTTTGTTCCGCTCTGGCTTGGGCATCGATCGTCATCTGAGAAGCTTTGGCTTCCGCACTTAAGACAGCAGAAGATTTTTCCCCTTGTGCTCGCGTGATCATGGATTCTTTATCCCGTGAAGCAGTGATCAGTTTATTCATTGATTCGATGATTTCTTGGGAAACTTTGATCTCACCAATATTGATTCGGTCGATGGCCAATCCATAACCTGCGGTGATATCTTTGATGGAAGTAAACAACGCCACGTTGATTTCTTCTGTCCCATTCAATACTTCATTCAAATCCATTTTCCCAATGATCCCTCGCAAATTTGATTGCGCATCTTGGATCATAGATACCACAGAATTCTGATTGTCGTAAACAAAGGCACGGACATCTGTGACATGGTATTTGATGGCTTCATCAATTTGAACGATAACATTATCTTTTGTGATAGCACTTTGTGGTTCAATTTCTAAAGGAATCTGTTTAAGTGATACTCGTTCTCTAACTGTATATAAAATAGGCACTAAAAAGTGCAGACCTGGTTCAAGTGTCTTAACATACTTCCCAAAACTCTCAACTACTTTTACTTCCCCTTGACGAACAATAACAGCAGTGCTTGCCAACAGCCAAATCACGATCGCTATGACAAGAACGATTAAGATAATTTGTACAATGATCATTGAATATACCCTCTTCCATTTTCAAATAATGTATTGTTCACTTGTGTCAGTAAGATCCCATTTTCAACGCCGATGATCTCCAGCATCACATTCTCTGCTGGAATACCGGCAACAACCCGATATTCAGTATACGTACCAAAGATTCGAATGAATCCGGCATAATGATCTGTCGCGGAACGAAAATATTTTCCCACCGCTCGATTTTCCATGTAGTCTACGATCTCAGCCACCCTCTTCATTTACCAACTACCGCTAGGTTTTATTCTACCATCATAGCACGTTTTATCTTGCTCTACAGTATTTATTTATCTGTTTACTTTCAATTTAATATAAAAGCAAATAATCTTATTTTGAAAAGCAGAAAAGTTGCTTTTTTTAATTAGATTGCGTACAATCTAATTGTACAAAATTAAAAAAACAGGAGTGAAGATAGATGAAAAAAATGTATTCTACGAAAATGATCAATACTGGTGGCCGTTCAGGAGAAGTTCATAGTCCCGATCATTCCCTTGAGTTAACTATCGCAGCACCTGGCAAACGAGTTGAAAATGCCACAAACCCAGAACAACTCTTTGCCGCTGGCTTTAGTTCATGCTTTAACAGTGCACTAGACATGGTAAAACAAAGCAAAGGGATCCAAGGTGCATCAACGGTTAGCGCGCAAGTTTCACTGTATGCCGAAAGTGAAAGCAGCTTTGTTTTAGGCGTTGAAATTGAAGGATATATCGAAGGTCTTTCACTTGATGAAACACAAGAATTACTAGAAATTGCTCATACCGTTTGTCCTTATTCAAAAGCAACCGCTGGCAATATCGAAATGACCGTTAAAGCTGTTAGTGAGTAGACTTTCCGATACAAAAAAGCTATCATAAGAAGCGTCAGTAACCAAAGGAGTGAGGGCATGAATGAATTAGCACTTGAAAACCAACTATGTTTTCCTCTATACGCCGCTTCAAAAGAAATCATCAAGCATTATAAAGGACTACTGGACCCCCTAGACTTGACCTATACGCAATATCTCGTGATGTTGGTCTTGTGGGAACAAGGAACGATGACTGTCAAAGAATTAGGAGAGGTTTTGTGTCTGGACTCAGGAACGTTGACTCCCGTTTTAAAAAAACTTGAAACGAAAGACTATCTTTCTCGGGTCCGCAAGCAAGAAGATGAACGCTCTTTAAATGTGTCATTAACTGATAAGGGCCGACGACTCCACGATTCAGCAAAAAGCATCCCGACAAAAGTCAAAGACTTCTTGCCATTGTCCCCGGATGAACTTGTGGAACTGCATCGTTTGACAACAAAAATGTTGCAGCACTTTCAAGAAACAGACTAAAAAAGCCGCCTCCCTATAGGAAAAAAAGTAGGTTTTGCAACTTTTACTCCTATAGATTGAGGGGCTTTTTTCTATCCAATCTCATTTTTCCTCGTTGATTCCGCAAACTTACTGGGCTAGTTTCTGAGCAGTAAGCTTTTGTTTACATGCAGCGATTTTGGCTAACAATAGGTCTAACTGTTTTGGTTCCAGTCGATGGATCGCTACAGCAAGCAAATCAGAAATCTGTTCTTTACCCAAGATCGTTTGCAGTACCTCTAGCTCGGATACAGTTGGTTGGAAACGACGAGCTAACACAGATCCGCTCATTTTGATACTTTCTACCTCCAGCACGCCTTTATTGACCAGTTTTCTGATGACAGATAAAGACGTATTGCGATTCAATCCAAAACGCTCACTGAAATCGCTGCAACAAAGTGGTTCATGGGCATTCCAAAAACAAATCAGAATCTCCCACTCTTTTTTTGAAAAACTCAAGTAATCCATATAAGCTCCTTTCTCTGCTTCATCGCAAGCAAAAACCCACAATAAAGCGCCTAAGAACAATCTAAGTGTGACACTGAATAAAAAAGCATTTTCCCTTATCCTTCTTAATAATAATCTATTTTTACCATTTTTTCAAAATATTTTTATAATTATTGAATAAATACAAGCGATTTTTTTAAAAACAAAGAA
>NZ_JALAHI010000034.1 GCF_022711995.1 Enterococcus sp.
ATGCTACACTATAGTGTATTTTGGTGTCAATATAATTTATAAAACTGTTGTTAAATTTGTTTCCCCTTAAATGGGAGGAAGATTCCGATAAACGAATTTAATCAAAGTAGCAAAAAACGAAATTGATGAGCAATTGGTAAGTGCAAGAGATTTGTAAAAGACTTTGGGGGTTAAATGAAAATTCTCAGCATGGTGGGAACAAAACGCGCAATTACTGATTGCAGGAGAAGATTTTACAAGTGTACTTTCAAAAAGATCTTAAGTAACACAAAATCTTCTTACTCAGAATCGAGTAGGAGGGATTCAAATGGTAACAAGATTTGAAAAGTTATTGTTGAATATTTGTGGGTTAATATGTGAGTCAAATTGAAGTGTTTAAAAAAAAGAAGTTCGTAAACGCCAAAGTAATCAACGTTTGCGAACTTCTTAAATAGTATTATTTTGTTTCGCGGTGTAAAGTAACTTTTCTTTCACGTGGGCAATATTTTTTCTTTTCCAAACGATCAGGATTGTTACGTTTGTTTTTGTTTGTTAAGTAGTTGCGTTCTTTACAAGAAGTGCACTCTAATGTGATGTTTACGCGCATGTTTTTCCCTCCCATATAATCAAGAATTCTCTAAGATTCCTCTCAGACTAAAATATAATAGCATGTTTGGCAAAGGAATGCTAGTGGTTTGATGAAATTTGTTAAGTAATTTTACTTGACGAAATTTCGGGTTAGGTCGGGACTCATTTGAGTGCAGTCAGTTAGCGCAATTTATTTTGCACATCTTCGATCATTTTTGTATAGGCAATTGGTCCATTATAGAGCCAGCTGGTTTTAGGTCCAAACTCCCAAAGATTTCCCTCTTTGACTGCTTTAAGATTTTGCCAAACTTGGTCTTTAAAAAAGTCGGCTCCTTGATCGCTGTTCACTAAAATTAAATAGTCAGCATCTAGTTCAGCGAGTTTTTCCAAAGAAACGGCAGACCAATCGGCAGTTGCCGTTTTACTGATCTCAGAAACTAGAGGCGGCACAGAAAAGCCTAGCTCATGGTAAAGAAGTTGTCCACTGGAGCGATCCTCCGCAACCATAAATGCGGAATTGTTGGTGACCCAAAGAACAGCGACGGATTTTCCATTGATTTTATCCGCAAAATCTTGCTTCGTTGTTTTCACTAATGCATCATAGTCTTTTTCTACTTTTGCAGCTTGGCCTTCTTTATCTAACACCTTTGCAATGTCCGTCAAACGGTCCCGCCAAGTTACATCCTCGCCATTTTTAACCACATAAGTTGGCGCGATTTTACTGTACTGTGCGTATTTATCGCCTTCAACCATCGAATTGTTATCGATCAGTAGTAAATCTGGTTCGTAACTTAAAACATCTTCATAAGGCAAATCGTAGTTGATTCTTGGAACATCACTTAGTTTGTCTTGCAAATAGCCTTGATCGCTGTCATTGCCGACTGTCCATTGGGCAACGGGGGTGACATTTAATGCAACCAAATAATCTTCTAAATAACTGCCGATGATCCGCTTTGGCTCTTTAGGGATCGTGACCTCGTGATCAGCTGCATCTTTCAAAGTAGTGGATTCAGTCGACGTTGTGTTTTTTGAAGCGGTGGAACACGCACTTAAAGCGAAGGCCATCATCATACAAGACAGCCAAAAAAATGTTTTTGTTGATCGTTTTTTCATTTGAGTCCTCCTTGTGATATAAATGAGAATCATTCTCACTTTCATTTTGCTATTATCACGAAGATCCCTGTATTTGTCAATCCTATCTTGTTTTTTGATGTGAAGCATTGACGGAGAGGGGGAAAACAGACATAATTGATAATCATTATCAATAGAATTTTGAGGGAACGATATGGCAAAATTACGCACGGTCGATTTATCTGTCGGCTATCAAAAACAAAAAATTGTGCAAAAGATAACAATCACGATTCCAGAAGGAAAAATCATTGGGTTGATTGGTCCGAATGGTAGTGGAAAATCAACTTTTCTAAAAGCACTCGCCCGCATTCTTCTTCCATTAGAAGGGGAAGTTTATTTAGATGAGCAAAACTTGCAATCGATCAAAACGAAGGAAGCTGCCACGAAAATAGCTTTATTGTCGCAAGTCAGTGATTCCTCGATCGGATTAACCATTCGAGAAATTGTTTCTTATGGCCGTTTTCCTTATCAAAAAGGACTAGGTCGATTGACAACAAAAGATTATCAAGCCATTGAATGGGCACTAGAAGCCACCGATCTGTTAGAATTGGCAGATGTGACTATTCAAACACTTTCAGGGGGGCAAAAACAACGGGTTTGGATCGCTATGGCATTAGCACAAGATACAGAGATCGTTATCTTAGACGAACCAACAACCTTTTTAGATCCGGCCCATCAATTAGAAGTGCTGCTATTGCTAAAACGAATCAATGAAAAATATGGGAAAACGATCATTCTATCGATTCACGATTTGAACCATGCTTCTCGTTTTTCCGATTATATTTTTGCACTGAAGGAAGGGCAATTAATGACTTGGGGGACACCAGAGGAAGTATTGACACACCATTGGTTACAGCAGCTGTTTGCAATCGAAGCGGTTATGGGGACCTTTCCCAATAGTTCGAAGCCGTTAATTTTGACCTATGAGCTGGGAGCAAATACATGAAAAAATTTACGATTCTTTTGCTTGTCTTGAGCGGATTACTGATCGCTGTTTTTTTTCTAGCCTTGATACAAGGAGCAGCAGATATTCCTTTTGCGACAATCAAAGCGGCTTTCTTTGCATTTGATGCAGAAAACCAAACCCATCAAGTGATCCGAAATATTCGTTTGCCCCGGGTCTGCGCCTCTTTTATTGTTGGTAGCAGTTTTGCAGTGACTGGCGCGATCATGCAGGGGGTCACTAAAAATCCATTAGCCGATAGCGGATTGCTTGGAATCAACAGTGGAGCGGCAGTTGGATTGGCTTTAGCATTCATTGTATTTCCTTCACTGCAACCGAATCAAGCGGCACTGTTTTCATTTTTAGGCGCCTTTTTAGCAACGGCTTTCTTATTCTTATTGACGAAGTATTCAAGGATCGGAATGACGCCGACTGGCTTGATTTTAGCTGGTGTCGCATTGAGTTCCTTTTTTTCTGCGATTAGTCAAGTCTTGTCACTGCAGTTTGACTTGAACCAAGACTTGGCATTCTGGTTTATCGGTGGCGCGGCAAACGTAACTTGGGCGCAACTGCGAGTGATTAGCCCCATTTACTTTGTAGCATTTTGTATTGTCCTTGGTTTAGGAAAGTCCTTGAATTTGTTGGCGATGGGGGATGAGCTGGCGATTTCTTTAGGAAAGCATCCTGAAAGAATTCGTCTTCTGTCTTTGACGGTTGTCGTTATGTTGGCAGGGATGGCTGTGTCAGTAGTGGGACCAGTTGGCTTTGTTGGACTGATCGTTCCTCACGTGATCCGGGGGATCATCGGCAAAAATTACCAGATGATTTTACCTTTGTCTTTAATTGCTGGCGGAATACTGGTGATTTTAGCTGATTGGGTGGGACGAATCATTCGGCCTCCCTTTGAAACCCCCTTTGGGATCATTATGGCTTTGATTGGTGTTCCTTTCTTATTAGTAAAGATTCGGAGGGAACAGCTATGAAGAAAAAAATCGGGTTTCTTTTTATTTTGGTTCTTCTGGCGTTTTGCGGCAGTATCATGGTGGGGAAAACCTTCTTTTCTTTTGATCTCTGGCTCGCGCTTTGGCAACAAACGGCCACGACAAGTCAATCATTGATCTTCTTTGACTTCCGACTCCCGCGAGCGCTACTGGCATTGATTGCTGGGTCTGCCTTTGGTTTTTCTGGCTTTTTGCTGCAGGGCGTCACTAGAAATGAGTTAGCAGATGCCAGTATTTTAGGGATCAATAATGGGGCAGGCTTCTGTGTGATGTTCTATTTAGGTTTTTATGCCCAGGGGTCCCAATTGTTGCCGCTCATTGGGACTATCGGCGGGTTATTCGCTGCACTGCTTGTTTATATAGTAGCCTATAAATATCGGCAATTCCTTTCCATGGAGCGAGTTTTATTATCTGGCATTGCGGTTAATGCAGGTCTTGCTTCGGCGACGTTATTATTGACCGTTCAATTATCAAAAGAGCGCTATAGTTTTGTTACCGCATGGCTTTCAGGATCAATCTGGGGGACTTCTTGGTCACAAGTTTTGAGTTTAGTGCCATGGGTTTTGATTCTAGGTTTATTGGCTTTTTGGCTCACGCCATGGATCAATTTATTAGGCTTTGGAGAAGAACAAGCAATCAGTTTAGGCGTTCCCTTGAATTTTCTACGTACTTGCTTGTTAGTGTTATCTGTTGGCTTGGCTGCTAGTAGTGTTGGTTATACTGGAAATTTGGCTTTCATTGGTTTGTTGGCACCCCATATCGCAAAAGGTTTGATTGGCAATGAGTCGCGATCGGCGTTGCTGGCATCGGGAATGATTGGCGCGATATTGGTTTTAGTCAGCGACACCATCGGTCGCCTGTTGCTTCAAGAAGGAGAAGTTCCCGCGGGCATCGTGATTGCCCTTATCGGCGCGCCATACTTTTTGTTTTTATTGCTTCGTCAAAAAAAGCAAGGATGATGAAAAAGATTCTCACGATTGTATTTGCTATTTACGTCGTATTTTTGGTACTATTCGGAGTAGGAGTTGTTGAATCATGGATAAAAAACTATTGCGCGAACAAGGACAAACGCGTTTGAAGCAACTGAATCCCCAAATAAAGCAGCATAAAGAGCAAATCATTCAGTCGCTATTGTTTGCTTCTAAAGAGTGGGGGGAGGCAGAGTCGGTGGGGCTGATCCGTTCATTGCCTTTTGAGTTTGATACCCAGCCTATTTTTGCCCGCGGATTTCTTGAAAACAAGCGGCTGGCTGTACCAGTCGCTGTCGAAAAGCAGCTTTGCTTTTATCAAGTGTCCCCTCAAACCGAGTATCAGCTATCTTCATTTGGGGTAGAAGAACCCCTTTCGCAAATGAAAATCGCGGATTTAGATCTGTTGATCGTTCCTGGTTTGATCTTTTCCCCTAAAGGGTATCGGATCGGATTTGGCGGCGGCTATTACGATCGGTTTCTGGCGGATTTTTCAGGCAAGAAATTGTCTCTCGTTTTTGCAGAGCAGTTCGATGATCGCTGGCAGCCGGATTCTTTTGACATTCCTGTCCAGAAAATAATCACTGACCAGATTTCTTTCGGTGAAAAAGGAGTTTACGAATGAATAGACAAATGAAAAGATGGCTCAATCAGCCATTCCTGACTTATACGTTTTTAGCCATCCAGACACTGGTTTTTGTTATCGGTTATTTAAGTCCGATGGTTCAAGTATCTGGAGTTATGTTTGGACCCTACGTTGCTTACATGAACGAGTACTGGCGCTTTCTAACGCCAATTTTCATCCATTTTGGTCTCGCTCATTTTGCTGTCAATTCTGTAATCCTCTATTTTATGGGACAGCAGGTCGAGGCAATTTATGGTCATACCCGATTCTTTGTCTTGTATCTAGCCAGTGGCATCTTGGGAAATGCGATGAGTTTTGCCTTTAATCAGGCCGGGATTCAGTCTGCAGGTGCCAGCACATCATTGTTTGGTTTGTTTGGCGCCTTTTTGATTCTGGGGCTGCACTTTAAAAATGATTACCAGATCCAAGCGATGGTTCGTCAATTTGCATTGTTCGTTGTCTTGAATCTCGTGTTTGGTTTATTTGATCAATCGATTGATATTTGGGGACATGTCGGAGGTATCTTGGGGGGATTCATCTTAGGCAATGCATTGGCTTTACCTAAGAACTATGGAAAATATTCGATTCATACCCGAATTCTTTCTGCCATCGTTTTTCTTTTTTTGCTGGCAGTTTTTGTGATATATGGTTTAAAAAAGTATCAAATACTTGTATAATAAGCAGGAAGTGTGTTTATGGAAACGTTATATGACGTACAACAACTATTGAAACAATTTGGTGTTTATATTTATGTAGGCAAGCGGATCTATGATATCGAGTTGATCCAGATGGAAGTCAGAAACCTCTATGACAGCCGTCTGATCGATCGAGATACCTATATGACCGCTTGGCGTATTTTAAAACGTGAACACCGGATTGAAGAGAGCCGGGAGGAAAATAAGTGATGGACAAAAAAATCATCGGAATCGATCTAGGTGGAACCACGGTTAAATTTGCCGTATTGACTTCTGAAGGAGAGATTCAACAAAAATGGAGTATCGATACCAATATTCTTGATGAAGGTTCACACATCGTACCAGAGATCATTGCATCAATCAATCACCGTTTGGACTTGTATGACATGAAAGCGGAAGACTTTATTGGAATCGGAATGGGAACTCCAGGAAGTGTTGACCGGAAAAAAGGAACCGTTATCGGCGCCTACAATTTGAACTGGAAAACATTGCAGCCCGTCAAAGAAGCCATCGAAAAAGGAACGGGAATTCCTTTTGCTATCGATAACGATGCCAATGTTGCCGCATTAGGCGAACGTTGGAAAGGTGCCGGAGATAACAACCCAGACGTGATTTTTATCACTCTTGGCACGGGTGTTGGTGGCGGAATCATCATGGAAGGACAACTTTTACATGGTGTGGCAGGATGTGCTGGAGAAATCGGCCATATTACAGTAGATCCAGAAGGATTTGAATGTACTTGCGGCAAGCGCGGCTGTCTAGAAACAGTTTCTAGTGCGACGGGTGTTGTTCGAGTGGCAAGACATTTGGCAGAGGAATATGCTGGCGACTCTGAACTGAAAAAAGAATTGGATAATGGGGAAGACATTTCTAGTAAAGATATTTTTGAAGCAGCCCAAGCAAAAGATCCGTTTGCATTGATGGTCGTCGACAAAGTCTGCTTCTACTTGGGACTTGCCTGCGGAAATCTGGGTAATACACTCAATCCTTCCAGTATTGTTCTAGGTGGAGGTGTTTCAGCAGCAGGTGAATTTTTACGTAGCCGTGTAGCTGATTACTTTGCACAATTTACCTTCCCGCAAGTAACTGAAAGTACGGAAATCAAATTAGCTGAGTTAGGAAACGATGCTGGCGTGATCGGTGCCGCATCATTAGCATTACAATTTGCAAAGTAGAGAGGAAAAGGTAAGATGTCTGTTTTTAACTGGATTAATATCATTTTAGGGTTGATTTTATTGGCAATCGCATTAAATTGGGCGTATTTCCAAATCATGGGTAGAAGATCCGCAAAAATCATTTCCGAAGAAGAATTTAAGAATGGAATGAAAAAAGCGCAAGTGATCGATGTTCGTGAGAAAAATGAGTTTGATGCAGGTCACATCTTGGGTGCCAGAAATATCCCATTTACTGTGTTAACAAACTCCTTTAGTGCCTTTCGGAGAGATCAGCCAATCTACTTGTATGATACCCGTAAATCTTTAAGTATTCGCGCAGCGAATAAACTTCGAAAAGAAGGCTTTAAAGATGTGTATATCCTTAAAGAAGGCTATGAAGGCTGGAGCGGAAAAACAAAGAAAAAAAATAGCTAATCAACCAAAAGACTGAGGTCAATGATCAGACAAGAGGCTAGAGGTGCGAGAATGAATCGTTAGAAACCATTCAGCAGCTGGAATCGCGGACCTTGTCATCATGAACTCGGTCTTTTTTTGAAAAAATGTGTAGTGGTTCCAAAGGAGTGGGTTGAAATGATTAAGGTAAAACGTGCCTACGAGGCTGCAACACCATCTGATGGGTATCGAGTCCTAGTTGATCGAATCTGGCCAAGGGGGGTCAAAAAAGAAGCGGCGGCGATTGATTCTTGGCTGAAAGAGGTGGCACCTAGTACGGAATTGCGCAAATGGTTTGGTCATGATCCAGCGCGTTTTGAAGCATTTTGTCAAAAATACCTAGCAGAACTAAAAAAACAGCCAGCCAATGATGCCTTTAAGGCACTACAGCAACTAGTAAAAGACCATCAAACCGTGACTTTGGTTTATGGTGCCAAAGATGAAACCCATAATCAAGCGGTTGTCTTAGCTGAAGAATTGAAAAAACTGCCATTGAAGTAAAATCTTCAATGGCAGTTTTTGTATTAACGAGAGACGCTTTTACGCATTGCTCGTTTTCTCTTTTCCTCATTTTGTGCTTGTTGTTCATCGATTGGATCGATCACTTGTTTTTTGACAGTCATCGCTACACTTGCAGCTGCCGCGATCGTCGCCACGGTACCGACTAAAAATCCTGAAAGAAATCGTTTCATCTTTCTCCACCTCGCCTTTACTTATTTGATTCTATTATGAAACAAAAGAGCAAAAATATCAAAAATAAGCCCTTAACGACCAAGTAAACCCTTGATAAAATTTAGTAAATATTTTATAATAAATTTACTAAATAGAACGAAGGAGTGAACAAGATGGAACAGCTACAACAAATTTTTACAGAAAAATTCGGCGAAGAAGGCACAGGCAGCTATTTTGCACCAGGGCGC
Organism: Enterococcus sp.; assembly: GCF_022711995.1. GTDB lineage: Bacteria > Bacillota > Bacilli > Lactobacillales > Enterococcaceae > Enterococcus_D. The sequence goes on from NZ_JALAHI010000034.1 coordinate 8,458, forward strand.
ATTAATTTGATTGGCGAACATACAGATTACAATGGGGGATATGTGTTTCCTGCTTCCATTACCATCGGAACTTATGGAGTAGCGCGAAAACGATCAGACAATCAAATACACCTTTATTCAGAAAATTTCCCGGAAAAAGGGATCATCACATTTTCTTTAACGGATTTGGATTATCGCAAAGAGGATGATTGGACCAATTATCCAAAAGGTGTGATTCGCTTCTTGAAAGAAGCAGGGCATGTCATCGATTCAGGGATGGATATCGCCTTTTATGGCAATATCCCCAATGGGGCAGGATTGTCTTCTTCCGCGTCTATTGAATTATTGACTGGGGTTATTCTTGAAGATTTGTTCGGCTTGGAAATCGAGCGTTTGGAATTGGTACTGACTGGGAAAAAAGTTGAGAATGAATTTATTGGTGTGAATTCTGGCATCATGGACCAATTTGCTATCGGGATGGGGAAAAAAGATCATGCATTATTGTTGGATACCAACACGTTAGCCTATGAATTGGTGCCGGCAGAATTTGGTGACTATGTCGTAGCGATCATGAATACCAACAAGCGCCGCGAATTGGCTGATTCAAAATACAATGAGCGCCGTGCCGAGTGCGAAGAGGCATTAAAACGGCTGCAAACAAAATTGAAGATCCAGTCACTAGGGGAATTGGACGAAGAAACATTCTTTGCTCATACCTCATTGATCGCAGATCCCGTATTGATCAAACGGGCAAAACATGCTGTAACAGAAAATCAACGTACCTTAAAAGCGAAAGCCGCATTGGAAGCAGGAGATTTAGATGCTTTCGGTCAGCTGTTAGATGCTTCCCATGCTTCTTTGCGAGATGATTATGAAGTTACGGGAGTCGAATTGGACACTTTGGTGGCAGCGGCCCAAGCGCAGCCAGCGGTTTTAGGTGCTCGAATGACCGGGGCTGGATTTGGCGGCTGTGCCATCGCTTTGGTGAAAAAAAGCGAATGGGCTACATTTGAATCGGCTGTTAAGGCTAGCTATCTTGAAAAAATCGGTTATGAGACAGATATTTATCAAGCGAGCATTGATGATGGCGCACGAAAACTGTAGAATGTAAGACGGACTCATCGAATAAACAAAAGAAAAGGATGATAAAGAATGGCTATTTTAGTATTAGGCGGCGCCGGATATATCGGCTCTCATGCAGTTGATCAATTGATTACGAAAGGATACCAAGCCGTTGTCGTAGATAATCTGTTAACAGGTCATCGTCAAGCGATCCATCCAGAAGCGGTTTTCTACGAAGGAGATATTCGAGATAAAACCTTTTTGCAAAGCGTTTTTGAGAAAGAAACAATTGATGGAGTGATTCATTTTGCCGCAAGTTCTCTCGTGGGGGAATCAGTTGAAAAACCATTGAAATACTTTAACAACAATGTATATGGGATGCAAGTGCTGCTAGAAGTCATGAAAGAAAACAATGTTGAACACATTGTCTTTTCTTCTACCGCTGCGACTTATGGCGAGCCAAAACAAAGTCCCATCACGGAAGAAACACCGACAAATCCCAAGAACCCCTATGGGGAAAGCAAATTGATGATGGAAAAAATGATGCGCTGGTGTGATGAAGCTTACGGCATGAAGTATGTTGCTTTACGCTACTTTAATGTTGCCGGAGCTAAATCAGATGCTTCGATTGGAGAAGATCATGATCCTGAAACCCATTTGGTACCAATCATCTTGCAAGTTGCTTTAGGTCAACGGCAAGAATTAGCGATCTTTGGAGATGACTACGACACGCCAGATGGAACGTGTGTCCGCGATTATGTTCACGTAGAAGATTTGTGCAGTGCCCACATTCTTGCATTGGAATATTTGAAACAAGGCAATGCCAGCAATGTGTTCAATCTTGGCAGCAACAATGGCTATTCAGTCAAAGAGATGCTGGATGCAGCTCGTATCGTGACGAAAAAAGAGATTCCTGCGAAAGTAGCCCCACGTCGTGCTGGCGATCCAAGTACATTAGTGGCTTCTAGCGACAAAGCCAAAGCGGTTTTAGGTTGGAACCCACAATATACCGATGTGAAACAAATAATTGAAACAGCTTGGAATTGGCATGTGAGCCATCCAGAAGGTTATCAAGAGTAGGAGGCAACAAAACATGACGCTCAGTCAAACAATCTGTGATTTCGTGACATTAGCGATTCAAGCTGGTGGCTGGATGGAAATGGATCGCATTTATCTACAAAATCGGATCTTAGGCATGGTGGGAGAAGAAGCGTTTGAAGCACCTACGGTCAGACCCGTCGAAGAACAATCCGTGGTGCTAATGGATCAATTGATCGCGCAAGCGAAAAAAAATCAAGTGATTGGTGATACACTCGCCGAAACAGAGATTTTTGAAGCGCAACTGATGGATTTCTTGACACCGCCGCCTTCGGTCGTCAATGCTTTTTTTGCTCAGCATTATGCGAAAGATCCTCAAGAGGCGACTGACTACTTTTTCCAATTGTGTCAGCAGAATGATTACATCAAAACCCGGGCGATCCAGAAAAATATCGTCTTCCCGGTTATGACCGAATATGGCGAGCTGGAAATCACGATCAATTTGTCAAAACCTGAAAAGGATCCTAAAGAAATTGCTGCGCAACGTACAGCGGCAACGATTGATTATCCGAAATGTCTCCTGTGTTTAGAGAATGAGGGCTATAAAGGACGGCTGAATTATCCTGCTCGGACCAATCATCGCATTATCCGGATGAATCTGGATGGTGAGGCGTGGGGCTTCCAATACTCCCCTTACGCCTATTACAACGAGCATTCGATCTTTTTATCCTTGGAACATCGGCCGATGAAAATCAACCGCAAGACCTTCGATCGATTATTACAGATCGTGGAAGTGCTGCCTCACTATTTTGTCGGTTCAAATGCTGATTTGCCGATCGTAGGAGGATCCATCTTGTCTCATGACCATTATCAAGGCGGACGGCACACCTTTGCGATGGCCAAAGCGCCGATTGAGAGAACATTCAAACTAACCGGATTTGACGAACTGACAGTAGGAATCGTGAAATGGCCCCTTTCCGTTATTCGGATTCAAGGCAGTGACAAACAAAAAGTGGCGGCTGCTTCAGATTATATTTTGGCACAATGGAAAGAGTATTCGGATCCGTCCGTTTCCATCAATGCTTATTCAGAAGATGGGACACCCCATCACACCATTACACCGATTGCTCGTAAACAAGGCGGGCTCTTTGAAATGGATTTGGTTCTACGGGATAACAATGTTTCCGATGAACATCCGGATGGGATTTTCCATCCTCATCAAGATGTTCAACACATCAAGAAAGAAAACATTGGCTTGATCGAGGTGATGGGATTAGCGGTCTTACCGCCACGTTTAGCCACTGAGTTGAAAGAAGTGAGGGCCTATCTACTTGATCAGCCAAATCAAATGGCCGCCTATCATTTGCCGTGGGCGCAATCAATGAAGGAATCCTATACCATCACAGAAGAAACTGTTACGGATATCGTCTATCAAGAAGTGGGTGGGATTTTTGCAAAAGTATTAGAATATGCAGGAGTCTTTAAACGTGATGCGTCCGGACAGGTTGCATTTACGCGTTTTATCAGCCAACTTTAAGGGGCTTGATGAGATGGAATTAACAAAAAGGAGGCGCGAGGATGGCTACGATTAAAGATATCGCTGAACAGGCAGGGGTTTCACCGGCGACTGTTTCTCGTGTCCTCAATTATGACAGTGAGTTATCAGTCAGTTCAGAAACCAAAGAAAAAATTTTTAAAACAGCTGAAGCACTGAACTATACGAAGCACAAAAAGAAAAACCAAGTAGAAAATGGTCGGATTCGTTTGATCCAATGGTTTGATACGGAAGAAGAACTGGCAGATCTCTATTATTTGGCTATTCGATTAGGGATCGAGAACAAAACTGAAGAACTTGGGATTCGCTTACTAAAAGAATCCTTTGCTTCTATCAGTGAGACGCAAGTAGATGGAACGATCGCATTAGGAAAGTTTGATGCGCAACAGATCGCAGAGCTAAAAAAAACGCAGCCCCATCTTTTGCTGGTTGATTTCGATGGCCTTTCGGCTGGTGTGGATTCATTAGTGGTGGATTTTCAGCAAGCAGTGGATTTAGTCATTGATCATTTTGTTGCCAAGGGACATCAAAAAATTGCGATATTCTCTGGTATTGAATTCACAAAAGGAAGCCGGCAAGAAATCGAAGACCCTCGGCTGACGATCTTTAAACAACGATTGACCCGACTGCGTCTTTATGATGAAGCGTATCATCTCGCTGCACCATTTACTGTCGAAGGCGGGTATCAGGCAATGAAGCGTTACTTGCAAGAGAATACGGACCTACCGACGGCATTGTTTGCTTCCAGTGATGCATTAGCAATTGGCGCACTGCGGGCATTGCAAGAAAAAAAGATTCGTGTGCCTGAAGATCTCTCATTGATTGGTTTCAATGATGTCAGTGTCGCTAAATATGTTTTCCCAACCCTTTCGACGATCAAAGTTCATACGGAGTGGATGGGGGAGTTGGCAGTCACAACACTACTTGAGATTATCAAGAATCCCGCACCAGTTCCGCGAAAGGTCACTATTGCGACTGAATTGATTCAGCGCCAGTCTACAGATCAGTGAGTAGGAACGATCCTACTAATGACTGACGGAGACGGAAATGTCCTAAGAATCTATGTGTGAAGAGAACTTGCTTCGGGGAGTTCTTTGCTACAGACAACAGCTGTCGTGGCCCATAGGTTCTTAGGGCATTTTTTACTATTTTCCGCCTGCTTGTCTAATCAAATAAGCAAAGTTTGGCATTTTATCAGAATATGGTAAAATATGAATGAGTTTTTTGATTGGGGAGAAAAAACAATGAAAACATTAGCGATCGATACATCAAATCAAACATTGGCCATTGCGGTCGTTGACGGACAGCAAATTCTTGGTCAAAGCCAAACGATGGCCATCAAAAATCACAGCAGTGCATTGATGCCAGCGATCGATTTATTGATGCAATCTGTGGGAATTGCACCAAAAGAGCTGGAACGAATCGCCGTTGCCAAAGGACCTGGGTCATATACCGGATTGCGGATCGGTGTCACCACCGCAAAAACATTAGCTGATACATTACATATTCCATTGGTGGCTGTTTCAAGTTTGAAGAGCATCGCAGCAAATTGCGTTGGGGTCTCAAAATTGATCGTGCCATTATTTGACGCTCGCCGCAACAATGTCTATGCTGGTGGTTATCGTTGGCAAGAGGGAGAATTACAGCCAGTGATTCAAGATCAGCACGTGGCGTTAACTGAGTTATTGCAATTATTAGCTCAGCAGCCTTCAGAAGTATTATTTGTCGGCGCGGACGTCGCAAAATTTGCACCGCAACTCATTGAAGCACTGCCCTCGGCACAAATCAATCCGGTCGCTTTATGGAATTATCCTAATGGCGTTGTTTTGGCGGAATTAAGTGCAGTTGAAGCACCTGTTCCTTCTATCGATGATTTTGTACCAGAATACTTGAAACTTGTTGAAGCGGAAGAAAAGTGGTTAGCATCTCATACCCCAGGAGCCGATACGTATGTTGAAAAAATTTAAATCTTTCAAAGGAAAGCTGACCCTTTTTCGCAAAGTTCAATACCCGGAACAGACGAAAGAGATTCAGAATGAAACCTATGTGATTCGTGAGATTGTCGGTGAGGACATCAAAGAGTTGCTGCAAGTGGAACGATTGGTGTATGCCGGGGAACTGCCTTGGACAAAGAGTGCCTTTCTTTCAGAAATTTATTCACGATTTAAGCATTTATATTTGTGCATTTTACAAAATGAGCGCATGATCGGTTTTGTTGGTGTTCGTTTGTTGGGAGAAGATGCGCATATCACCAATATTGCTGTTATACCAGAATATCAAGGCCGAGGTGTCGGCTCTTTTTTGTTAACCGAAATCGAACAGTATGCCCGAAAAAATAAATGTGACCGACTTTCTCTGGAAGTGCGTTTAAGTAATCGCGATGCCCAGCGACTCTATCGAAAACTGGGTTTTGTCTCCCGCGCAATCAAAAATGCCTACTATACCGAAGGAAATGAAGATGCATTAGATATGGTGAAATTTTTAAATGAATGAATGGTTTAATAAGGAAGACTTACCTGCAAAAAGTGAAGAACTATTATGGCAACTAGCTGAAGCCAGCTATCAAGAGGGTTCTCCTTGGACTTGCCAGCAATTCAAAGAAGATTTGGCTGTTGCTCACAGTCATTATTTAATTCTCAATTTGCCGATGGAAGGATTTATCAGTTACCATCAAGTCTTGGAGGAAGCGGAGATCTGTAATCTCGCTGTTCTACCGGAAAAAAAAGGACAAGGGATCGGTAAACAGTTGCTGCAAGCAATGATTCAGTCTTGTCTGGCCGCTGGCGTGGAACGAATTTTTCTGGAAGTACGGGTAAGTAACTTTCCGGCACAAGCGTTATATTTGCGAAGTGGTTTTGAGATCATTGGCCGCCGCAAAAATTATTATAGTCATCCCCAAGAGGATGCATTGATCATGGAAAAGAAAGTGAGGCCAGTATCAATCACATGAATGAATTGATTTTAGCCATTGAAAGCAGTTGCGACGAAACAAGTGTCGCTGTCATAAAAAATGGAGACACGATTTTAAGCAATATCGTTGCTTCTCAAATAAAAAGTCATCAGCGCTTTGGAGGGGTTGTTCCAGAAGTAGCCAGTCGGCACCACGTGGAGCAGATCACTCTTTGTTTAGAAGAGGCATTGAACCAAGCAGAAGTGACACCGGAAGACTTGTCTGCGGTAGCGGTCACTTATGGTCCTGGTCTAGTGGGCGCATTATTGATCGGACTGTCTGCTGCAAAAGCTTTTGCTTGGGCGCATGGCTTACCACTGCTGCCTGTCAATCACATGGCAGGTCATATCTACGCGGCTCGTTTTGTCAAACCACTGACATTCCCATTACTTGCATTGTTAGTAAGCGGTGGGCATACCGAATTGGTGTATATGGCGGAAGATGGCTCTTTTGAAATTATTGGAGAGACTCGAGATGATGCTGCCGGAGAAGCTTATGACAAAGTGGGCCGCGTCTTGGGACTGCCTTATCCCAGTGGAAAAGAAATCGATCGTTTGGCCCACTTGGGGGAAGACACGTATCATTTTCCGCGAGCGATGATTCATGAAGACAACTATGATTTTAGTTTTAGCGGTTTAAAGAGTGCCTTTATCAATTTTGTCCATAACGCACAGCAACGAGGAGAAGCACTGGATGAGGTCAATCTAGCTGCTAGTTTTCAAGCTAGTGTCGTAGAGGTGCTGGTCACTAAAACGATTCGCGCTTGCAAGCATTATCCCGTCAAGCAATTGATTGTAGCAGGAGGTGTGGCTGCGAATCAAGGATTGCGGGAAGCTTTACAAGCGGCAATGAGTGAGCTGCCGGAGATTGAATTAATCATTCCGCCTTTACGTTTATGTGGGGACAATGCGGCCATGATTGGGGCATTTGGGCATATTCTGTTAGAAAAACAACAGTTTGCCCCATTAACGTTAAACGCTGTACCAAGCTTGAGCTTTGGCCATGAAATGAATTAATCGCCATTGGATAGGGGGTTATTGCAGAGAAGACCGTGACAGTGCTAGGATTCCAATCTTAGCGATTGTCACGGTCTTTTAGTCGCATGAGGATCGTTGCGATTGAATATACAAAAAGATTTGATAAGTTGAATAAAAATCCAAAAAGATGTATACTGGCTAAAAGTGTAAGCAGGAAAGGGTGTAAGAGAAATGAAATCCGTATTTAAAGGCCGTAGTTTTTTAGCGGAGAAAGATTTTACCAAAAATGAATTGCAGTATCTGATCGACTTTTCGTTGCATGTAAAAGAATTGAAGCAAAAGAATATCCCCCATCGCTATCTGGAAGGAAAAAATGTTGCTCTTTTGTTTGAAAAAAATTCTACTCGAACCAGAGCGGCTTTTACCGTTGCTGCGATTGATCTAGGTGCACACCCGGAATTTTTAGGCGCTAACGATATTCAAATGGGAACAAAAGAATCCATCGAAGACTCAGCCAAAGTGTTTGGCCGAATGTTTGACGGAATTGAATACCGTGGATTTAGTCAGAAAATCGTTGAAGATTTGGCAAAATATTCTGGTGTTCCGGTCTGGAATGGATTGTCCGACACCTGGCATCCGACACAAATGATCGCAGACTTTATGACGATTCAGGAAAATTTCGGCAGTCTTGAAGGTCTGACGATCGCTTACTGCGGGGATGGCAGAAATAACGTTGCCCAATCCTTACTGGTGACTAGCAGTATTCTGGGAGTCAACTGTCGAATCATTGCACCAAAAGAATTGCAGCCGGAACAACAAGTCATCGATTTGGCTGAGCAATTCGCCCACTCAACGCAAGCAGAAGTTCTGATTACAGATGACGTGGCAGCAGTAGCTGGCGTCGACGTTGTTTATACCGATGTATGGGTTTCAATGGGAGAAGAAACAAAATTTAAAGAACGCATCGACCTGTTGATGCCTTATCAAGTAAATGCCGAATTAATGAAAAAAACCAACAATGAGCAAGCCATTTTCCTCCATTGTCTCCCTGCGTTTCATGATACACAAACCAAATATGGGGCCAACATTGCTGCAGATTTTGGCTTAAAGGAGATGGAAGTGACCAATGACGTTTTTCACAGTAAACAGGCACGCCAGTTTGACCAAGCTGAAAATCGGCTTCACTCCATCAAAGCTATTATGGCGGTCACACTAGGGGATCTGTTTATCCCTAAAGTTTAATTTTCTGCAAGATCCTTGCAAAGGCGAAAAACAAGCTAGCCAAACCGATTATTTTTTGTTATACTTTCTGGGAACAAAATAGTGGATAATCGATGAGCAAGAAGAGTAACTTTTGTTTTTCAGCGAGTTCGGGAAGGTGGGAGCCGAACAATCAAGAAAGTGAAACGCACTTGTGAGATTTTGCCTAGCAAACGGAATTCTGCCGTTATCAGAAATAAGTCGATCCTTTAAGGACCTTTCCTTAAAGGATAAATAGAGTGGTACCGCGGGAAGTCTCGTCTCTAGTGCATATGATGCACTAGGGGCTTTTTTTGTGTACCGCTACATTTGCTAGGGAGGACTATCGTATCGAAACAAATGGAGGGAAAAAAATGAATAATAAAGAAATCGTTGCACAAGCCATTTTTGCCGCTGTCAAAGAAGAGCTGACTTTGGAACAAGTCAGTCAATTATTAGAAAATCCTAAAAGTGCTGAACACGGAGACGTAGCGTTTCCTGCTTTTGCTTTAGCTAAAGTCTATCGCAAAGCACCACAGCAGATTGCTGGTGAAATGGCAGAAAAAATCGATCCTGCTTCCTTTGAAAAAATTGAAGTCGTGGGTCCTTACTTGAACTTTTTTATGAATAAAGAAGTAATCAGTGAGCACGTCTTAGAAACTGTTTTGAAAGAAAAAAATCACTACGGGGATCAATCCATTGGCAATCAACAGGCAGTTCCCATCGATATGTCTTCACCAAATATTGCGAAACCAATCTCAATGGGACATTTACGTTCTACAGTGATCGGAAATTCGATTGGCTTTATTCTTGAAAAAATCGGCTATCAGCCAATCCGGATCAATCATTTAGGCGACTGGGGAACTCAGTTTGGGAAATTGATCGTCGCTTATAAAAAGTGGGGTTCGGAAGAAGCAGTTAAGAAAGAACCAATCAACGAATTGTTGCGCTTATATGTTGATTTCCATGAGCAAGCGGAAAATGATAAAACATTGGAAGACGAAGCTCGGGCATGGTTCAAGAAGTTAGAAGATGGCGATCCAGAAGCAACCCAATTATGGCAATGGTTCCGTGATGAGTCATTGAAAGAATTTAACAAAATTTACGATATGCTGGAAGTAAGTTTTGATTCATTGAACGGGGAAGCCTTCTACAATGATAAAATGACGGAAGTCGTTGAACTTCTCGAAGAAAAGCATTTGTTGCAAGAAGACCAAGGCGCAGAAATCGTTGATTTGTCTGCCTATGAACTTAATCCAGCCCTGATCCGCAAATCTGACGGCGCCACCTTGTATATCACTCGGGATATGGCCGCAGCGTTGTACCGCAAACGGACCTATGACTTTGCTAAGTCTCTTTATGTTGTCGGCAATGAACAAAGTTATCACTTTAAACAATTGAAAGCTGTTCTGAAAGAAATGGGCTTCGACTGGTCTGATGAGATGCACCATATTCCATTCGGGTTGATCACCAAAGATGGGAAAAAACTTTCTACCCGAAAAGGAAAAATTGTTTTACTAGAAGAAGTATTGAATGAAGCCATCGAATCTGCGAAAGAACAAATCACAGAAAAAAATCCAGGCTTAGTCAACAAAGATGAAGTTGCCAAACAAGTGGGTGTCGGTGCGGTCGTCTTTCACGATTTAAAAAATGACCGTTTGAACAACTTCGATTTCACTTTAGAAGAAGTGGTTCGTTTCGAAGGAGAAACCGGACCTTACGTTCAATATTCTCATGCGCGGGCGATGAGTATTTTAGAAAAAGCGCAATTTGATCCTGCCGCTGTACAAGATTTGGCATTAAACGATCCAGAGAGCTGGGAAGTGATCAAGTTGATCCAACGCTACCCAGAAACGATCCTACAGGCTGCAGATAAATATGAGCCATCAGTGATTGCCAAACACGCGATCAAATTGGCCCAAGCTTTCAACAAATATTACGCAAATGTCAAGATTCTAGCAGAAGATGCGCAAAAAGAAGCACGATTGGCATTGGTTTACGCCGTAACCGTCTTGTTGAAAGAAGACTTACGTCTGTTAGGTTTGCATGCACCTGATAAAATGTAATTGAAAAAAAGATACCAGCGATAGCCCCAAGGCTTGTTGCTGGTATCTTTTTCGATTTTTAGAGAATGGCGTGGGATTTGATGTACTCTGTCAGCTTGATGGCATCTTCATTTGTCCGAGAAATGACTGCCACGGTATCGAAGCCAGCGAGAGAGCAAACTTTTTCAGGCATGGAAACTTCATCTAATGCTGCTGCCAATAAAGGGGCGTTGTCAGGGATCGTATTGATCAACGTCATAAATTGGACACGATCCACTTTGGTGACGACATCTTCAAGCATATGGATCAACCGCTGTTCTTCGGCTTTTGTATTTTCTGGAGAATTGCTTCCTTGAAAGAGAATAAATTTTGTTTGGCCTGTTTCATCAGGCTGTTTAACGATTTTAAGATCCCGGATATCACGTGAGATTGTTGCTTGGGTTGCGGTTACCCCTTGGGCTTCGAGCAACTGCAGCAGCTCTTCTTGGGTACCCACGCTTTGTTCTGCAATAATCTGTTTGATCAATAAATGCCGGTCGGATTTACGCATAAATAGACTCCTTTAATTGTATTATTCAGCATTATCATAGCAGATAACAGGCTAAAAACCTAGAATTTAGTGAAATAGAAGAATTGTTATTTATATGAAATATGCGCTAAGGAACACAGCAATTGAAGAAAAGCAGTTGCAATTCTAAAGTAGCTACTGTATACTATTTAAGGCGTGAGCATTATGACTTTCGCTAATCCCACATCTTGTTCCATCTGCGAAGCGGTGCTGATAATCAGTTCTTCGAAGAGCTAAAGAGCAAGAGAGGAAATCAAAACCAAATTGGAGGAAACAAATCATGGCAGTAATCTCAATGAAACAATTGCTAGAAGCCGGCGTACACTTTGGACACCAAACACGTCGCTGGAACCCAAAAATGAAGAAATATATCTTCACAGAAAGAAACGGTATCTACATCATCGACTTGCAAAAAACTGTTAAGTTAGTAGATGCAGCATACGAATACATGAGAAACGTTGCAGAAGAAGGCGGAGTTGCTTTGTTCGTAGGAACAAAAAAACAAGCCCAAGAAGCAATCAAAGAAGAAGCAATCCGTTCAGGTCAATACTACGTAAACCATCGTTGGTTGGGTGGAACTTTGACAAACTGGGAAACCATCCAAAAACGTGTTGCTCGTTTGAAACAAATCAGCAAAATGGAAGAAGATGGCACATTTGATGTCCTTCCTAAAAAAGAAGTCGTTGGTTTGAACAAAGAACGTGAACGTCTTGAAAAATTCTTAGGCGGTATCGCTGATATGCCTAGAATTCCAGATGTAATGTACGTTGTTGACCCACGCAAAGAACGCATTGCGATCCAAGAAGCACGTAAATTAAATATCCCAATCGTAGCGATGGTTGATACAAACTGTGATCCAGATGAGATCGATGTAGTTATCCCATCAAATGACGATGCGATTCGTGCCGTTAAATTGATCACTGCTAAAATGGCAGATGCATTCATCGAAGGCAACCAAGGCGAAGACCAAGTGGTTGAAGAAGATTTTTCTGCTGAATCAACAGAAAATGCTACTTCAATCGAAGAAATCGTTGATGTTGTCGAAGGCGACAATGTATCAGCTGAATAAGAAATGATGGAGCTGTTTCAAAGGCTAGGCGCCAAGCCTCACTCTCCTTTGAAACAGCTTTTTTAAAAGGCAAGTTTAGGCTTGTTAAATGACATTTAGGAGGAAAACAAAAAATGGCAGAAGTAACAGCTAAATTAGTAAAAGAATTGCGCGACATGACTGGTGTAGGTATGATGGATGCAAAACGTGCCTTAGTCGAAGTCGAAGGAAATATCGAAAAAGCCGTTGATTTATTGCGTGAAAAAGGAATGGCTAAAGCTGCAAAGAAAAATGACCGTATTGCTGCAGAAGGTTTGGCATCTGTTGCTATCAACGGCAATGCCGCTGCAATCGTTGAAGTAAACTCTGAAACAGACTTCGTTTCTAAAAACGAAATGTTCCAAGATTTAGTTAAAGAAATCGCAGAAGTAATCGCTGCAAACAAACCTGCTGATATGGAAGCTGCTTTGCAGTTAGAAACATCAAAAGGTAAAATGGAAGCAGCTTTGATCGAAGCAACGCAAGTAATCGGTGAAAAAATCAGCTTCCGTCGTTTTGAAGTTGTTGAAAAAGATGACAACTCTGCTTTCGGTGGCTACTTGCACATGGGCGGACGTATCGCTGTCTTGACTGTTCTTGAAGGAACAACGGACGAATCAGTAGCGAAAGATGTAGCGATGCACGTTGCTGCCATCAATCCTCGCTATGTGAATGAATCTCAAATCTCACAAGAAGAATTGGATCACGAAAAACAAGTCTTGACTGAACAAGCATTAAACGAAGGCAAACCAGCAAACATCGTTGAAAAAATGGTTGAAGGCCGTTTGAAAAAATTCAAAGCAGAAATCGCTTTGGTTGACCAACCATTCGTTAAAGATCCTGACATGACTGTTGAAAAATTTGTTGCTTCAAAAGGCGCAACAGTGAAATCATTTGTTCGTTTTGAAGTCGGCGAAGGTATCGAAAAACGTGAAGATAACTTTGTAGAAGAAGTTATGAGCCAAGTCAAAAAATAATTCTGTTCCTCGAACAGATGGGAACGCATGGAAGTGCGCTCCCTTTTTTTAAGCAAAAACCGATTTTCAAAAAAATTGCACAAATTCAAACAGAATGGCGCCAATATGCTACAATAGTATTGGAGAATGTACGGAGGAATCATCATGGGTAAAGCAAAATATCAACGTGTTGTGTTAAAACTGAGCGGAGAAGCATTGGCAGGAGATGAAGGCTTTGGTATCAAACCGCCAACGATTCAAGAAATCGTCAAAGAAATCAAAGAGGTTCATGAACTTGGCGTTGAAATGGCGATCGTAGTAGGTGGGGGTAACATTTGGCGTGGTCAAATCGGCGCTCAAATGGGCATGGAACGTGCACAAGCAGACTATATGGGGATGTTAGCAACTGTCATGAATGCATTGGCTTTGCAAGATACCCTTGAAAATGCTGGTGTGCCGACTCGCGTTCAAACATCTATCGAAATGCGCCAAATCGCAGAGCCTTATATTCGTCGCCGGGCAGAACGGCATTTAGAAAAAGGGCGCGTAGTGATCTTTGCCGGTGGTACAGGAAATCCTTATTTTTCAACGGATACGACGGCTGCTTTGCGAGCGGCTGAAATCAATGCCGATGTGATCTTGATGGCAAAAAATAACGTGGATGGTGTCTACTCAGCAGATCCAAAACTCGACCAAAGTGCCGTGAAGTTTGAAGAACTTACGCACTTGGAAGTGATTTCGAAAGGATTGCAAGTCATGGATTCCACTGCAAGCTCATTAAGCATGGATAATGATATTCCGTTAGTTGTCTTTAATTTAAATGAACAAGGAAATATCCGCCGTGCAATCTTAGGAGAACATATTGGAACGACAGTGAGGGGGAAATAGAATGGCTGACAAAATTTTAACAGAAGCAAAAGATAAAATGAAAAAAGCAGCAGAAAACTTGCAACGTGAGCTAGGACAAATTCGTGCTGGCCGTGCGAACGCAAGTATTTTAGACCGTGTGATGGTAACCTATTATGGTGTTCCAACACCGCTGAACCAAATGGCATCGATCACGATTCCTGAAGCCCGGATTTTGATGATTACGCCTTTCGACAAAACCATGATTCAAGAAGTGGAAAAAGCAATCATGCAAAGCGATATTGGTATCACACCTGCCAATGACGGATCAGTGATCCGCTTAGTTATCCCGCAATTGACGGAAGAACGCCGGAAAGAATTAGCAAAAGACGTGAAAAAAGAAGCGGAAAACGCCAAAATCGCTGTTCGTAATATTCGTCGTGATGCAATGGATGCTTACAAAAAACAAGAAAAATCTGGCGATATCACGGTAGATGATCTGCGAGAATCAGAAAAAGAAGTCCAAACACTGACAGATAACAGTATCAAAGAAATCGATCAGATCGCAGCTGAAAAAGAACAAGAATTATTAGAAGTATAAGAAGCGGGACTGTGACATAAGTCAACATCCAACAAGTGAAACCGAATCATATGCTATTGCTAGAGATTCCTCGGATTTTTGCGACGAGGAGTCCCTGCACCGTAGGAGCAATACTAGGGACTGTGACATAAGTCAACATCCAACAAGTGAAACCGAATCATATGCTATTGCTACAGATTCCTCTGACTTTTTGCGACGAGGAGCCACTGCACCGTAGGAGCAATACTAGTTAATGTTCGGATATGGTTACTTGTAGGAGACTTATGGTACAGTCTCTTTTTCTTAACAAAAAGAAAAAATGTTTTTGATTTTCTTTAATATAGATTTCTTTTTTTACTTTTCATAGGCAAGAAATATGATTATTGTTATAATGAGAAGGATGAATTTTACGAAACGGAAGAGGAGCGAATCATATGTTGCGTTTTTTTCCACAAAAAGACAAATATGTTAAGGAAGAAACTGAGTTCGAATTTGATCCGGCATTATCTGTGCCTCAGCATATTGCGATCATTATGGATGGAAACGGTCGCTGGGCTCAAAATCGGCGTTTGCCGCGAGTAGCAGGGCACAAACAAGGGATGGAAACCGTTAAGACGATTACGACCCATGCTTCAAGGTTAGGTGTAAAAGTCTTGACATTGTACGCCTTCTCAACGGAGAACTGGAAACGGCCGAATGAAGAAGTGGATTATTTGATGCAATTGCCTGTTGATTTTTTTGACACATTTGTACCCGAGTTGATCAAAGAAAATGTCAAAGTCCATGTGATGGGCTTTACCGAATATCTGCCTACCCATACCCAAGATGCGGTCAAGCGGGCCATTGAACAGACCAAGGAAAATACAGGAATGGTGCTGAACTTCGCATTGAATTATGGCAGTCGCGCAGAAATGTTGCAAGCAATCCAAACGCTTTATGCAGAACTCGACCACACACAGGAATCTGTGGAAGTCACAGAGGAAATGTTGGAAAAACATCTAATGACTGGCTTTTTGCCAGTGGCACTTCGGGATCCTGAATTGGTGATCCGAACGAGTGGGGAAGAACGGATCAGTAATTTTCTTCTTTGGCAAATTGCTTATAGCGAGCTCTTTTTCACTAAAGCATTGTGGCCTGACTTTGATGCCCAGCTGTTAGAGGCTGCCATCGGCAGTTTTCAGCAGCGGAATCGGCGTTTTGGTGGGGTGAACAAGGAGGAGGATAAACAGTGAAACAACGTGTGATCACCGCAGTGGTGGCATTAGCATTCTTTTTACCTGTGATTTATATCGGAGGAATAGCCATCGAATTGACGGCAGCCTTACTTGCGGGAATTGGTGTATTTGAACTCTTCCGTATGAAAGGATTAGCAGTTCTCAGTTTTGAAGGGGTCTTGTCGATTATTGGGGCTGTGATCCTGGTTTTACCAAAGGATCCTTGGTTTGCCTTTTTACCGGCGAATACAGATAAAAGCGCATTGTTTTATTTGATCGTTCTATTGTTATTAGGAATCGCCGTGGTTTCTAAAAACATGTATACTATCGATGAAGCAGGTTTTCCTGTCTTGGTCAGTCTGTATGTAGGGGTGGGCTTTGAACGCTTCTTGACGGCCCGCTTGGCGCCAGATGGATTGATTGTCTTGATCTTTGGTCTGTTTGTTGTCTGGGCGACAGATATTGGCGCCTATATGGTTGGTCGCCGGTTTGGAGCTCACAAATTATGGCCGGAAATCTCGCCCAACAAAACCATTGAAGGGGCATTAGGCGGGATTGCATCAGCCGTTGTAGTCGCGGCTCTTTATTTGCTCACCTTCCCAGGAAAAGACTACTTTGGTCATGGAAGTTTGGTCATGATTTTGTTGACAATCATTTTTTCTATTGCTGGCCAATTTGGCGACCTCGTTGAATCTGCCATCAAGCGACATTACGGTGTAAAAGATTCGGGAAATATTTTACCTGGTCACGGTGGGATCCTTGATCGATTTGACAGCATGTTGTTTGTTTTTCCAATCATGTACTTATTAGGTGTTTTTTAGAAAGTACGTGATCAAGGACACTGTCGATTTTTAAGTTTTTTTCGAAACTCGAAATTAAAAATAATTCTGATATACCTCTAAATGAACGTTGCTGTTACAGGCGGGCTCATTTAGAGGTTTTTTAATGCTTGTATGGTTGAAGGTGTGATTTTATTGATTCCGGTGTAGTTGTGGGGAAAAGCAGGCAACCGCAAGAGGCGAAGGGAAGGAAAAAAATAGCATCCCGTTAGTGATGGTGTCACTTCTTTAAATTCTTGTTACAATAACGCCGGAAGTTCCTCATTAGGGGCTGGTATGATAAAATAAAGAAAGGTTTCCCCTTTAACCAGAGGGAACAGTGAAAGCGAGGAAACAGAATGAAAACGATTCTTGTGTTTATTATCATATTTTCTGTTGTGGTCGTGATCCACGAATTTGGGCACTACTTCTTTGCCAAACGGGCAGGGATCTTAGTTCGCGAATTTGCCATCGGAATGGGACCAAAACTTTTTGCTCACCAAGGCAAAGATGGCACGACATATACGATTCGAATGTTACCGTTAGGCGGCTATGTTCAGATGGCAGGCTGGGGGGAAGATGAAACTGAATTAACACCAGGGATGCCTGTCTCACTGGTACAAGATAAGGACGGGAAAGTTATCAAGATCAATACGAGCAAAAAAGTCCAGTTGGCCAATGCCATCCCGATGGAAGTTGTAGATTTTGATCTGGAAGAGAAATTGACTATCTCAGGGTATATCAATGGAAATGAACAAGAAAAAGTTACGTATGCCGTCGATCATGATGCAACCATCATTCATGAGGATGGTGTCGAAGTCAGAATCGCGCCGAAAGATGTACAATTTCAATCGGCGAAGCTTTGGCAAAGAATGTTGACCAATTTTGCGGGACCGATGAATAACTTCATCTTAGCTTTTGTTTTGTTCACTGGACTAGTGTTCGCACAAGGCGGCGTGCAAGATGTCACTACTACCAGTATCTCTGGTATCCAAACCGGCTCACCAGCAGCTGCGGCAGGCTTGAAAGATGGCGATAAGATTCTAGCTGTTAACGGTAAGTCCGTGTCTAACTGGCAGGAATTGAGTAGTGAGATCCAAAACTATCCCAATACGAAAATTCCTCTTGAAGTGAAACGAGGAAACGAAACTTTGACGCTTGAAGCAACACCGGAAGGAAAAGCGTCTGAAGGATCAAAAGTTGGTTACATGGGAATTAGTCCAGGTTTGAAATCGAGCTTTGGCGACAAGCTATTGGGTGGCTTGGAGATGACTCTTAGCAATGCATTATTGATCTTTCGTGCCGTGGGTAATTTGATTCTGCAACCAGATTTGGATAAATTAGGTGGTCCTGTAGCGATCTTCCAGTTGTCCTCACAAGCAGCTTCGCAAGGGGTGACCACAGTCATCGCAATGATGGCGGCTATCTCGATCAATTTGGGGATCTTTAATTTGTTGCCTATTCCAGGGTTGGATGGGGGCAAACTGGTCTTGAATATTCTGGAAGGCTTACGAGGTAAACCGATCAGTCAAGAAAAAGAAGGAATCATCACATTAATTGGGTTTGGCTTTTTGATGTTGCTGATGGTGTTAGTAACTTGGAATGATATTCAGCGCTTTTTCTTTTGACAAAGAAAAATAACTGATTGATGCCAAGAAGGGTGTATGGTATAGCAAAGTGTTTGCAGCAAAGGAGAAAAAAATGAAGCAGTCGAAACTGTTTATTCCGACATTGCGAGAAGTACCAAGTGATGCGGAAACATTGAGTCATCAGCTTTTAGTTAGAGCCGGTTATATCCGGCAAGTAGCAGCAGGCATCTACATGTATTTGCCGTTGGCCCAGCGGGTGTTGGAGAAAATCAAAAAATTGATGCGGGAGGAATTAGCCAAAATCGATGCAGTGGAAATGACGATGCCGGTCTTATTGCCTCTGGAATTATGGCAAACCACTGGTCGAGATGGCCTTTATGGGCGCTCCTTGTATCAATTAGCTGATCGGAACGAACGGGAATATGTTTTAGGACCAACCCATGAGGAACCCTTTACGGAGTTGATCAAAAGCGAGATTTCTTCCTATAAGCGTCTGCCGATCAGTTTGTACCAAATCCAATCCAAATACCGCGACGAACAACGGCCGCGATTTGGCTTGATCCGCAGCCGGGAATTCATTATGCAAGATGGCTATTCGTTTCATGCAGATGAAACCAGCTTAGATGCTACTTACCGTCGATATGAAGGGGCTTATCATGCGATCTTGCAACGATGTGGTTTGGACTATCGGGCAGTGATCGGCGACAACGGTCTGATGGGGGGCCACGATTCCAAAGAATTCATGGCACTGTCACAGATCGGGGAAGAATTGATCTGCTATTCATCGGAAAGTGACTATGTGGCAAATTGGAAGATGGCGACGAGTTTGTATGTGTCAAAGAAATCTCACGAAACTTTTCTCGAACGAACAGAGTTGCAAGTTGATCCTTCTTATTCTTTGGAAGAAGTAGCGGCAGCTTGTGAGAGTGATTTGACCAAAATCGTCCAGTCCTTTCTAGTTTTGGCGGATGGTGAACCAGTCATGATTCTTCTTCGGGGCGATCATCAATTGAATGAAGCAAAAGTCAAAAATTTTCTTGATGCGGATCAATTGAAAGTTGCCACACCAGAAGAAGTACGGTGTCATTTGCAGACCGAATCAATCAGTCCGATCGATGTGCCGGATGCTGTTCCTTTATATGCCGATCAGCATGTGCAAGACTTGGCCAACGTAATCGTTTTTGGAAATCAACCGGGACAATATTATCAAAACGCCAATCTTGGCCGAGATTTTACTCCATTGGCGTTTGCTGATTTTCGTTTAGTCCAAGAAGGCGATCCTTCTCCAGATGGCAAAGGGGTCTTGACCTTCACACGGGGAATTGAAGTCGGCCACATTTTCAAACTTGGAACCAAATATAGTGAAAGACTTGGTGCCACGGTGGTGGATGAGAGCGGGCAGGAGACGCCTGTTTTGATGGGCTGTTATGGTATCGGGGTATCCCGACTCCTATCAACCATCGTGGAACAACATGGCAATCAGGACGGTATCGATTGGCCTAAAGAGATCGCACCTTACGATATCCATATTATTCAAACTACGATGGAGGATTCCTATCAGACCGCATTGTGCAAGGAAGTAGAGGAAGCGATGCTTGCTGTCGGTTATGAAGTGCTAGTCGATGATCGCAACGAACGAGCAGGTGTCAAATTTGCCGATGCCGATTTGATTGGTTGTCCGATTCGTTTGACCATCGGCAACAAAGCAACCGAAGGCATTGTCGAAATTAAAATCAAACATACGGATGCCACCGTTGAAGTCCGCAAAGAAGAAGTAGCAACGACATTAACGATCTTATTGACCGCATCCGAATGATCCATGTCAAAAATCGAGGAAGGGAGCAGCCCTTTCTCGATTTTTTAATGAAAGACAAAAGAAAAAGAGGTATACTAATTAATACTGAGAAAAAGGAGGATGGTCAATTGTCAAAAGAAAGAGAGACCTTTGAGATCTTATTAGAGCAAATCAATGCTGGTCCTAATTTACGCCAACATCCTTTGATACAGACCGCTCAAATCAAGCAAGTCGTGGTACACCGCCAGTCAAAAGCTTGGACGTTTTACTTGCAATTTGATGCGCTGCTCCCTGTTATGGTGTATCAATCATTTAAACAACATTTGGAACTAGCTTTTAAAGACATAGCTGCTGTACGAATGGTTATTGAAGCCAAGGAGAATACCTTTGATCAACAACTGATTCAAGAATATTGGCCATTGGCCCTGGCCAATCAAAATTGTGATCGTCCACTAGTGCAGCAAGTCATTAAGAATCAGCTACCTGTAGTGAATGAAAAAAAGGTGATCCTACCAGTGACCAATGAGGCAGTGATCGCCATTTTGCAGCAGCAATATTTGCCGATCATTGAGGAAAATTACCAAACGTTTGGTTTTCAAAAGTTTCGGATCATTCCTGAAATGGATGTCAAGCAAGCGGAAGAAGCTTTAAAAGAATTGGAAGCCCGGAAAGAAGAGCAGACGGCTGCTTTCCAATTGCAAGCTGCTGAAAACTTGATTGCTCACGAACAACGGAAAAAAGAAGTCAAAGCAGTTGAGTTTGATGGACCGATTGCCCTAGGAAGAAACATTCCAGCAGATGAACCTGTAACGCCGATGATCAATATCATTGAAGAAGAACGGCGAGTGACGATTCAAGGGTACATTTTTGATAAAGAAGTCCGAGAATTACGATCGAAACGGAAGATTTTGATACTGAAAATCACCGATTATACATCCTCTTTTAGTATCAAAAAATTCTCCAATAATGAAAAAGATGAACAAATTTTTGAGGCGATCTCCAAAGGCAGCTGGGTAAAAGTACGGGGAAGTGTGCAAGAAGATACTTTTATGCGGGATCTTGTCATGAATGCGCAAGACTTGATCGAGGTAAAGCACGAGATTCGGAAAGACTATGCGCCTGAAGGGGAAAAGCGAGTGGAACTGCATCTGCATTCAAACATGAGTACGATGGATGCCACCAACAATATTAGTGACCTTGTGGCACAAGCGGGTAAATGGGGACATAAAGCCATCGCCATTACGGATCATGGTGGCGCACAATCTTTCCCAGATGCCCATCATGCCGGTGAAAAAGCAGGAGTTAAGATTTTATATGGGGTGGAAGCCAATATTGTTGATGATGGTGTTGCAGTAGCCTATAATCCTAAACCTGTTCCTTTGACGGATGCCACTTATATCGTATTTGACGTGGAAACGACCGGTCTATCGGCGGTTTATGATACAATCATCGAATTAGCGGCTGTCCGCATGCATAAAGGCAACGTGGAAGGCTCATTTGATGAATTCATTGATCCGGGACACCCTTTGTCGCGCACCACTGTCGAATTGACCGGGATCACCGATGAAATGGTTCGCGGTTCGAAATCAGAAGAAGAAGTTTTGCGTCTCTTTAGAGAATTTTCCGAAGGTGCGATTCTGGTTGCCCACAACGCTTCTTTTGATATGGGCTTTTTAAATACGAGTTATCGAAAATATGGGATTCCAGAAGCGGAAAATCCCGTTATTGATACATTAGAACTGGCGCGTTACTTATATCCTGAGTTCAAACGTTTTGGTCTCGGTGTTTTATCTAAGAAATTCGGCGTCAGTTTAGAGCAGCATCACCGGGCGATCTATGATGCGGAAGCAACGGGGCATTTGGCTTGGATCTTTGTCAAAGAAGCGATGGAAAAGCATGATATGCTGCTTCATGAAGATTTGAATCGTCACGTGGGGGGAGAGAACTCCTTTAAAGCGGCCCGGCCGTTCCATGCAACCATTCTAGCTCAAACACAAACGGGATTAAAAAATCTCTTTAAATTGATCTCCATGTCAAATGTGAAGTATTTCCATGACAAAGTGCCAAGGATCCCCCGCTCGGAATTGGTGAAATTGCGGGAAGGATTGCTTGTAGGTACTGCCTGTGATAAAGGCGAGGTCTTCGTCGCAATGATGCAAAAAGGGGTAGAAGCCGCTCGGAAATTAGCAGAATTCTATGATTATATCGAAGTGATGCCTAAAGAAGTCTACGCACATTTGATTGAGACCGAACTTGTTAAGAATGAGTCGGACTTAGAAGACATTATTCGCAATCTGATTGAGATTGGGAAGGATTTAGGTAAAGTAGTAGTAGCAACAGGCAATGTGCATTATTTGAATGAAGAAGATGCGATCTACCGTAAGATTTTGATCAATTCAATGGGGGGAGCCAATCCTCTGAACCGCCATAGTTTACCTGCTGTCCACTTTCGGACCACCGATGAAATGCTGACTGCTTTTCAATTTTTGGGGCCGGAAACCGCCAAAGAGATCGTTGTCACCAACTCTAATAAAATTGCGGATATGTGTGAGAAAGTCATTCCTGTCAAGGATGATTTGTATACACCAAAAATTCCTGGTTCTGAACAAGAGATCACGGATTTAAGTTACAATCGTGCCAAAGAGTTATATGGCGATCCTTTACCTGAAATCGTTGAAAAACGTTTGAAAAAAGAATTGGATTCCATCATCGGGAATGGCTTCTCCGTGATCTATCTAATTTCTCAAAAGCTAGTGCATAAGAGCAATGAAGATGGCTATTTAGTTGGTTCACGGGGATCTGTGGGTTCTAGTTTTGTCGCAACGATGACGGGGATCACGGAAGTGAATCCATTGGCGCCTCACTATTATTGCCCTAACTGTCAATATTCAGAGTTTTACGAGGATGGTTCTTATGGCTCCGGCTATGATATGCCTGAGAAAAAATGTCCGAAATGCGGCACTCGACTGAACAAAGACGGTCATGACATTCCGTTTGAAACCTTCTTAGGATTCCACGGGGACAAAGTACCCGATATCGATTTGAACTTCTCTGGAGAATATCAACCTGAAGCCCATAATTATACGAAAGTCCTTTTTGGTGAAGACTATGTTTATCGGGCGGGAACGATCGGTACAGTAGCGGACAAAACCGCATTTGGGTTTGTGAAAGGTTTTGAGCGAGATCATAACCTTCATTATCGAGCAGCAGAAGTGGATCGCTTAGCAAAAGGAGCCACAGGTGTTAAACGGACCACTGGACAGCATCCGGGGGGGATCATTGTTATCCCCGATTATATGGATGTCTATGATTTCACACCGATCCAATACCCTGCAGATGATATGAACTCCGAATGGAAAACGACTCACTTTGATTTCCACTCGATTCATGACAACATTTTGAAACTCGATATTTTGGGACATGATGATCCGACAGTGATTCGGATGCTGCAGGATCTCTCAGGAATCGACCCTAAAACAATCCCTACGGATGATCCGGAAGTCATGCGGATTTTTGGCGGCACGGAGGTTTTAGGGGTAACAGAAGAGCAGATTTATTCTAAAACCGGCACCTTGGGGATTCCTGAGTTTGGGACCCGTTTTGTTCGGGGCATGTTGGAACAGACCCATCCGTCAACTTTTGCAGAGTTGTTGCAGATTTCAGGTCTTTCCCACGGGACAGACGTTTGGCTAGGAAATGCTGAAGAATTGATTCGCCGGGGAGATGCCAATTTGGCCGAAGTAATTGGTTGTCGGGATGACATCATGGTTTATCTAATCCATGCTGGGTTAGATGACGGTATGGCCTTCAAAATCATGGAAACAGTGCGTAAAGGCCAATGGAACAAGATTCCAGATGAGTTGCGAGATACGTATCTGCAAGCCATGCGGGAAAATAATGTTCCTGAATGGTATATCGACTCTTGTTCGAAAATCAAGTATATGTTCCCGAAAGCCCATGCGGCAGCCTATGTATTGATGGCATTGCGGGTGGCCTACTTCAAAGTATACTTCCCAATCTTGTATTACTGTGCTTATTTCTCCGTTCGCGCGAATGATTTTGATTTGATCGCCATGTCAAAAGGCAAAGAAGCAGTAAAAGAACGAATGCAAGAAATCAATGACAAAGGCATGGATGCTTCTACAAAAGAAAAAAACTTGCTGACAGTATTGGAATTGGCCAATGAAATGTTGGAAAGAGGCTATGAGTTTGGAATGATCGATTTGTATAAATCAGATGCTGAAAACTTTGTGATCGACGGCAATAAACTGATCGCACCCCTTCGAGCAGTGCCAAGTTTGGGTCTTAACGTAGCTAAACAAATTTGTGAAGCCCGGAAAGACGGCCCGTTCTTGTCCAAAGAAGATTTGGCCAATCGAGGCAAAGTATCGAAAACATTGATCGAATACATGACAGACAATGGTGTCTTAAAAGATTTACCAGATGAAAATCAATTGTCGTTGTTTGATATGTTGTAAGCAAGTAATTTCTCATTAGCTATACAAAAAAACGATTCGAGACGCTATCTTTCTTAGAAGTGATAGAACCTCGAATCGTTTTTTATACATAGACATTTTCCCAACATATCATAATAAAATGGCTAATAATACCGGAATGTAAATCATGTAAATCAAAACAGAATAGCCTAATGAAGAAGCAGCAAACTCTTCATCTCCTTGGTAATTTCTAACTAGGATCGGCACAGAATTTTGAACAGGCATCGATGCTTGAATGATAAAGACTTGCAGCATCAATGAAGGAACTTGAATCCATTGACCAATCAGCCAAACAATCAATGGCGATAGCAGATAACGACCTACGAGGACACCGGCAAGATCCTTGGTCATACGTAAATTCTTGATGCCGCTGTAATAAACGATGATCCCAATGATGAACATGGAAAGAGGCGTAGTCAACTCAGCGAGATAACCGCCTAAACCCGCAATAAATTTCGGTAGTGGAAAATCCAGCATCATCCAGATCAAACCTACAATAAAACCAATCAATGCCGGCGAGAAGATTTTTTTCAGCACAACCAAAGGATGAAAAGAAACTTTTGCTTCGCCAAAACTAGGACTGTCTCGAGCAATCTCATAGATCCCAACCGTCCAAAACAAACTCGTGTTAACAATGTAATAAAGTAAGACATAAGGCACAGCCTTTTCACCGAAAATAGCTAAATTGATCGGTAAACCAATAAAAATCGTATTGGAGAAAGTAAACATGGTTGAGAAAGCGCCGTGATGACGGTCATTGACATGAAAGAGTCGTTGCCAAAGTTTACTGATGCCATATGTAATGGCGATGGATAATAGCGGAATGATCATTCCCGAAAATAAGGACAAAAATTCATCGCGGGTAAAATTTTTGATGATATTCAAAAACATACTCGCTGGCAGGGAAAGATTTAAAACAAGTTTTGAAAAGGTATCCGCTGTGCGGTTTGAGAACCATTGTTTAAAAGATAACCAGTAGCCGATAAACATCAAACTAAAAATCACGAAAATATTGCTATATGCTTGAAACATGAACTCACCTCTCTTTCACTATAGCGAATCTTTTTTCTATGCGCAATCCAATCAGAGAAGAATACGCGAAAAAAACAATCAAAAAAAACTATGACCAAAAACCTTCGGTCATAGTTTTAAACTTATTTGCGTTGTTGCTTGCCGGCATTACGGCCTTTACTACTTTTAGCATTCAAGTTTTTTGGTGCTTTTGGCTGTGGCTCAGCTGGGGTGACATCTTTACGAGGTGTCACGACTGTTTTCGGTGGATTAGCTTTCATCTCCGCTTCGACTTGGGCACGAATCTTAGGCTTCATGATCACATTTGTAATAAATGTTTGCAGACAGCTGAAGACCCCACCAACTACCCAGTATAATGTTACACCGGCAGGGGCACTTAATGACATGAAGACGATCATTAATGGCGAAACGATCAGCATCGTTTTCATGGTTTTCTTTTGTTCTTCCGGAATACCGATGGTTGAGATATACCCTTGTACCAAATACGAAATACCAGCGATCGCTACAAATAGGAAACTAGGTTGTCCTAGTGAAATCCCAAAGAATTCCGAATTTTGAATTCCTTGTGTGTAGCGAGCGGTAAAATACAAAGCTGAAAATATCGGCATTTGAATCAGCAACGGCAAACAACCAATTCCGCCAAACATGCTGACATTATTTTCAGAATAAATCTTTTGCATCTCTGCTTGGGCCTGCATTTGTTCTTCACGGGTGGTTGCTTTTTTCAAATTTGCTTGGGCAATATCAACCTGTGGTTTCAAGAACTGCATTTTTTCACTTTGGATCATGGTTTTCCTCGATTGATGGATCCCGAGGGGTAAGATAATGAGGCGAACAACGATTGTCACAGCGATAATTGCCCAACCATAAGACCAATCGAAGTTTTCTACCAGCATGGTGATCAAATTACCTAATGGTTTCACTAAGAAACGATAGATCATGCCGTTTTCATTGGGTGTACCATCAGAGTTTGTGCTGACACATCCAGATAAAGTCAGTAAAAGTCCTAACAATCCAGACGAGAGCAGCCATTTATTCATTTTTGACATTCTTTTCTTCCTCTTCACTATAAATTTAGACAAAAATAACTATACTAAAAAAGACTGACTATTTCAATGTACAAAAGAAAATTCATTGAAAAATCAATCTTTCGTCGTAGATTTAGTACCCATATTCAACTACAAAGCTGGTTCTTTCTTTGATAGATGGATCTTCTTGGATTTTTGTTCGGGTTACTCTACCTGCAGGAGACGGGGAGTCCTTGATTGCTTCGATAAATTCGTCCACTTGATCTACTTCACCAATCGCTTCGATCATCACTGAACCATCTGATTCATTCTTGACCGAACCTTTGATACCCATGCGATCAGCTAACATTTTGGTCGTGTAGCGGAATCCTACGCCTTGGACCCGACCTTCAACTTGGATACGTATTTTTTTCATCAACTGCCACCTCGTTTCAATCATTCCTTATGCTATATGATAGCGGTTTTCCAGCAAAAGAACAAGTTTCATCTTTCGACTCATGCTATAATAAAGCGAGGTGAACGGGATGAAGGAAATTCTTTCAAAAAAAAATACATTGATCAAAGAGGTCAAAAAACTCACGCAAAAAAAGTATCGTAATCAAACCAACACGTATATAATAGATGGCTGGCATTTGGTGCAAGAAGCGATTGCTGCATCCGCCCCGATCCACTATTTATTTGTTACTGACAAAGGAATCCAAGAAAGTGGCCAACAGTTGAAGGATTATCAAGACAAAGTATTTCGTATCTCCGATGAGGTAGCTGCTTTTCTCTCAGATTTACCAACCCCACAAGGGATCTTTGCAGTGATTGAAAAAGAACCGGTTGACGAAGTGCTTCAGGGAAATTGGCTGATTCTCGATAATGTCCAAGATCCAGGCAACGTTGGCACGATGATTCGGACAGCTGATGCGGCTGGCTTTTCTGGGGTGTTTTTAGGAACTGGTACAGCTGACAGCTATAGTACAAAGGTTTTGCGCAGCATGCAAGGGAGCAACTTTCATTTGCCGATCCTAGAAGGAGAAGTGCCTGCTTTCATCCAAAAATTAAAAGCACAAGGAACTATGATTTACGGGACGGAACTGAACAAAGAGGCCGTTTCCTATACGGATTTGCCTAAAACTGGCACAGCAGCCTTTATCTTAGGAAATGAAGGACAAGGGGTACATCCAGAAATTCTTAAACTGACAGATCAGAATGTCTATATTCCTATCTATGGGCAAGCAGAATCGCTGAATGTCGCTATTGCTGCCGCTATTTTAATGTACGATTTTGTTCGCTAGACTTTTTAAGGAACTGTTAAACTCAAAGGGATGCATTGGATTCTCCTAGAATTCTATCTAAGCTGATGCTATACTACTATTTGTAAGAATAAGCAGTATCAAAAAGGTGGCAGGCAAAATCTATGACAGAAAAATGGCAAGAAGATAGCGAGTATATGTCTTATGTAGCAGATTTGTTAGAGACAGAAGCTGTAAAAAAATTAGCCAATTTTGTACAACATATGAATTCCACACGTTTAGAACATTCCATCAGCGTTTCTTATTACAGTTATAAGTTGGCAAAGAAATGGGGCGGAGACGCTCGTGCAACCGCTCGGGCTGGATTACTGCATGACCTTTTCTATTATGATTGGCGTACAACCAAATTCGATGAGGGAACTCATGCTTATATGCATCCCCGAATTGCCGTAAAAAACGCAGAGAAAATCACTGAATTAAATGATTTGGAACGAGACATTATTTTGAAACATATGTGGGGCGCAACGATTGCACCACCCCGCTATAAAGAAAGCTATATCGTAACTATGGTGGATAAATATTGTGCGGTGAAAGAAGCATCAGAGCCAATGACGCAAGCCATGAAAGCGAAATGGCAACAACGGTTTTGGCATAAACAACGACCAACACATCTCTGATCAAACAGGCAAGCGCCCGGATTCGGAAGGAACTTCTGAATCTGGGCGCTTTTTTTGCTTTTCTGGCAATTGATCACTGGGAAAAATCGATCTTCTATCTGTAATGCGTTTAGGGCGCTGTTTCAAAGAGAAGAAAGAAAAAATCAGCTAGGACTACTCCTAACTGATTTTGAGTGATGAATTCGCCGCCGATGCTAGCAGCTAAAAAGCTTATTTAGCTGGGACAGGAGTTTCCTGTGACTCATGAGCGAATGTCCCTAGAAGGGGCATTTGCGCTAGTTGCCAAAGAAAAACTCAAGCACAGTCATTAAAATGAAGAGCAATGCGATCCCGCTAATGGCTAGCATATGTCTTTTTTTGTGCATGAACAAAATGGCGATGTACTCCCGCAAAAAAGCATTTGGCAAGTAGTAAAAGGCAGTGCGGGAACCGATGCCGTCTGCTTTGACGTGTGCTTGATCAGCGTACATTCCTGCCCGAAAAATATGATAGTTATTTGACGCAAAGATTGCATGATAGCCTTCAGGACGTAACGAATCCATGATTTCTTTTGAAAATTTCATGTTTTCGTAAGTCGTTGTCGAATTGGCTTCGACTAAAATCTCACTTTCAGGGATCCCTTGACTAACGGCGTATTCTTTCATTGCGACTGCTTCAGGAATTTTTTCATCGCTTCCTTGACCGCCAGACATCAAAAGACGTGGGGCTGTTTTCTTTGCGCGAAATTGCAGATGATAAAATTCGATGGCTTTATCGATTCGCTGTGCTAACAGCGGAGAAACTTTTTCTCCATTGAGCAGGCCTGCGCCTAAAACAATAATAAAGTCTTGATCATAACGAGGGTGGTTAAACTGGTAAATGATTGAGATCGATAAAAAGTTGAGAAAAACCACAAAAAAATAAAGTAATGAAACGGGAAAAATCGTAAATAAGACACTGACCCAGTTAGGTAGGTTATGCAGAAAAGAATCTGAGAACAATAAAATCGTCAGCACAATAGCGAGGACCAAAGTCAATAGATTGGCCAATGAATGGGATTCTCGCCGTAACACAACGATTGAATTCCAATAGAGAAAAATAACCAATCCGTATAGCCCAAAAAGAAAAACCAGCAAAAAGCCAACCAGTGCGACTGCTAAAATCCCACCGACTAAAATATCCTCTGTTCGATAAAGATTGACCAGCAAATAAATCCCAAAACTTAAAATGAAGAGGTTAAAAAGCAAGCCATTTACCAAGCGATGCTTGTTCTTAAAATAGGAATACAAAAATATTCCCGCCAAGCTGAGAGGACCAGCAATAAAGAAACTCCCCGTTAGTAATTCTGTAATCGCTAAGTAAATCAGTAGTGCAGTGATGGTCCAACAACATTCAAAGAAAAAGACATCCGGATCATCTTTTCTCTTTCGATACCAAAAAACAAAAATTGCTCCTAAGAGATAAGCAATACTAAAAAGCCCAATTCGCGTAAAATCCATTCTTTTCACTCCTTTAAATCTAAGAACAGTATACCTAATTTTGGAAGAAAAAGCTTGCGGATGTGGTCAAAGTTGCTGAATTTTCTTGTATTCGCTACAATGGATAGAGAAGAAAGAAGGAGGCGCAAACATGGAATTAGGTGAAGTGGTTCGAGTAACACTGCCGGCATTTTTTGTGGTCGGAAAAGAAGGAAAAGGTCTTGCAGAAGAAGGGCCATCATGGGTACCAGCACTGTGGGATCTCGCAACCAAAGACTTTCAAGAAATCGAATTTCTACTTGACGATCAAGAAGCAGAGAATTTGCACTACTGGGGTTTGATGAGTGATGGCGATAACTGGCTAGAACCATGGCAAGAAACCGGCCGATACTTGGCGGGTGTCCAAGTCACTACGGATGATTTTCCGCCAGTGGGTTGGGTCCGTTGGCAAATGCCAGAGATGGAATATCTGGCTGTTAAGACAAATGCGGCTAACTTGAATATGATGACCGAAAAGATGCTGACAGATGTTCTTCCGGAAAACAATGTGCAACTGGCAGCAGCTATTCAAGAACACTATCTGCCTAGTTTTCAAGAAGGAGAAGTAGAGTTGTATTTTCCGATTGAACCGATTGCTCCTGTTGTGACGAAAGAAGAATTGCTTTCATAATAAAAAACTTCCAGTTTTTGGGAATCACCGGAGTTGTCGGTAATCCCAAAACTGGAAGTTTTTTTAAAAGAGATTCGTAAAGAAGTTCGTTACTGACCGCCAGCCAATAACAAAAATATTTGCTTTTTCAACAGCTTGTGTGGTAACCAGCTCAGTGGTAGGCATTTCACTATCCTCCAAATAACCGAATGGATCCGCAGGAATCGTTGCCGTCACTTTTCCTAAAACAGTTTCCTTTTCAATAGGAGCAGAGACAGCATCTTCGCTCATCGTCTTGTTGTAATCGATCGCAGTCGTGAAATCTTTTGAGTCCATATCTTTACGTACCCAAAGCGATAGATCATCTTTGACTGCTACGGGAACAGTGAGTTCTTTCCCATTTTTTACAGCGACTGTTTTCGTATTTTCAAGCTGATCACCAGCAGATAGCACAGGAACTTGTTTCCAGACATCGAAAGAATAATCCATGAGTTTACCTGTTTCAGTAAAACGCACACTAGGATTTTCAGCATGGCCATTCACATTTAAGACGACAGTGATGATACGCTGACCGTTTCGCACAGCCGTTCCGACAAAGCAGGCACCGGCTAAATCAGTTGTTCCGGTTTTTAAGCCGTCCACACCGTCTTTTGCATTGATAAACCCTGGAAGCATCCAGTTCCAGTTGACCATTTCCACTGGCGAATAAGAACCTTCACCGAATGTTTTAGTAACAGTGCTGGTTACTTCCAATACTTCTGGAAAGTCTTGCAGCAAATGCCTTGCGACGATTGCGACATCTTTGGCAGATAATTCATTTTCATCGGTGGCAGTGGAACCAGGATAGATATTGTCTCCAAGATAAGTATTGTTCAGTCCGGAGGCATTGACGATTTTGGCATCCGTGATACCCCATTCAGAGAGTTTGGCTTTCATTTGATCAACAAAAGCAGATTCTGATCCAGCGATTTTTTCAGCTAATGCGACAATTGCCGCGTTGGCCGATTGAATATAACTCGCATCGTAAAGGTCTTTGACGGTGTATTGCACATCGCGATGCAAAGGCACATTGGATAAATCAGGGGTGACACTGAGATCTGCTGCGTACTGTGAGATTTCTACTGGATCCTCCCAAGACAGCTTGCCTTCTTTGACTTGTTCCGCAACAAGATAGAGACTAATGATTTTTGTCATTGAGGCGATGCCCATAGGGGTTTCGCCCTCTTGATCATATAAAATCTTACCGGTAGTGAAATCCACCGAAAACGCTGCTTTTGCATCAATGGAAAAGTTTTTGATTTCTTCTGGGGTAAACGTGATCTCCTCCGCATGGGAGATCAATGGGATTCCGGCAATAAAAAAGAGGGTGGCAAGACCCGCAATCAATGAGTACCAGATTTTGGCTAATTTCTGCATAGGTAAACTCCTTCGTTTCTGTATCTAAATCAAAAGTTTAACAAAGAGTTTCCAGACTTGCAATACTCTTCAAGAAAGTTCAAAAATTCATAAGATGCTGGTTTTCTTCTTACTGATCCTCTAGGCTAAAGTTTTCTTACAGTGAGGATAAATTTAGGCAAAAAAAAAAGACTGCGAGATAAGCAACAAGTTGTATCCGAACAAATAGAGACTAGCTCGTAGAAAGCCTAGAGAGCAACCGCAATTAGCACTTGCTGAATCCCAGATGCTCCGGCATGATCTTCGGATATTCAGTTTGTTGAACTTATGGCACAGACTCGTTTTTTTCAGATAAAGCGATCAACGAATACGATCTCTGGGATCCTGACTTACTTTTACAGGTACTTTTACTGCTCTTGTTTCGTGTTGCATCAATTGTCGAGCAAGCAAAAGTGATCCACCAAGTAATGCTGCTAAACCAAAAATTGAAAATAGTGAAACAAATGTCGCTAACATAAAAATCCCTTCTTTCTGTTTTAATTAATGTGGAAGGTAGGAATCGAACCTACACCTTAAATTATGAACGATCAACTATCACTCAACGGAACACCTTGTTCAACCACTTCTTATTATTATAATAGCATGAATTTGCAAAATTTGCTGGTAAAAAATCTGAGCATTTATAGGTGAAATCATGAAGAAAGTTTGAAGAAATCAAGCAATCTTCGTCAATAGGTAGTAACAATCTTCTGCTTCATCGTAAAGAGTGAAGTGTTGGTCTTTTTGCTCGATGATCAGATGGTAACCCAATGCGTCTAATAAAACCAATCTTGATGGTGTTAGCTCAACGATGACGGTAGGAGAAAGTTTGCCATTGATCAACAGTGAATGCTCGCTAGTGATCTCAATAGATAGGGTGTCTTTCGTTTTTGAGGTGAATTGCCATTTTCCCACATATTGTTGTCGGGGTTCTATTTTTTGTCTTTCTTTTCTTAGTATGAGTGAACTGGCGATACCGGTCAAAAGTGACAGACCAATCAACAGTGAACGTTTTTTCACATTTTCACTTCCATTCCTATCTTTGATGAAATTAGTATACCATGGGGAACAAAGAAATCCTCCTACTTTGGTCGGAACTTTAAAAGTTTTTAAGTGTAAAACTCCTTCGCTTGCTGAAAGAGGGATTTAGAGCAAGCGGCCATGATCTCAGTGGGAATGGTCCCCATGTGACATACATAGGACCGATGAATACTAACTAGAAGAGATGCCTTGTGGTAAAATCTCATAGAAGGGTCTCGTAGTATGGCGATGATTTTTTGAATTTTTTCAGGAAAAAGCAATTTATGAAGCGCTGCTTAAAAAAGGGAGATCAGCCAGTATCAACGATTCTGTTTTCGATTGCTGGCTTTAAGCAGGGCTGTTGTGGGAGAGGGGAAGAAATGGAGTATCCAAATAGTCACTTGGCTCGTTTTATTATTCGCGAAAATCGCTTTATCGCTCGCTGTCAGTTGCTGACTGGTGAAGAAGTAGTGGTGCATGTCAAAAACACCGGCCGGGGAAAGGAAGTCCTTGTGCCGGGAGCATTGGTCAGCTTGCAATATTGGGATAGTCCCAAGCGAAAAACCAAGTATGATTTGATTGCAGTCAAAAAGGGGGATCAATGGATCAATATCGACAGTCAAGTGCCTAACCGTTTGGCGTATGAATCGTTACTAGATGGCACCATCCGTTTGCCTCATATCAAGGGGAATCTAACCCTGTTAAAAAAAGAAGTGACGTATCACCAATCAAAATTTGATTTCTATTTTGAAACAGATGCAGAAGAAAAAGGCTTCGTAGAAATCAAAGGGATGACTTTGGAAAACAAACGAGTGGGTGCTTTTCCAGATGCCCCCACCAGTCGTGGGCTGAAGCATGTGAGCGAACTGATCGATGCCAAGCAAGAAGGGTACTATGCTGCGGTATTATTTGTCGTGCAATTTGAACATGTGGATGTCGCGACGATCCATCGCGCCATGCAGCCAGAGCTAGCAGAAAAAATTAGGCAAGCAATAGCAGACGGAATCGAAGTTTTCGCGTATAATTGTCTTGTGGAGGAAACAAGCATTTCCATTCATCAGGCAGTGCCCTTTGAACTCACGGCTGCCTTTGAAGATCCGAACTGACAAGAAAAGAGGGAATAGGAATGATTCATTTAGGGATAATTGGTACAAATTGGATCACGGATCAATTTGTCCAGGCTGCGCATGAAACGGGTCGCTACCAATTAGTGGCTGTTTACTCAAGAAAGTTGGCGACGGCTCAATCTTTTGCAGAAAAATATGGAACAGTGACTTGTGTAGATGATTTAACGGCTTTCTTTCAACTAGAAGAACTAGATACTGTTTATATCGCATCACCTAACAGTCTGCATTTTGAGCAGGCCAAGCAAGGCATTTTGGCTGGGAAAAATGTGATCGTGGAGAAGCCGGCTTTTTCAACACCAGCAGAAATGGCAGAAATTATTGAATTGGCGAATCAAAAGCAAGTCTTATTCTTTGAAGCAGCGCGGAATATCCATGAAAAAAGTTTTGCTACCATTGCGGCTTTCCTACCGGAAAAAGGCAATGTGATTGGTGCAAACTTTACCTATATGAAATATTCCTCCCGCTATGATGCTGTTTTAGCAGGAGAAGAGCCGAACATTTTTTCAACTCATTTTTCAGGAGGTGCCTTGGCGGACTTAGGGGTCTATCCAGTGTACGCAGCACTGGCTTGGTTTGGCAGACCCCAAAATGTTTATTATTTTGCCCGGAAAATTGTGACGGGTGTTGATGGAATCGGTACGATCATTTTACGGTATGAAACCTTCGACGTAACCATTCAAACGGGCAAAATCGGCAATTCCGACTTGAAATCAGAAATATATTTTGAAAATGGGACATTGGAATTAAATGCCATCAATGCCATTGAGCAAGCGGTATTTTATGACCGTACCCATAATGAAACAGTGTTACCAGTGACCGCACAAGCAAATCCGATGGTAGAGGAAGCCGCAGATTTTGCCGCAGTTATCGAAAATAAAACAGATCCTCAACTGGGTGCTCGTTATGAAGAATGGATCGAATTGGCTCGCAATGTCAATGAAGCCATCTATCTTATGAGAAAACACGCAGAAATCACCTTTGATGCAGACAAAGAGTAAGGAATGGAATGTATGACAGCAACGTATTTATCAGAAGTTTGGCAAAAAAAGTGGCAGGATAGCGGCTTTTCTGCTCCTTCATTGATTCAAGAACGGGTTTACCCCCTCTTAAAAGCAGGACAATCAGTAGTAGGCGTTTCGCCGACAGGTTCAGGGAAAACATTGGCCTATTTATTACCTTTATTGGAAGCAGTCAAAGTCGGCGAAGGCAATCAGCTCTTGATTTTGACCTCTTCTCAAGAATTGGCGATGCAAGTTACACAGGTGGCTCGGGACTGGGCCCAGTTGTTAGATTTACAGGTTTTACCATTGATTGGTGGGGCAAACACGAAACGACAAATTGAAAAATTAAAGACGAAACCAGAAGTTTTGGTGGGGACACCGGGACGGGTATTGGAATTAATCAAATTAAAAAAAGTCAAAACTCAACAGATTCAAGCGGTCGTCTTGGATGAAGTCGATCAGCTCTTAAAAGAGGGCGCCTTTGGCCTTGCCAGCAAAATTTTAGCGCTTATTCCAAAACAGGCGACTCGCAGTTTCTTCTCTGCCACTGCCAATGAAGTGCTAAAAGAGATAGAAATGGTTTCAGAAACGCCAGAAATCATCGATGTGACAAAGGAAGACCAAAGCAAAGGGTTGATCCATCATTATTATTTGAATTATCCAAGTCGTAAATTAGTGGATGCTTTGCGGCGGTTGGCTTATTTACCAGATTTTCAAGGGTTGATTTTTTTCAATGAGCTTAGCGCATTAGGAAATGCCGAAGAAAAGCTCCTCTATCATGGATTGCCGGTTGCTTCTCTGGCATCGGATCAGAACAAATTGACCCGCCGCGCTTCATTAGATGCTTTCCGACAAGGGAAAATCTGTGAATTGCTGACCACTGATGTTGCTGCTAGAGGACTAGATGTGGATCAGTTGGGCTATGTCGTCAATACCGAGGTTCCGAAAGAGAAAGAAGCTTATCTGCATCGAGCAGGTCGTGTGGGACGGATGGGGAACGAAGGAACAGTAATCACCATCGTTCAAGACCACACCGTAAAGGATTTGAAAAAAATCGCTACGCAATTAGACATTTCGTTGCAAGAAGTTTTCTTACACGGAGGTGCTCTTCACACAGAACAACCAGAAACAAAACCTGAGTTGAAAAAAGAGCAAAGTGTGCAGAAAAATTCCAGAAAAAATACTGAAAAATTACACACTATGCCTAAAAAAACCAAGAAAAAGCAAAAAAGCCAAAAAGACAAAGGCAAAAGACGCCATTGAGCGTCTTTTTGTGTTACTATTAACGTTGGTTAATTACTAGTGTGTAATATTGAGGGGGCATTTTCGTGAATTCAAGGAAAGAAGAAATCTTTCAGACGATCGAACTGCACAAACAAGGTTTGACAGCCATAGAGGTGGCGGAGATCTTACAAATCGATCGCAGCAATGCAAGCCGTTATCTCAGTGAATTATTTAAAGAAAATAAAATCAGTAAACGCGCCGGGCGGCCAGTGATCTATGAGCCGTTAAATGAAGAAGTTCATGTGGATGTGTCCTCCGAGGTCAGTTTTGAAAGCCTTGTCGGGGTTCATGCCTCATTAAAAGTGAGTATCCAGCAAGCAAAAGCTGCCATTTTATACCCTCCTCGGGGACTCCATACGATTATTTTCGGAGAGACGGGAACCGGGAAATCATTATTTGCGGAGTGTATGTATCATTTTGCTGTGGAATCAAAAATGTTGAAAAAGGATGCGCCATTTGTTGCTTTTAACTGTGCGGACTATGCGCAAAATCCCCAATTACTATTCGGTCATATTTTCGGGATCCGTAAAGGAGCTTATACCGGTGCTGCAGAAGATAGTCCCGGATTGATGGCAAAAGCCGACGGGGGGATCTTGTTTTTGGATGAGATCCATCGCTTACCACCAGAAGGACAGGAGATGCTGTTTACCTTTATCGATAAAGGGGTCTATCGTCCTTTAGGGGAAAGCAATCAAGTCTACGAAGCGTCCGTGCAAATCATCGGTGCCACCACAGAGTCTTCGGAAAGCTTTTTGACAACATTCAATCGACGAATTCCAATGGCGATCACATTACCAAACGTGGAAAGCCGTTCACTGGATGAACGTTATGAAATCATTTCCTTATTTATTAAGCAAGAAGCGACGCGACTCAACCAGAGAATCGATGTTGAACGGGATGCCATCTTGGCTTTTATGCTGTATGAAGCAGAAGGCAACATCGGTCAAATCAAGCGCGACTTGAAACTCGTCTGTGCCAAAGCTTTCCTGCATTACCGAACCTATAGCAAAAAGCATTTATTG
Source organism: Enterococcus sp. (assembly GCF_022711995.1). Lineage (GTDB taxonomy): Bacteria > Bacillota > Bacilli > Lactobacillales > Enterococcaceae > Enterococcus_D. Next base: position 46,224 of record NZ_JALAHI010000034.1, read on the forward strand.
ATTCGTAAGGAAGACTGCTCGCTGCAAGTCCAAAAAGGATTGCTGAAGATCAAAGAAATGGCGGAACGACTGGATCGCTTTTTAGAAGGCAAAGGCGATTTCTTGAGTTTTGAACCTGGCGATCAAGATGTTGTTTGGTCACAAGATCCACAAAGAAATATGCAAGTGTATAATGAAATAGAAGAAAAAGTCACTAGCTTGATCGAAACAGGTGTGGCAACGATCGATCTGGAAAACTTGATTTCCAAAGATGTGGATGCTTACTTTGAAATGTATGTAGAAGAGCTGACACAAAATCCTGTCCACAAAGAGTTGATTCCAGAAGACATTTGGAAACTGACGAATCATCTCTATGATATCGCAGAGCAGAAATTGGATCGTACATACAATGAAAAGGCTCGCTTTGCTTTTGCTCTTCATCTCCAAAGTACGTTAGAGCGGGTCAAAGAAGGGCATATGATCGTCCACCCAGATTTGAATACGATTCGGAAAAACTTGAAATCCGAGTTTCAAGTAGCGATGGATTTGTCGACGATCATTGAAGAAGAACGCCATGTGGAAATTCCTTTTGATGAAATCGGTTTTATTAGTATGTTTTTAGCCATCCAAGTAAAAAAACAATCCGTCATTCCCCTTGAGAAGGTGGAAGTGATCGTATTGATGCATGGAAAAGCGACTGCCAGCAGTATGTTAGAGACCGCACAGGAACTTTTGGAGACCACTAGCGGTTATGCGATGAATATGTCGTTGGACACCGAAGTAGGGGCGATGTACGAAAAATTATTGGCTTATGTCTCTAAGAACAAAGAAAAACTAAGTAATGGGCTGTTGCTTTTGACTGATATGGGTTCGCTGAATTCTTTTGCAAATCTTATCTATGAAGAAACGGGGATCCGAACGAAAGCCATTTCGATGTCTAGTACCATGATCGTGCTGGAAGCATTGCGGATGGCAGAGAATGGCCGCAGTCTTGAGGACATTTACCAAAATATCCAACGCTCCTTTGAGACGATCATTCAAGAACAGTTCCGTACCGTTCGTGAAGCCAAGGGCAATAAAAAAGCCGTCATCGTTACTTGTTTTACCGGCGAAGGAGTGGCAGCCAAGCTGTATCAACGAATTTACCCAGTCGTCGATCAAGAGAAGGTTGAAATCATTCAGATGCAGTTTATTGAAAAGGAAACTTTCAAGAAGCACATTGATGGATTGCTGGAAGAATACGAGATCAAAGCCATCGCGGGCACAGTAGATATCGATTATCAAAACATCCCTTTCTTTTCAGCCTATGATGTCTTTGATGACGAACGGTTGAATGTGTTGAAGCGAATCGTTTCTGATGAGGTTCCCATCGAGAAAATCGTCCGTTCGTTGGAAAGTACGATCACCCATGTGGGCTCGGTCTATCATTTGATCGAGAGCTTGCAACGCATCGTTCATCAAGTTCAAAACCAGTTGCACGTGACTTTGGAACCAACAGTAGACGCCGGGTTAGTGATCCATCTTGCTTTTCTGGTGGAGAGCAATTTGAAAAAGGAACCTTCCCGAGCGTTCAAGGATTTAGCCAACTTCCAAAAACGCTATCGTATCGAGACCGATGTGTTGCGGACGAATTTGCTGCAAATCGAAAAAAATTATCAGATCAAAATATCTGAGGACGAGATTGCCTATCTTACACAGATGTTTTTAGAAAACGAAATAAAAAATCATCATGAATCCGCACACAATATTAGTGTGTAACGAAAAAGTGCAGAAGTGTGTAAATGAAAATTGGTGCAGACCATTGTTAAATCAAGGTTTGCCCTTTTTTTATTTTGGCACGCTTTTTGCTTTATAGTTAAGTGTAAATAATAATTTAGAAAGGAGTGACAAAGATGGCGAAGAAAACGATTATGCTCGTATGTTCTGCTGGCATGAGTACTAGTTTGTTGGTAACGAAAATGCAAAAAGCGGCTGAAGCAAAAGGAATGGAAGCAGATATTTTTGCAGTTTCCGCTTCAGAAGCAGATCAACATTTAGAGTCAAAACCGGTAGATGTTCTATTGTTAGGCCCACAAGTACGTTTTATGAAATCACAATTTGAGCAAAAATTGGCACCTAAAGGGATTCCTTTAGAAGTCATCAACATGGCAGATTATGGCATGATGAATGGCGAAAAAGTTTTAGCACAAGCAGAAAGCTTAATGAAGTAGTGAAGTAAGAGGAGGATTTTTTGATGGACGAGCAAAATTTGGAAGCCATTATGGGTTTGATCATGTATGGCGGAAATGCAAAAAGTGATGCAATGGAGGCAATTGCGGCAGCCAAAGAAGGAAATTTTGAATTGGCGGACCAAAAGATTGCGGATGCTGAAGCATCTTTAGTCGAAGCACACCATTCACAAACTGGTTTGTTGACACAAGAAGCACAAGGAAACCATATGACTGTGACCTTGTTGACGGTTCATTCGCAAGACCATCTAATGACATCGATTGCATTTACAGATCTAGCGAAAGAAATCATAGATATTTATCGACGTATGACTAACGAATAATCTTTGAACGGATAGAAGGAGTTATTTGTTGATTTTATCTCTTAGAAAAATCTTCTTTGGCGAATAGAACTTATAGGAGGACATAAAAATGGATGGATTAACGAGTTGGATGGAGAAATACATTCTCCCCGTAGCAGCGAAGATTGGTGCACAAAAGCACTTAGTAGCGTTGCGTGATGCGTTTATTGGGACAATGCCCGCGACAATGGCTGGTTCGATCGCCGTAATGATCAATGCGATCATTCGTGACTTGCCGCCACAGTTTTGGCCGGATTATGATGCAAGTACGATTCCAGTTATACGTGAAATTATTAGTATTAATGGGTTTGTTTGGAATGGTACGCTTGCTGTAGCAGGTTTGGTTTTTGCTTTTTCATGGGGCTATAACCTAGCACGAGCATATCGTGTCAATGACCTTGCCGGCGGGATCGTCGGAATGGCGACATTGATTCAAGGGATTGCTTTTTCTTACAGCACATCTGTTGCAACAACAGTTCCTGCAAACTTGATGGATGAAATCAATGCTGGGACAGCAACAACTGGCTGGTCTGCAACAGCAGATGGAATTACAGCTGGCGGTTGGGGTTGGTTAAATTTAAACCATCTAAATGGAAATGCTTACTTTACTGTAATGATTATGGGTGCAATTTCAGTTATCATTTTCTGTAAATTAATGTTGGCCAATATTACCATCAAAATGCCAGATTCTGTTCCACCAGCAGTTTCAAAAGCTTTTGCCGCAATTTTACCGGCAACGATCGCTTTGTATGTTATTGCTATTATTAACTTTATTGTCGGAAAACTTACGGACGGACAATTGATTATTGATCTCGTTCAAAAATACATTGCTGAACCATTCTTGGGATTGTCTCAAGGGTTAGGTGCAGTCTTGATCGTTACTGTTTTCGTACAAATCTTTTGGTTCTTTGGTATTCATGGTCCAAACGTATTGGCACCAGTTTTGGAAGGTGTTTGGGGTCAAGCTCAATTGATCAATATCGATATTTTCCAAAAAGGATATGACGGAAAAACAGGTACAAGCGCCGTCTTAGCGGCTATTGAAGATGGCAAAGCGTATATGTGGGTTCGTGGTTCATTCGATGCTTTTGCATGGTTTGGCGGTTCAGGAGGAACGATCGTTCTGTTGATCGCAATCTTAGTATTCTCGAAACGTGCAGATTATCTAACGGTTGCTAAATTGTCGATCGGACCTGGTATCTTCAACATCAATGAGCCAGTAATGTTCGGTTTGCCAATCGTATTGAATGCGATCATGTTCATTCCATTCATTATCGCACCGCTTGTTGCTACAACAATTGGTTGGTTAGCTACTTACTTTGGTTTGGTCGCACCCGTTTCTCAACAAGTTACTTGGGTGGTACCGCCAATGCTGTTATCATTCTTGGCAACAGGAGCTGACTGGCGTGCACCGATCGTTACCTTAGTATGTATGGTGGTAACCTTCGCTATCTGGGCACCATTTGTTATTTCAGCAAACAAAATCGATCCAAAATTAGGCGAATAGCCCTTTAATCGAGAGGAACTGCTATCGCTTCATAGGTTGAGGTAGCAGTTCTTTTCATTTTTGAATACCGCATCACACAAGTTATCAAGGAGGAATAAAGATGATTTCAATCGCAAGTGCTATGCAACAGGACGCAATCAAAGAGTTATTAGAAGGGTATAACGAGGACGGTGTATCTTACACTTTCAAAGAAAAACAAGGGATCAAGCTGATTTTTACTACAACTGCTGACGATTCAGAAGCAGCCGCTAAAAAAGCAAAAGAATTGATCAAAGCGCAACCATGGGGATCTGTGCTATACTTTCAAGCAGCAGCTGTTTAATCTCTTTTTTTGTAGGGATGTCAGGGACTATTAAATAGATAGGGATGAATCAAAATGATAAAAAACGGCTTATTTTTGTGTAGTATCGGGTTGCTTGTAATTTTGTATAGCATGAACCCAAGCAATATGCGTTTAGACATTTTCAGTTTCACCACTGGAATTGCTTTACTGATAGGCGGCGGTTTGTTGTTTATGAAAGGCAAGAAAAAAGCTGATCAATCAAATGGAGGACAGTCTAAATGAAAATTGAAAAAACATTGAACGTTCCAAGTCAAGTCTTTTTCGATAAGATAATCGACTCAGTAATCTTTGATATCCGCAAGGCAACAGGCAAAACCGTTTCTCGCAAACAGTTGGCCGGTTATGAGTACGTCAAGGAATTTTCAGCCTCCAGTCGTGCAAAAATCAAAATTGAGGAACTTATCGAAAATCAAGTCTATCAGTTTCGGACAGAGACCACAAAGAATGAATTTGTCGTTCGTTATGAAATATCAGCGCTTAACGACAAACAGACAAAAGTGAGTTATACTGAAACGATGAAGTCATTTGGCATTTTACAGCAACTGAATGATATGCTCTTGGGAACGATTTTAGGTTATTTCAAGCGCAAACAATTCAAAAAAATGCTGGTTATGATGGAAGAATCATATTAAAGGGGTCCTGTGACGCCTTTTTTGTGTTTTTAGGGAGTATTAGGAGGAATTTGGATGAGTGATGTACGTAAAATGAGTGAAGCAGGTCCACAAGAAGTGTTGGACTTAGTGGCTTATGCTTTTCAATGGGAGTTAAGTGAAAAAAATAAAGAGCGTTACCGCTTATTAGCAGAAAATTCATGGAACTATGGCTCTTATGATGAGCAGGGAAAATTAGCCAGTCAAATTATGGCTACCCCCTTTTCCGTTGATTTCCATGGCATAAGCTATCCGATGGCAGGAATTGGGTTTGTTGCCTCTTATCCGGAATATCGGAGTCAAGGAAGGATCGATCGTATCATGGCTCGTATCTTGGAAGATTGCAACGAGCAAGGCATTATCCTATCCTATCTGGCCCCCTTTTCTTTTCCGTTTTATCGTCGCTATGGCTATGAATATGTCTTTGAACGTATGGTCTATGATGTTCCGGCACATGAGTGGGCAGATAGTCCTAAAGTAACAGGGACGATCCAACGCTTGCCTTGGACAGAAGCCAAAGATGTGATCCACGAGATTTATCATGCCATGCCAAGACATAAAAAAGGGGCATTGCAACGAGCAGACTGGTGGGAAACCATCAAATTTACGTATCGCAAACCTTATACTTTTGCCATTTATCGCGATGCCGCTGGACAGGCCACAGGGTATTTGATTTATACGATCCAAGAAGGAAAATTCATTATTGAAGAGTGGGGATATCTGAATATCGAAGCTTATCATGGGTTAAATCGGTTGATCGTTTCCCATGCGGATTCCGTTGCTCGAATCATTTATCAGCCTAGTTTCGACAATGACATTCGTCAAGCAATTGCTGCTAAACCGATGGCACACTATCAAGTCAGACCAGATATGATGGCGCGAGTGGTCAATGTCAAAGGCTTCTTGAAAGACTATCCTTTTACGTATCAACAAGATGGCGCCTTTGCTATTGCTATTCAAGAAGACAAATATGCCCCATGGAACAACGGCATTTACGAAGTTGCTATTAAAGATGGCCAGCATTCAGTGGAAAAAGTAGCCCATACCCAGTTACCGATGCTAAAAGCAAGCCCCCAACGTTTTGTTCAAATGTTTATGGGTTACCAAACGATTGAAACAATGGTCTTCTTGGAACAATTAGCGGCCGACGACGCTGCTATAGCTAGTATCAAATATAATCTTCCAACAGGAAAACCAATATTAGAAGACTATTTCTGATTTATTGGAGAATTCTGAACCAACAATCCTCTCTGATCCCTCGCTTGTGTCTGAAACAGACATTCTTTAAAAAAGTGCAGATCGATCAGAGGGATTGTTTTTTTGGCCGTAATTGTCAACTTTGTCTCTTAGAAAAAAAGGATTGGGGTGGGGGAATATTGTTTCAAATGTGCCCTTCTTTTGCAGTAAAAACAAAAAAACTCTTGACTGGCAAGAGTTTAACACGGTCTATCGGACGCAAACGTTCCCTGCCGGAATCGAACCAGCAACTAATCCTTAGGAGGGACTTGTTATATCCATTTAACTAAGGGAACACAACAAACCTATTTTACCTGTAAATTCTTCCTCCTGCAACCCTAAGTCATAGTTATTTTTCTTGATTGCCAATGAGAACAGACTGGAAACATTGTAGAGACAATCGTTTTGCTTTATGGATAAAAATAGGCATGGTACACTTTAAGTGTAACCGATCAAGTAGGAGGTAATGTTGAATGGTAAAATTTGGGAAAGCTTTTTTGTCACAATTAACAACTGACGGAATCAAAGGACCATTTGTCACGATCATGCTAAATACTCATGTGGGTCACCAGAATGTCGAGAAAGATCAAATCAAATTCAAGAACTTTGCCAAAGAAGCAAAACGACGATTTGAGAAGAAATATCCCGAGCATTCATGGCACAAAATTCAGGAAAAAATGGATGCGTTGCTTGCAGATCAGACGTTTTGGCGCAGCAGCACTAAAAGTGTTGCGATAATTTTTACCCCAGAAGTAATGTTGGTTCACCGTTTGAGTATTCCTGTAGATGATCAATACTATGTCGGCGATACACCGTACCTGTTAGCGATCATCAAAAATGCCCAGTTTAATTATGCCTTTTATCTGCTTGCATTGAATCGGGACTCGATGAAATTGTATCGTGTGGAAAATAAACAAGTTACTGAAGTGGAATTGCCAAAAGACGCACCTATCGACATTGAGACTGCTCTTGGAGAAGAAATCAGTGGGGGCGGCGACTTCAACTATAGTGCACAAGGCGGTCCCAATAGCTCTGGCGAAGGCGTTGCCTATCATGGCTTTAGTGCCAAAGACGAAGAAGTTGAAATCGATCACGTCAATTACTATCAAGCGGTAGACAATTATTTTAAAAATGAATTTCCAAATGAAGAAAATTTACCACTTTATCTTTTTGCACTCCCTGAAAACCAAACATTGTTTAAGAAAATTGCCAAAACAAGTTACTTCAAAAAAGAGGCGTGCATTGCATCATCACCTGCTTCATTATCCCCACAACAAATTGCGGAGTGTGGGCAAAAACTGATTGATGATCTGAAGCAAAATGAAATTGCTTCTTACAACAAGCTGCTCGATCGCAAGTTCATGGATCAGTTAGTGGATATCGTCCCAGCAGCAAAAGAAGGACGAATTGCACAGCTCTTTATCGCGACTTCGAATTTAGTCGATGGGTTTGGCGAAGATCCCGACACGGAGTATGACCGTCGACAAGTCTTGAATGAATTAGCTAAAAATGTATTGGAAAACAGTGGAGATGTTTTTATCGTAGAGCAAAAAGAGGCACCGGATGAAAAGAGTTTAACCGCGATTTTGCGGTATTAGTTTTAAGCAAAGGGTAGAAGTCAAAAAAAGGGAGCCGATGGGCTGCCTTTTTTTGTTATAAAACACCGAAAAAGTTAAGAAATAATTGCGTTTTCATTTTTTTTACGTTAGCCATAGTCAGAACAGAAAAACTGTGCTATAATACGAAGTGTAGTTTTTGTTACGGTAATTTATGGTAGCTTGTTTCATTTTAAAACATCTCCCACATTTTCACCATATACAAGTAATTGCAAAATATGTGTTTTAACACAAGGAGGATTTTTTATTATGGAAACAGGTACAGTAAAATGGTTTAACTCAGACAAAGGTTTTGGTTTCATCACTGCAGAAAACGGAAACGACGTATTCGTTCACTTTTCAGCTATCCAAGGTGACGGCTTCAAAACTTTAGAAGAAGGTCAAGCAGTTACTTTCGATATCGAAGACGGACAACGTGGCCCTCAAGCTACTAACGTTAACAAAGCGTAAACTTAACTTTTACCTATCAGAGCAGCCTAGCTGCTCTTTTTTTGTGTCTTGAATGTGACAAAAGAAGCAGTCTACTTCAAGGGAGAGTGGTTGTGATGACTCAACAGAGTCAAGATTTGTTCGTCTTTTGGGGATTTGTTATACTTGAAAGAAAAGGGAGGTTTAGTGATGGGACTAAATGAATTTATTTTGGGGCTGGCAAATTTGGAAAAAATTCAACGGGCACCAGGGTTCTTTAAGTTTACAGAACATAGTGTTGCCGCTCATTCGTTTCGAGTCGCAATGATTGCTCAGACATTAGCGGACATTGAGGAACAGGCGGGAAATTCCATCAATTGGCAGATTCTTTATGAGAAAGCCTTAAATCACGATTACACCGAACGATTCATTGGTGATATCAAAACCCCTGTCAAATATGCTAACAAAGAGTTGCGACAAATGCTTTCCACAGTAGAAGAAAAGATGACGGATACTTTCATTGAAGAAGAGATTCCAGAATCACTTCAGCCTACGTATCGTCGCAGATTAGCTGATGGGAAAGATGATTCCTTGGAGGGACAGTTATTGGCGATTGCCGATAAAATTGATTTGCTCTATGAATCCTTTGAAGAAATTTCCAAAAGCAATCCAGATAAAGTCTATAAAGAAATGTTTCGTGAAGCCGTGATGACAGTCAAACAATTTAACCAGCGGCCCAGTGTAGCCTATTTTTTTAAAGCAGTTTTCCCTGAGCTATTGAACGCCGATTTTTATGGAAGAGAAAATTTTCTAGAAGAAATCGCCAATCTTATCAAAGACGAGAGTCTATAAAAAACAAGCAAGAATCAGGCATGAGAATGCGCGCCTGTTTCTTGCTTGTTTTTCAAATTCATTTATAGCAATGATTCTGCGCCATCCACATAAACCTCTGTTCCAGAAATATTGCTTGCCTCTTCGGAAGAGAGAAACAAGACCAGATGGGCTACTTGTTCCGGAATACCGG